>JAJZMI010000227.1 GCA_021798335.1 Pseudomonadota bacterium | reverse complement strand
AGGCCCCCGCAGGCGTGACGCCGGCACAGCGCTCGTGCGTGCCAGCACGGCGGCGGGCAGCAGCGCTGCGATCAAGAGAATCGTGCTACGGGCATTCATGCGCAACCTCGGCGCGTTCACCCGAACTTCCATGTCCACTATACGCCCGACGGATACCGCCACAAAAAAAAGCCCCGCGCGAGGCGGGGCTTCGAATCAATCCTCGGCCTGACCGTGGCCGGGTACCCGCCCGAAAGGCGGGTACCCGGACGGCGCATGCCGTTGACGCGCGATCAGAGGAACCGATACGTCAGATTGAGATAAAAGTCACGCATGATGGGATTCGAGAACAGCGAGTTGTAGCCCGATGCAAAGTTGCCTTGAAACGAGTTGGTGTACGGCGGTGCCGTGTTGAGCAGATTCCGAATGCCGAACAATACCGTCAGGCCACGCACCGGCCTGTCGGACACGTAGGCATCCCAGGTCGACTGACTGCCCACGATTCTCTGCGCCCCCGAGGCGATGGGGTTCTCGTCGATGTAGTGCGAGAAGAACCGATTGGAGAGCCCGGCGCCCCACATGCCGTCGGGGCTGGTCCAGTCGACCCGCACGATGTGCTGCCACCTCGGCGCGGGCTCGTAGCCTTGATTGAACCAGCCCACGGTGTTGATCTCCGGCCCACCCGGATAGTTCTGCACCAGGAACTGGGTGATCGCGGTCCCCTCCAGGTCCTCGCGGAACTCGCCAAAGCGGGTTCGCTGCGAGTACTTGATGCTGACGTCGATGCCGTCGGTCGACAGCCGGCCGACATTCGCCAGGTTCGCCAGAATGTAGCCGCAGGTCGGCTGCGTGTACGGCGTGCAATCGGCGGCCTCCGCGACCGACGGGGTGAGCGTGCCTGCCGCGTTGGTATGGATCAGGTCGGCAAATTGCGTCGGATTCTGATAGATGTCCGTCGGCGGAACTTCACCAATGGTGTTTTTAACCAGAATCCGGTAATAGTCCAACGTGATGCCGAGGTTGCGCATCGGCGCGAGGATGACACCGAAATCGAAATTCTCCGATGTCTCCGGTTTCAGATGCGGATTGCCGCCGAACAATCCCAGACCTTGCGCGCTGCAGACGGTCGGGGTCCACTCCGCCGTGTACTGGCCCGGCGCACAGAAAGGATTGTTCGCCCCCATGGTGCCCGAGGTCGAGGCACTCATGGTCGCGGGCTCATACAAGTCGTAGAGCGTCGGCGCCCGGAAGCCGGTGGAGGCCGCGCCGCGGAAGGTCACGTAGCGGGACGGCTGATAGCGCACCGCCAGCTTGCCGTTGTTCGTCGTACCGAAATCGCTATACCGGTCCTCCCGATCCGACAGATCGACGTCGAGGTGGGAGCCCATCGGCACGTTCAACTCGGCATAGACCGCCTGCGCCGTGCGGCTGCCTTGGATGGCAAAGTCTGACAGCCCCGTAGCCGCGGAGACCAGGTTATTATACGGCGTGGTGGCGCTTTGGAATCGATCGCCACGCACACTGGCTCCGATCGCCAGGATCGCGGCATGACGGGTGTTGAACCAATGGAACACCCTGTGGCTGACATGGCCGCTGACGCTCCACCGGCTCATCTTGCCGTTCTGATATATGCCATTGACGTAACTGCCGTTGATCAGCGCCTGCCCCTGCAAGGACTGGGGACCGAAGGGATTGATCAGATTGCTGAGGATACCGCCGGGGGCGAGCACCGCCTCATTGGGATATCCGCCGACGTTGCCATCGGCGTTCAGGTTCTGGCTCCAGTTCAGACTGGCCGAGTAATTCCAACCGTCGTTGTGCCCCGAGAAGGTCACCAGAACCCGTTGCTCGGTATTGGTGTTGTCCGAGTAGCGATTGTTGTTGGGGTCTGTCCAGATCGCCGTGATGGGCCCGCTCAGATCCGGGGGGGCACTGCAAGGAGAACCTTGAAACGCCGCCTCGCACGTCAAGCCGGCCCCAGTGGGAAAGTAGGTCGGATCGGCCTGGGGCGTCATCGTGAACAAATAAAACATGGGACCGGCCCAGGCGGTCACCTTCGAGCGGGTATAGAAATACTGCAGGCGCACCTGATTGTTGTCCGGCAGCGCCTTGGTGAAGGACATCAATGCGGACGCCTCGTACGACTTCGGAATCAGATCCGTCGCGGCGGAATACCGGTACGCGCAGTTGCCGAAATACGTGGTCAGGAACGGATTGCCCGTGCAGGCCGGAAAGTCGGGCTGCCAGAAGTTCCCATTGCCATCGACGATGGTGGCGGGCCACGTACCGGGATTGTTCGTGCTCGTATAACCGAGCGCCGGATTGAAACCCGTGGCGGAGAACGACCGCTGCGTCGCCCGCAGCTCCTGCTGCCGGGTGAAATCGGCCGTGATCATGAAGTTATAGCCGTCGCGACTCAGACTGCCGTGGCCGAAGGTGAAACTGATATTGCCCGAGCCACCGCCCTCTTCCTGCGGGTGATTGATCTGGGCATCGATTTCGGCGCCCTGGTAATTGCGCTTGGTGATGAAATTGACGACGCCCGCGATGGCATCCGCACCGTAGAGCGCCGAAGCGCCCTCGCGCAGCACCTGAACGCTTTGGATGGCCGAGAACGGAATGCCGCTGAGGTCGACCGCATTGCCGCTGAAGGCATTGTTGGCCAGTCGGTGGCCATCGAGCAGCACCAGCGTGCGACCCTGACCGAGGTCACGCAGGTCGGCATAAGTGCCCCCGCCGGAGAACGTTCCCACCGACTGCGCGATATTCAGGGAGGGAACATTGGACGTCACCGTGTTGAGGGCCTGCTCCACGTTCACCACGCCGAGGTGTCTGAGCGTCGAGGTTCTGAGGATGGTGATGGCCTCCGCGGTCTGGGTATCCGTCCGCGGGATCAGGGTGCCGGTCACCACGATGGTCTGCAGGTGCGAGGAGGCCGCGGCCGGCGCCGGCGGCGGCGTCGGACCGGCTTGCGCGGCGGTTGCCAGCGGCTTCGGCGAGGGAGCGGGGGTTGCATGTGCGGCCAGCGTCCCGGCACCCATGGCGGCGATCGCGCCGATCGCCAGCGCACGCTTTACGGCGCTGCGAACGGCCGAGCCCCCGGACGGACTGCGCGGATTTCTGTTAGGCATTCGAATATCTCCCAAAGCTAAAGAAGATTGAACGCGGATCCTGAAGTCCACGACTCAAGCATCTGATGAACGAAAAACCACTCGATAGTCGGCTTGCGCGGCCCAAACGGCCCGGATCGGATCTCTCATCGCGTCGCGCAGCTGGCGCGTTCCCAGCTCCCGATGCCCTTGTGGTCTTCTCACCGTTGTCGGGAATATAGCACGGTGTCAGCGCCCTGCAACAAGCGGGCGGCAACGCGTCGGGTCCTTCCACGATGGGATGCGGCGAGAACGGTCATTGCATACGTATGCGCCGCTCCGGCATTTCACCCCATTTTTCAGTCGGTTGACCGCATAAAGGGGTCTGGACGAGTCGTTTCGGGCATGAAACAGCCCTGGATCGGTGAATTTTGTTGCAGCGACGGCACATTTTTTTCCGCGATTCGTTGCCCGCATGCCACGGAAATTTTGACCTCGGACAATTGCGGCACCGCTTCCGTACAGGCTGCGCCGATCCGCAAGACTCCGCGCGACGCATCGAAAGCGCATCGCCGCTCGGCTGAGGCGCGTCAAACGGGAGCACTGCCTGGAGGGGAGAAAATTCGCGGCGCGCCGGCCTCGGCCGGCGCGGCATCATGGACGGATCCGACAGAACCTCAGCCGGCGGCCGGCGGATCCCACCGCACGTGCTCCCCGACCGCGAGACCTAACTTGCGCGCCTCGCCACCGCCGATCTCGACGACCGCTTCCACCGGCACGCCCGAGGAAATCGTCATCAAGGAAAAAGGCTTGGCGTTGGCGACGATCTTCTCGATCCGCCCGTCGGGGGCCACGAACAGCATATCGAGCGGGATGTAGGTGTTCTCCATCCAGAATTTCGCCACTTGCGGCGGACGCATCGGGAACAGCATTCCCTCGGTGGGCGGCAGGTCGCGCACGAACATCAGCCCCTGTGCCTGGCGGTCCGGCGTATCGGCGACCCAGACGCGGAATCGGCACGCACGCCCGTGCGCTTCGATCGTCAGCGTGGTGCGCGGGAAATGCGCGAGATTCTCCAGCCGGAGCGGCTGCGCCGAGGCGCCGCCGATACCCAGGACGAGCGCCGCCGCTGCCGCGGGCAGCGCCGACAGGAATCGTGTGATGCGCGCACTGTTGAGCATGATTCGCACCTCCCGCGGTCGCGGCGATTCTCGCACATACAAACCGCTTCGCAACGGCGCAGACACCGGCAGTGGGTCGCAATCGCGATATGCGCCCGCGCGCCACCGCCGCGAAGCGGCTAGACTTCACCGCCTGTAACCGCTCCCAATTCACTGTTGTCATGCGCAAGTCTTTGATCGAAATCGTTCCCGTCATTCCCGAGGCGCTGGCGCGCCTGCCCGAACTCGCCGGCAATCTGTTCTTCAGCTGGCATCGGCCGGCCCGCGCGCTGTTCGAGGACCTCGACCCGGAGCTGTGGAACCAATGCCGCGGCAATCCGCGGCTGATGCTGCGCTGCCTGCCGCAGCGCGCCCTGGATGGGGCCGCCGGCGACCCGCAGTACGTGGCCCGCTATACGGCGGTGATGCAGCGGCTGGATGCCTATCTTGCCGCACGTCCCCGCGCCGGAGAGTCGCTGGTCGCCTATTTCTGCGCCGAGTACGGCTTTCACGAGAGCTTTCCGATCTACTCCGGGGGCCTCGGCGTGCTGGCCGGGGACTATTGCAAAGCCGCAAGCGACGCCGACGCGCATTTCGTGGCCGTGGGGCTGCTCTACGAGCAGGGCTATTTCACCCAATCGGTCGATGACGACGGCGTGCAGCACGACGAGTACAAGGCCCACGATCCACGCGATCTGCCGGTCGAGCCGGTGCGCGGCGGCGATGGCCAATGGCTGACGATTTCCGTGCGCATCGGCGGACGGGACGTGATGGCGCGCATCTGGAAGGCCCAGGCCGGCCGTGTGCCCGTCTATCTGCTCGACACCAACACCCCGGAGAATGCGCCCTCCGATCGCGACATCACCCGGCGGCTCTATGGCGGGGACGAATCGACCCGCGTACGCCAGGAGATGATCCTCGGCATCGGCGGGGTGCGCGCGCTGCGGACACTCGGGCTCGCACCGGCCGCCTGGCACTTGAACGAGGGCCACGCGGCCTTCCTGATCCTCGAGCTGGTTCGCGAGCACAAGGGCCTGGGATTGCCGTTCGATGCGGCGCTGGAGGCCACGGCGTCGGCCTGCGTCTTCACCACGCATACACCGGTGGCCGCGGGGCACGATGCGTTCGGGCATGGGCTGATCCTCGAGCACTTCCAGGACTTCATCACCGACCTCGGTATCCCTGTGGAGCGCTTTCTCGAGCTCGGGCGCGCGCCGGCCGTGCCGGGAATATTCAATATGACTCGGCTGGCGCTGAACGGCGCACGGCAGGTGAACGGCGTCAGCCGCATCCACGGCAAGGTCTCCGGCGAGCTGTGCGCCGACCACTGGCCCGAGGTCCGTCCCGAGGACAATCCCGTTGGGTTCGTCACCAACGGCGTGCACGTTCCCACGTTCCTGCACAAGCTCTGGGTCGAATTCTTCGACGCGGAGCTCGGTGCCAGCTGGACCGAGCGCTTGACCGACCTGGACTTCTGGGCGGCGCTTTCGGCCGTGCCGGACGAGCGCTTCTGGCGGACCGCCCAGGAGGTCAAGGCCAAGATGCTCGACGCGGTGCGTACCCGGCTCGAGCGCGAGTACGCCCGCAAAGGCTTGAGCCTCGCGCAGCTCGCGCGCATCACCCGGCTGCTCGACCCGACGCGTCCCGACGTGCTCACGATCGGCTTCGCCCGCCGTTTCGCCACCTACAAGCGCGCCACGCTGCTGCTGCGCGATCGCACCCGTCTTGCCCGGCTGGTCAACGACCCACAGCGGCCCGTGGTACTGCTGTTCGCCGGCAAAGCGCATCCGGCCGACGAGCCGGGCAAGGAAATGCTGCGCGAGATCCGCCAGCTGATGACCTCCCCGGAGTTCATCGGCCGGATCATCTTCCTCGAGGACTACGACTTGCAGCTGGCCCGCTCGCTGGTCTCGGGCGTCGATGTGTGGCTCAACACCCCGATCGCGCCGCTCGAGGCGAGCGGCACCTCCGGCATCAAGGCCGCGATCAACGGCCGCCTGAACCTGAGCATCCTCGATGGCTGGTGGGCCGAGGGGTGCATGACGGACAACGGCTGGGGCATCCCGCCCTCCGATGTCCAGGACTGGAGCCGGCGGGATTCGATCGAGGCGGAGCTGATCCTGCACACGCTGCAGGAAGAGGTCGTGCCGCTGTACTACCAGCGCGGCCCGCAAGGGCACTCCACCGAATGGGTGCGGCGCGCCAAGCAGGCGATGATGACGGTGATACCGCGCTTCAACATGCAGCGGGTACTGCGCGACTACACCGACAAGCTGTACCGCCGGGCCACCGAGCAATACGCGCGGCTCTCGCATGAGCAGTACAGCGGCGCGCGGCAGCTGGCCGAGTGGAAGCAGCGGGTACGCCAAGCCTGGAGCCGCGTCGATCTGCGCCTGATCGAAGCCGCCTCGGCCGAGATCCCCCGCGATCGGAGCTTGCGGATGAGGGTGGCGGTGAGCCTGGCCGGATTGCAACCGGGCGACGTACGGGTGGAGTTCGTCGCCCGCCGGCTCCTGCCGCAGGCGGCCACCGAGCCCCCGCCGCTGTGCTCGTTCGAGGCCGCGCCCCTGCCGGGCGTGTGGCACGCGCTGATGCAGCCGAGCGGAGCGTGGGAGGGCGACGCGGCAGTGTTCCAGCTCGACGCCGAGCCGCCCGGCTGCGGCCAATTCGCCTCCGAGGTGCGCATTTATCCCTGGCACGAGCTGCTCGCCCATCCGTACGGCATGGGCCTGATGAAATGGCTTTGAAAAGGCTGTGAGCCCGCGATCCGGCTGCTAGGATAGATGCCGGCAGTATCCTGCGGGAGCCAGGACCCATGATGCGACAACCTGCGCGCGCCTCATCCGGACGCTACGTCAGCCGGCTCACCGGCGGAGCGCTGGCGGTGATCATGGCTGGGGGGCGCGGCGAGCGGCTCAGGGACTTGACGGCCAATCGCTGCAAACCGGCGACGCCCTTCGGCGGGAAATTCCGCATCATTGATTTCGTGCTCTCGAACTGCATCAATTCCGGCATTCGCCAGATCGCGATTCTCACGCAGTACAAGGCGCAATCGCTGATCGGGCACGTGCAGCACGGCTGGGGATACCTGCGCGGGGAGTTCGGCGAGTTCATCGAAGTCGTGCCCGCGCAGCAGCAGACCGGCCCCCACTGGTACCGCGGGACGGCGGACGCGGTGTATCAGAACATC
>JAJZMI010000125.1 GCA_021798335.1 Pseudomonadota bacterium | reverse complement strand
AAATCTGCATTTCCGCCCAATGCTGCCGAAATTGCACTATATACACGACGGGGACAATGCTAGGCGTAGCCCCCCCGTGCAGGAGATTAACCATGGCCGACGTTAAGACAGCACCAGCGGATATGGATCCGTGGGAAACAGGAAAGCTTGGGCGCGACGAACAATTCGTCGAGTGCGCCCCGGAGGAGCTACGGAGAGAGATCGATGAGGCGCTGGAGCTACAAATGGTCTCTATGCGGCTCCAGAAGGATCTCATTTCCATTTTGAAAGTGATTGCGGAGTATCGCGGGATTGGATACCAGCCACTGATTCGAGATGTCTTGGGGCGCTTTGCGCGTGCCGAGATCATTTTGATTGCGAAAGAGGCCCAAGAAAAGAAGAAGGCTCTCGAAGCTTTGGAACAAGAATGCGCGGAGAGAAAACAACGAAAGCGCGCCTAAAATTTCGTCCAATTTTCAAAGAGGCCGCGCGCGTTGCGGCCTCTTTGTTTCGGGAGACCCGGAATTGCACCCCAGCGTCAAATTGACCCAAAACTCCCGGCCCCTTGCCCTGGTTTCCACGGGCGATTTCAGTTAGAATCACCAATCGACTCAAGCGAAATGACTAGGCATGACACGGAATTTCCCGGCGGGCGGGGTGTCACGCACGGGTGAAGGCACCCGCAAGGCGTTGATTTGCGGCTCGGTGGCGTACGACGCCATCATGCGGTTCGAAGGCCGCTTCCGCGACCACATCCTGCCCGAGCAGATCCATATCCTGAATGTCTCCTTCCTGGTGCCGCAGTTGCGCCGGGAGTTTGGCGGCTGCGCGGGCAACATAGCCTACAACATGCGGCTGCTCGGGGACATCGGTGTGCCCATGGCCACCGTGGGGCGCGACTTCGGCCCGTATCGCGATTGGCTCGAGCGCTCGGGCGTTCCGCTCGATCATCTGCGCGTGCTCGAGGAGGAGCTGACCGCGCAGGCATTCATCACCACCGATCTCGAGGACAACCAGATCACCGCCTTTCATCCCGGCGCGATGCAGTATGCCCAGCGCAATACGGTGGATGCGGCCCATGGCGTGACCATCGGCGTGGTGGCTCCGGACGGGCGCGACGGCATGATCGAGCATGCCGCCCAGTTCGCCGCGGTGGGCATTCCCTTCCTGTTCGATCCGGGCCAGGGCCTGCCGATGTTCGATGGCGAGGCGTTGCGCAGGTTCATCGAGCAGGCCCGCTGGGTGGCGCTGAACGATTACGAGTGGCAGGTGGTGCGGCAAAAGACCGGCTGGGACGAGCGGCAGCTCTGCGAGCGCGTCGCGGCGTTGATCGTCACCCGAGGCGCGCAGGGGTCGGTCATCCACACTCGCGACGGCCGCATCGAGATCCCCTGCGCCAAGGCGCGCGCCGTGGTGGATCCGACCGGCTGCGGCGATGCGTATCGTGCGGGGCTGCTGCACGGATTGTTGTACGGGCTCGATTGGACCACCACCGGGCGCGTCGCGGCCGTGATGGGCGCGATCAAGATCGAGGCGCTCGGCACGCAGAACCACCGCGCGACACGCGCCGAGATCGCCGCGCGGCTCGCCGAGAGCTTCGGCGCCGAGGCCGCGCAGGCCGCCTTCGGCCCGCCGGGGGCGCCGGCCGCCGCCCCTCTTTCCACGCAACTCTTCACGGGAACCCACTGATGAGCAATCGCTATCTGTTTACCTCCGAGTCCGTGTCCGAAGGCCATCCCGACAAGGTGTCCGATCAGATATCGGACGCGGTGCTCGATTCGATCCTGGCGGAGGACCCGCAGGGGCGCGTGGCATGCGAGACGCTGGTCAAGACCGGCGTGGTGATCGTGGCCGGTGAAGTGACCACCACGGCATGGGTGGACGTCGAGGCGCTGGTGCGCAAGACGGTCCTCGATATCGGTTATAACTCCTCGGAGATGGGCTTCGATGGCGCGAGCTGCGGGGTGGTCAACCTGATCGGCAAGCAGTCGCCGGACATCGCCCAGGGCGTGGATCGTAGCGATGAGCGTGCCCAGGGCGCCGGCGATCAGGGCATGATGTTCGGGTACGCGACCGACGAGACCGACGTGCTGATGCCGGCGCCGATCACGCTGTCGCATCGTCTGGTGAAGCGCCAGTCCGAAGTGCGCAAGAGCGGTGCGCTGCCCTGGCTGCGGCCGGACGCCAAGAGCCAAGTCACGCTGCGTTACGAGGACGATCGTCCGACCGGCATAGCGGCTGTGGTGCTCTCGACACAGCACAGCCCCGAGATCTCCATCGAGCGGCTGCGCGAGGCGGTCATGGAGGAGATCCTCAAGCCGGTGCTGCCGTCGGAGTGGATCGGCGCGGACACGAAGTTCCACATCAATCCCACCGGGCGATTCGTCGTCGGGGGGCCGGTTGGGGATTGCGGTCTCACCGGACGCAAGATTATCGTCGACACCTATGGCGGTTATGCCCGCCATGGGGGTGGGGCGTTCTCCGGCAAGGATCCTTCGAAGGTCGATCGCTCGGCCGCCTACGCCGCCCGCTATGTCGCCAAGAACATTGTGGCCGCCCGATTGGCCAGGCGCTGCGAGGTGCAGGTTTCCTACGCCATCGGGGTCGCCGAGCCGACCTCGATCATGGTCGATTCCTTCGGGACCAGCCGCCTCACGGGCGAGCAGCTGACCGCTCTGGTACGCCGGCACTTCGATCTCACCCCCTATGGGCTGCGCCAGATGCTCGACCTGGCTCGGCCGATCTATCAGAAAACCGCCGCCTACGGCCACTTTGGCCGGGCCGAGCCCGAGTTCACCTGGGAGCGGACCGACCGGGCCGAGGCCCTGGCCGCGGACGCCAAGTCCTCCAAGGCGGCGTGACCGGCGCCGGGGGCGAGGCGCGCACAGGCGCCCGTGCCCGGCCTTGATTCGCGCCGCACCGTGCGGCGCAGCGGTGTCGTTCGAGGAGCGTTGCGACAGGCGGCGGCGCCGTGCATTCCCGCCCCCTGCCAGGCTCGGACGACGCGCGCCCGTGTGAATACGGCGCTCGACCAACCCGATGGAGCATTCATCCATGAACGCCAAACCGAAACAGGCCACCTCGCCGGCCGACCACGTGGTCGCCGATCTGTCGCTCGCCGACTGGGGGCGCAAGGAGATCCTCATCGCCGAGACCGAGATGCCGGGTCTGATGGCGATCCGCGCGCAATACGCGGATGCGCAACCGCTCGCCGGCGCGCGCATCAGCGGCTCTCTGCACATGACCATCCAGACCGCGGTGCTGATCGAGACGCTGCAGGCGCTCGGCGCGCAGGTGCGCTGGGCCTCCTGCAACATCTACTCGACGCAGGATCATGCCGCCGCCGCGATCGCCGTCCAAGGCACGCCGGTGTTCGCCTGGAAGGGCGAGTCGCTGGAGGATTACTGGGATTACACGCATCGGATCTTCGAGTGGCCCGATGGCCACTTCACCAATATGATCCTCGACGACGGCGGTGATGCGACCCTGTTGATGCACCTCGGGGTGCGCGCCGAGGCTGACGCGGGCGTGCTCGCCAAGCCCGCGAGCGCCGAGGAGACCGCGCTGTTCGCGGCCATCCGCGCCCGGCTCGCGGCGGATCCGAAGTGGTACTCGCGGCGCATCGGCCACATCCGCGGCGTCACCGAGGAGACCACCACCGGCGTGCATCGGCTGTACCAGATGGCCAAAGAGGGCCGGCTCGCCTTCCCGGCGATCAACGTCAACGACTCGGTCACCAAGAGCAAATTCGACAATCTGTACGGCTGCCGCGAGTCGCTGGTCGACGGCATCAAGCGCGCCACCGACGTGATGGTGGCCGGCAAGATCGCCGTGGTATGCGGTTACGGCGATGTCGGCAAAGGCTGTGCGCAGGCGCTGCGCGCCCTCGCCGCGCAGGTGTGGGTGACCGAGATCGACCCGATCTGCGCCCTGCAGGCGGCCATGGAGGGTTTCCGCGTGGTGACCATGGAGTATGCGGCGGACAAGGCGGATATCTTTGTCACCGCCACCGGCAATCTGCACGTGGTGTCGCACGATCACATGGCGCGCATGAAGCACAACGCCATCGTGTGCAATATCGGTCACTTCGACAACGAAATCGACGTGGCGGCTCTGAAGCGCTACCGGTGGGAGAACATCAAACCGCAGGTCGATCACGTAATCTTTCCCGACGGCCGACGCCTGATCCTGCTGGCCGAGGGGCGGCTGGTGAACCTGGGGTGCGCCACGGGGCACCCGAGCTACGTGATGAGCTCGAGCTTCGCCAATCAGACCCTGGCGCAAATCGAGCTGTACACCCACCCGGAGAACTACCCGGTCGGTGTGTATGTGCTGCCGAAGCGGCTCGACGAGAAAGTCGCCCGGTTGCAGTTGACGAAGTTCAACGCCGAGCTGACTGAGCTCAGCGACGAGCAGGCGCGCTACATCGGTGTCGACCGTGCCGGACCCTACAAATCCGACCACTATCGCTACTGACAGCTCGCGGCGGCCGTCCGACCGGATGGCCGCCGCGGTCCTGACCGGCAACATACGCCGGGCACGCCTCCGGACTTCCTACAACACTCACTGAAAGAAGTTGGACAGGCGCAAAAATATGTGTATGATCAGCGCTCGAACCCTGTAGTTGGGTGTTTTTGGGAGTCTATAATGGCGAAACGTCCCCCGAACGACGGCGCGTCCTGGAGCGCCAGTGAGCTGAAGACCTTGAAGGCGCTTGCGAAGGCGGGCACGCCGACCACCGAGGTCGCCAAGAAGCTCGGCCGTACTCCGGCGGCGGTGCAACAGAAGGCCATGCGTGCCGGCATCTCCTTCCGGGCCGCCAAGCGGGCCGGCGCGCGCAAGAAGAAATAAGCGCGAGTCGGAGTACCGAGGCCGGGTCTGGCGCGCCGCTGGCGCGCTGCCCGGCCTCGGTCCGTGGCGTCCCGGTCGACCGGGAATGCGGCGCGGCGGTGAATGCCGCGGCTCTTGTCAATGTCGCAATTAGTTGTCAAAATTCGCCGGTTGCGGTACTCGCAAGTGGCTCAAGACTGGTGGCTGGATTTAGGGGGCGTTATGCGGCGGGCATTTCAGCTTTCGTGTGCGGTGGCGGTGGCGCTGGCTCTGGCAGGGTGTAGCGTGCAGGTGCACAACACGACTCCGGCCCACTTCGAAGCCGACCCGAATATCGGCATGTATCCGATCACGGCGACCGTCACGAGCGGTGCGCTCGTCAGCGGTCCGATGTATCTGTTTCAAGTCGGCGGTGGGCACAAGCTGCGGTTGCATCCCAATGCCGCCCATACGGTCTGGCAGGCGATGCTGCCGGTGCGCTGCAAGAGCAGCTTCCCGCTGCAGTTTCTGGCCGTCTGGCAGGTGCAGGGCATCTCCACCCGGCAGAAGCTCTTCCCGGCGCAGCCGCTCGAGATCAAGCTGGATCAGCCGCCGCTGACCAAGGAAGCGATCATCGATACCTCGGGGGCGCCTGTGCGGGGCGGGTGGCAAGGGGCGGTGAATTACGAGTTCTCCACCACCGCGAATACGAATATCACCGGGGCGAAAATCGAGCCGATCGGCAAGACGCCGCAGGATCAGCTCTGGGCGCGGTCTATCCACATCGTCAGCACCTTCCCGATCTCCGCCTCATGCGATACGCCGACGGCGGTCACGCTGTCCTCGGGCTACCGGGTCGCGAAGGCGAACCTGGTGATCAGCACCGATTCGAAGACGATCCCCACCTGGACCACGAAGGTGGTTTTCCGGCCCAAGCCCGCCGGCGTCTGAGGCGCGCAAGCCGCGTACGGCGTCGCTGCGTTGCAGCAAACGGGGCTCGCCGCCGGCGAGCCCCGTTTTTGCTGGGAAAGGGGAAAAAAGGCACCGAGTGGCCGACTCAAATCCTGGACGAGTCCTAAACAGTGGCGCACGGGGGGGATTCTGCGCCGTCCGGGAGCCGTTCTCACTCGGTGCGGGAGAGAGTGTGCCATCGTCGCGCTGAACAGAGCGTGAACCGCGCCCATCACGGGCGGCAGGTCGGCGCTGGTGTGGAACGAGCACTCCCGGGCGCGAATACCGTTCCTGGCGGACTACGAGACGCTGCTGCGGCGCCATGCCCCGGAATTCGATTCGGTGCGCGAGCGCCGGGCCTGCGGGCCGGCCATACGGACATTCTTCGGCGGCGAGCCCGAGCGCGCGCAGTTCGCCAACCGGCAGGTGCTCGACTTCGAGGGCTTGAAGGGCCGGACGATGTCCTCGTCCTTCGTGCCCGAGCCCGGCGACCCCGCGCATGAGCCGCTGCTCGCGGGTCTGCGCGCGGTGTTCGAGCGTCATCAGCGTGAAGGGCGGGTCACGTTTCCCTACGAGACACGGGTGTTTTTTGGCCAACCGCACGGGCGCCGCGGGGCGCTCGGTGCCGCAGCGTCCCGCGCGCTCAGTCCGGGAGTGCGGCGATGAGCTGCGGCAGCAGCGCAAAATGCTCGAGCGCGGCGAGGCAGGGAATCTGCTCGATCGGGCCGCGCCGGTAGCCGTAGCGCATCAGCACCATCGGAACGTTGGCCG
The DNA here is from genome assembly GCA_021798335.1 of Pseudomonadota bacterium. Classification (GTDB taxonomy): domain Bacteria; phylum Pseudomonadota; class Gammaproteobacteria; order Steroidobacterales; family Steroidobacteraceae; genus 13-2-20CM-66-19. The sequence goes on along the minus strand of JAJZMI010000125.1, from coordinate 1,030 downwards.
CCTGCGCGGTCGCAGCGTCCACCTCGCTGTCCCCGATCATGAGCGCATCGTGCGCCGTGACCGCGAAGCTCGCGAGCAACGCCTGCAGCACGCGCGGGTCGGGTTTGCAGTAGGGGAGCGAATCCCCGCCGATGATGCGGGCAAAGAAATCCGTCAGCTCGAGCCGCTCGAGAATCGTTCGCGCGAGTTGCACGGATTTATTGGTGCACACCGCCAGCGACAGCGAGCGCGCACGCAGTTGCGCGAGTCCTGCGCGTACGCCGGGGTAGACCGTGGTTGCGCGCAGCGGCTCGGCCGCGTAGCGTTGCATGAACCTGCGATGCGCGTCCGCGAGGTCGGCGTCCGCGAGCGCCCGCGCCGCCAGCGCCCGCTCGACCAGCTTGCTCGTGCCGTCGCCGATCATGCCGCGCACGAGCGGGACTGTCAGCGGCGCGGCGCCGAAATCGGCCAGCACGCCGTTGAGCGCGTGCGCCAAGTCGGCGGCACTGTCGATCAGGGTGCCGTCGAGGTCGAAAATGACGAGAGAGAGGCTCATCGCCACACTGTAGCATCCGAGCGCGCCGGGCCGAATCCGGCCGGCGGTCGGACGGGCCGCGGTTCGCCCGCCATGGCGCATAGGCGGCGCATGGGTGTCCTGCCGGTGCGCCGGCGGGCGAATCCTGCGCTGCGGTAGCGGTCGGGGGCGGCCGTCCGATGCAGCGGGTTTACGGGCTGCGCTCGCGGAACGCGACGAAGCTGTGCGGCTCGATGCGCAGCTCGTAGCTGTATTGGCGCGGACCGGCCGGGCGGTGCGCGAAGAGCATCACCGAGCGCACCGGGTTGCCGCCCGAGACCACGCCGTTGGTCAGGTTCTTCAGCCGGGCGAAGCCCCCGGTGATGCGCACGGCCACGGGATGGTTGCGGTAGGACTCCACCACGAACGTGCCGTTGTTGTACTCGAACAGGCTCACCTTGGCGGGCCCGTCGAGCCGCACGGGCATCCCTTGCGTGAGATAGCCGCGCAACGCATCGAGCACCCGCTGCGGCAGCG
>JAJZMI010000088.1 GCA_021798335.1 Pseudomonadota bacterium | reverse complement strand
TGCGCACCGTCTGCACCTGGGGGAGCAATCCCTCGCGCGCGGCAATGCCGTGGAAACCCACTTCGCGCGCCGTCAGGTTGACGGTCGCAAGGGCACGCACCGGCTCGCCCAGAGCCGCAAGATACGCAAGCAGCTGGGGATGCGACGGACGCTCGCCGTACCAGTCGGGGCGCACCGCGCGTCCACTCTTGTAGTCGAGCACCGCGAGACTCCCGTCCCCGAGCGCATCGACCCGATCGATACGCACGCGCACCCTGGCCTCGCTCAGAGCGAGTTCGCAGGCATGCTCGGTGTAGCGCACCGTGAACGGCGCGCGCTGCCGCTCCGCCGCGCACAGCACCGCGATCAACCGAACCGCGCGGCGGCACTCACGCTGCACCGCCGGCACCGTCGGGGGCGCGCGCTCCACCCCGATCAGCTCGGCTGCGGCGCGCTCGACGCACGCGCCGATGAGCGCCTCGAGCGCCGCCGGCGCAAGCGCGCACAACGCCCCTGAATCCCCGAGCGCTTCCCACAGATGCTGCAGCGCGGCATGCAGCAGCCGGCCCCGCAGGTCCGCGGCGATGCCGGGCTCGGCCACCGAGGATCGCTCACAGCCGAGGCGTAGCTCCGCATAGGCGCGGAACGGACAGTCATTCTGCAACTCGAGGCTGCGTGTTCCCGAGGGCAGCGGCACCCCGAGCGCCCAGGCCACCCCCGCATCCCGCCATGACTCGAGCCGATCCTCCCGGTGCACGCGCTCGGGCAGCCACGGCAGCACGGTCGCTTGAGCCGCGTCGGCGCCGAGCCACGGGACGAGCAGCGGACTCGGCAGCAATCGCACGTCCTCGGCCCGCAGCGGCATCGAGAGCACCAGGTGATCGGTCGCCGCCCGCCAGGCCGCCAGCAACCCGTGCGCTTCGCGCAAGCGCGCCGCGCTCGAGGCAGCGCCATGGCCCGCGGCGAGCTGCGCCGCAACCGGCAGGAACGGATCGGGCGTGGGGGGCTTCGGGAGCGTCTCGGCATGCAGCCCCGCCACCCAGATGCCCTCGTACCGAGCCACCGGATCGGCGAGCTGTCCCGTGACGGTCACTGCCGGATCCTCATCCGCCGGGCGATACCCGGTTCGGGCCGCCAACTCACGCAACCGCTCCAGCGCCACCGCGCCGCCGAGCGCGCCCGCGGCGGCGGATACTTGGCCGAACTCATCGAGCAGCTCGCGCAGCCGCAGCGCCGTTTGCTGGCTTGGACTGTCCAACCCCGGCGGGCCCGGCCAGCCGAGCGCCCCGAGCGCGGCATGGAAGCGCTCGGACCACTGGCGCGCCGAGCCGTCCGGCTCGAGCAGCGGCTCGCCGGCCCGCTCGAGCCGCGCTCGCAGCGCCGCCGCCGCCGGCCCCGGCGCCGCCGCGAGCGCTCGAGCCAGCTCGCCGCGCTCGAGCTGCGGTGCGGCGTGCTCACGCAGCCACAGATCGAGGCGGGCTCGATCGGCGGCAGACTCCCGCAAAGTGATGCCGCGCAACCACTCGAGCAGGCGCTCGAGCGGCACGCCGGCCCCCGTCAACAGCCGCAACCCGAACAGGGCCTGACTCACGGCCGGATGGTCGGCGAGCGATGCGCCGCCTTCGATGCCGACGGCCGCCCCCGGCGCTGCCACATATGCGCCGCCGGGATCGAGCGACTGGCGGATCAAGGCGGCCAGGCGCTCGCGCCGGCCCATCGAGCCCGGCACCACCACCAGCAGCCGGCCCGCCGGCGCGCGCTCGAGCCGTTCGCGGCACCACTGCGCAATGCGATCCAGCTCTTCCGTCTCGTCCGCCGCGCGCACCGCCGCCGCCGGGGGCGGCGCGGCCGGCGGCGCAATGATTTCCGTCGGCCAGCCGAGGGCGCGCCGCGCGTCGATCAGGGTCCGCAAGCGCGGCGTCGACTGCAACATGCCGCAAAATGCCACCGGCCGCTGCTCGCCGAGCGCCCCGCCGCGGCCGAGCAGCGCATCCCGCGAGGCGGCACCGATCGCACCGCAGCGTACGCCCACCTCCCGATGCACCGCTTGCAACAGCGCCGTCTCGGTGTGCGGCGCGGCGCGCAGTCGCGCCACATCGATCGCGAGCTCGGCGGCAAGTTGGCTAGCCCCGAGCAATCCGTCCGCGAGCCCGCCTGGATTGGCGAGCTCGAGTCCAGCGTGCTCCTGCGCGGCGCATTCGCGCCACAACAACCACTCTTCGGCATCCGTCAGCAGACGCGGAAGGTGCGCACCGGGACGCTCCCGCTGCGCGCGCCGCTCGATGCCGCGTGTCAGCCAGCCCGCCAGCGGCAGGACATCCGGACTCAACCACACTCGCCGCCCGCGACCGAGCTCGCGCGCGGCATATGCCAAGCGCAGCGCGTGCGCACGCTGGCGGGTCGGTGTCACGATCGTGCCGCCCGCCTCGATGACCGCATCGATAGAGGCAGGAATTCTATTCAAAACAATTTGTTATCAGGCTTTTAGAGAATTCACTCTAACTCAGAGCCCCTGCGCGTCACGCCAGTCGTTTCGGGACGTGCACGACGTTGTCCGCCGCGGGCGGCGCCCCGGCGTAGGCGCTCAGCAGATCATCGATCCGCGCAAAGACCTCCTGCAGCGTCGCGCTGTCGGGCAAGCTCGTGATCCGAAAATGATTACGGTACGGCACGTTGAAGCTGACGCCCGGAGCCACCAGGACATGCTTCTGCTCGAGCAGATCGAGCGCGAAGCGCTGATCATCGAATGCCGGCAGCTCGGCGGTATCGACGCCGATGAACGCGTACATCGCCCCTCGCGGCGCCTCCTTGAGGCGCAGGAAGCGACTGCGACTCACCGCGCCATGAATGGTCCGGCGCGATTCATACAGGCGCCCGCCGGGGCTGACCAGATCCCGGATGCTCTGATAGCCGCCGAGCGCGGTCTGCACGGCCCACTGGGCCAGCACGTTGCTGCACAGGCGCAGCGAACTGAGCAAATCGATCGCCGCCAGATACTCCGCCGCCGCGCGGGTCTGTCCCGAGAACACCGCCCAGCCCACGCGGTAGCCGCAGGCGCGATAGACCTTGGACAATCCTGACAGCGTCGCGCACAGCGTCTCGTGCACCAGCGTGGCCATGGGGATGAATTCCGCCCCGTCGTAGACCATCTGGTCGTAGATCTCGTCGCTGAAGACCACCAGCCCCGCCCGCTCCGCGAGTCGCGCGAGCGCCTCGAGCACCGCGCGCGGGTACACCGCGCCGGTCGGATTGTTGGGATTGATGATCACCAGCGCGCGGGTCCGCGGCGTGATCAGCCGCGCGATCTGCTCCGGATCGGGCACGAAGCCGTTCTCGGGGCGACAGGGATAGTGCACGGCGCGCCCGCCGTTGAGCGTCACCGCGGCACTCCACAGCGGATAATCGGGGCTCGGCACCAGGACTTCGTCACTGTCGTCGAGCAGCGCGCGCAGCACCAGATTGATCAACTCGCTCACGCCGTTGCCGATGAACACCTCCTCGGCCGTGACACCCGTCACCCCGCGCGCCTGTTGCTGCATCACCACCGCTTCGCGGGCCGGGAAGATGCCCTTCTGGTGGCAGTACCCGTCCGCTTCCGCGAGGTTCTCGATCATCGCCAGGCGCATCGTCTCGGGCGTGCGCAGGCCGAACGCCCCGGGGTTGCCGATGTTGAGTGAGATGATCTCGTACCCCTGCCGCTCGAGCTCGTGGGCGCGGTGCGCGAGCCGCCCGCGGATCTCATAGCGGACGTGGCGCAGACTCTCGCTCGGTCGAATGGGAGACTCGCTCATCCTGCAAGCATATCATCGATGATTGCCCGCATGCCGCGCCGCCGCGCACCCCTCGGCCCGGCGCGAACCTCTGCTATATTGAGCGCAGTGTGTGCAGGATGTGGCTGGATGATGAAACGCATCATAGTGGGTATCAAGCGCGTTGTGGACTACAACGTGCGCATTCGCGTCAAGCCCGACGGTTCCGGCGTGGCGCTCGATGGGGTCAAAATGAGCGTCAACCCCTTCGACGAGATCGCGCTCGAGGAGGCGATCAGGATCAAGGAGCGTGGACTCGCCGAGGAGGTCGTGGTTGCGAGCGTCGGGCCCACCGATTGCCAGGCCCAGCTGCGGACCTGCCTCGCCATGGGCGCCGACCGGGCGCTGCACGTGCACAGCGACACCCCCACCGAGCCGCTCACGACCGCGCGCATCCTGCTGAAGCTCATCGAGCGCGAGCAACCCTTTCTGGTGCTGCTCGGCAAGCAGGCGATCGACGACGACAACGGACAGACCGGTCAGATGCTCGCGGCGCTGTGGGCGCGGCCGCAGGCGACGTTCGCCTCCAAGATCGTCCTCGCCGAGGGCAAAGCGCAGGTGACGCGCGAGGTCGACGCCGGCCTCGAGACGCTCGAGGTGGACCTGCCGGCCGTGGTCACCGCCGATCTGCGCCTGAACGAGCCACGCTATGTGAAGCTGCCGGAGATCATGAAGGCGAAGAGAAAGCCGCTCGAGACACTGTCGGTCGAATCCCTCGGCATCACGCCGCGCGTGCAGCTGCGGACCGTGCGCGTCGACCCGCCACCGCAGCGCCAAAAGGGCATGCTCGTCGAGAACGCCGCCGAACTGATCGCGGCATTGAAGGCAAAAGGACTATTGGCATCATGAGCGCAGCCATCCTGATCGTCGCCGAGCATGACGGGTCGACCCTCGCGGCCGGCACCGCCAAGTGTGTCGCTTGCGCTGCCACCGTGGCGCAGGCCGAAATCACCGTCTTGGTGTGCGCCTCGGACGCCGCGGCAGTGGCCCGCCAGGCCGCGCAGCTGCAGGGAGTCCACCGTGTGCTCACCGTGGAGCATCCCGTCCACGCCCACCCGCTGGCGGCCGCCATCGCCCCGCAAATCGCGGCCCTCGCCGCCCCCTACACCCACGTGTTCGGTCCCTCGAGCACTTTTGGAAAGGATCTGATGCCGCGCATCGCGGCGCTGCTCGAGACGGCACAGGTGAGCGACATCATGGCCGTGGAAAGCCCTCGGCGCTTCCGCCGCCCGATCTACGCCGGTAACGCGATCGTGACCGTCGAGGTCCCCGAGGATGCGAAAGTGGTCGGCACCGTGCGTACCGCCTCGTTCCCCGCCGCCGGCACTGGCGGCTCGGCGCGGATCGAGAATGTCGCTCCCCCAGCCGAGCCACCGGCCCACACCCGGTTCGTATCGAGCTCGGCCGCCAAGAGCGACCGGCCGGATCTGCAGACCGCCGCGCGGGTAATCTCCGGGGGGCGCGCGCTCGGCAGCGCCGAGGCCTTCCAGATGCTGTATCGATTGGCCGACAAGCTCGGGGCGGCGGTGGGCGCTTCGCGCGCGGCCGTCGACGCCGGCTATGCGCCGAACGAGCTGCAAGTGGGTCAGACGGGCAAGATCATTGCCCCGGAGCTGTACGTCGCCATCGGAATCTCAGGAGCCATCCAGCACCTGACGGGCATCAAGGATGCCCGGACCATCGTGGCGATCAACAAGGATCCGCAAGCCCCGATCTTCGAGGTCGCCGACATCGGCCTGGTCGGCAACCTCTTCGAGATCGTGCCGCAGATCGAGAAACTGCTCTAGCGGCTTCCGAGGCCCCTAGAGCTGGGCGAGGACGTGCTCGGCGGCGGACACCTTGAACTGGCCCGGCGCCTCGACGTTGACCTGCCGCACGACGCCGTCCTCGATCACGAGCGCAAAACGCTGGCCGCGCTGGCCCATGCCGAACCCGCTGGCATCCAGCGACAGTCCAAGGGCCTTGGTGTACTCACCGTTGCCGTCGGCCAGCATCATCACCTTGTCGGCGACTCCCGAGGCCTTGCCCCAGGCATTCATGACGAACACGTCATTCACGGCCATGCACGCGATCAGATCCACCCCCTTGGCACGGATCTGATCGGCCAGCTGCACGAAACCCGGCAGATGCTTGGCATCGCAGGTCGGCGTGAACGCCCCTGGCACCGAAAAGAGCACCACCTTCTTGCCCTTGAAGAGCTCCTCGGTCCGAACGTCCTTCGGACCGTCGGCGCCCATTGTCTTCACCACGCCCGAGGGCATGCGCTCACCGGCTTTGATCGCCATGGCTGTATCCTCCTGTCGAATGAATGGTCTGGTCCCCGTACCGCTCAGGCGGCCACCGACCTCGCCTTCAGGCTCCACAGTTGCGCCAGACGCACCAGCGTCGGGTCGCCCTGGACTTGCGCGAAGTCGTGCAGGGCGACGGCCCGATTGCCGGCGGCAAGCTCGGCGATACCCAGCAGCAGGCGCGCTTCCGCCGGCCGCTTCAGCCCACCCTTGGCGATGCCTTCCTTGTACAGCTTGATCGCCTGCGGGTATTCCTTGTATCCGTAGTAGGCCAGTCCGACCCGGATATCCGAGTTGCCCGTGGACTGCTCATTGGCCAGCACCGCGGTGTGCGCAAGCGAGGCGAGCGACGCGGCCGTGGAGTGCTTCTCGGCGTCCTGCAGAATGCGCTCGGCCTTGGCCTTGCTATTGGCGCTGGTGAACACGCCGTCCTTCAGCGCCGCCTTGAGGACCGTCTCGGCCTCTCCCGGCGTACCGGCCTCGATCGCCAGCTCCGCATAGCTGATGAACTCGTGCGGCTCCTTCATCACGCCGACGGCGAACGCCAGGCGATATGCCTCGAGCAGGTTCGCATTGCTCTTGATCGTCTTGAACGTGCGGTAGAGCAGGTACTGCCAATACTGACGCTGCGGATAGTAGACGACCAGTTGCTCGAGCGAATTGAGCAGGCAGGTCTGATCGTGCAGCTTCTGACAGGAACTCTCGATCAGCTGCAGCTGATGTTTGGTGGGCGTGCGGCCGGCCTTGACCTCCTGGGCCACCTGTTGCTTCACGAAGGCGATCGTGCCCCGCCAATCCCCGAGCAGATAGTAGGCCTGGGCCACCAGCGTGCCCAACTGCGCCTTGGTCGCGTAGCCCTTGTTCAGGGCCTCGGTGCCGTACTTGATGGCCTGGTGGTAATGGTGGAGCTGATAGTTGAGCTGCGCCAGCGCCACGACGAAGCTGCGGACATTGGCCGGCGTCTCGTACGGGTCCTTCAGCAGCGCCTCGATGCGCGCCGGAAGTTTCGCGTCCTGGTTCGATTTCTCGTACGCGAACACATACAGCTGGTTGCGGATGTGCTGCGCGTACGGGCTCGCCTCCAGCTCCTTATTGCCCGCCATGGCGTTGAGCTTGGCGATGCCCAGGGCATACTGACCCTTCTGAATGGCAACCTGCGCGGCCTTGAGCTTCAGCGCGATACCGCGCTTCATGGCCTGCGAGGGCCCCTTGGTCGCGGCATGGGCCGCGGGCGAGGCGATCAGCGCCGCGCCACACATCAACAGCGCACCCAGCGTGGCCGTGACCACGATCCCCTTGAATTTCATGAATCTGTCTTGCATAGCGGTTTGTATTACGGGCGTCATTGTGAGAATTCGGAAGTATTGACGAAGCCTATCTTGGTCATGTGATTGCGCTGGGCGGCCGCGAGCACCTTCGCGACGATGCTGTACTTGGACATGCCGTCTGGACTGAGATGAATCTCGGG
>JAJZMI010000162.1 GCA_021798335.1 Pseudomonadota bacterium | reverse complement strand
AGCGGGTGCTGGTGCGCCTGCGGGCCGAGCAGGCGCTGGCGGTCGGCGAGCCGCTACGGCTCTGGGTGAGACGGGCAGATCTGCACACGTTCGACGCCGCCACCGGGCAGCGCGTGGAGCTGGCGCGACGCTGAAGGGTCGCGGCTGTGATCGCGACCCGCGATTCCGGCTCGCGCTCGAGCACCTGCGAGTGGCCGAACTCGGCCCGGGCGATGCGCTGTACATCCCGTACGCTTGGTGGCATCACGTCGAGTCGTTGACCGCGTTCAACGTGCTCGTCAATTACTGGTGGAACGACACGCCGCTGCCGCTCTCGTCCATGGACAGCCCGCTGCACGCTACGTTCGCGCTGCGCGATCTGCCGCCCGAACAGCGCCCGGTATGGCGGGCGCTCTTCGATTACTACGCGTTCCGCACCAGCGGCGATCCTCTGGCGCATTTGCCGCCGACACTGCGCGGGCTGACGGGGGCACAGGGTGCGCAGGCCCTGCAGACCGTGCGCGCGCTGTTGCTGCGTTCGCTAGCGTAGCGGTGGACCAATGATCCGGCAGATTTTGCCGTCGTGGCGTACTGTCGAGGTGAGCGCAAATACCCCAGTGACCTCGAGGCTGGAATCGGACGAGCTGGAGCTGTTGGAAGTCCGGGTGGGGCGCAGGGAGCGCCGCGGCAGGTGGTGAATCGCTGCCGGAGTGTGCCGTTGATACGTCAAGGTTCTGCGGACGCGGGGAGTCTCGCGATGCTTGGGCTGAATCGGCACACGTGCCGGCTATGGCGGGAGCGCTTCTCACGCGAGGGGCCGGCAGGCCTGTGACAGTCGGCCGAGGGACGGGGCGCGAGCCGCGGGCGCGCCCGCCGGATGGCGTCGCCAAAATCGGACGCTGCCGCCGGCGCCTCGAGCCCTCCGCCCTGGTTGCAGCCCGCAGACCGAGAAAGAGGGCCGCCTGACTATGCGTAGCGCTAATTGCGCCGCGCGGCACTCGGCAGGTCCTGAAGCTTGCCGGCGTCACACCCAAGATATGCCCGGGCACTCGGCCCACCATCCCGGAAAGCACTTCGCCGGCACCCGCCGAAAACCCTCCCGCGCGTGCGGGTATTGACAGACGGCGCGCCGCGGATTACAAATCCTCCCCGGTGGTGTAAACGGTATCTCAAGCGGGAAAACGTTTTCCTATCGGGTGGGAGACGAGCCTGCATGGCATGATGCGGCTCTACCGCCGCCGCAGCCACGAACCTAAGATTCGACTGTACGAGGGGGAGTTTCCATGAATCGACGTTCCGCGAAACACGGCCGGCTCATCGCGACCTTCGTCGCGTCCACCCTGGCCGCAACGACTGGGGCTCTGGTGCCGGGAACCGCGCGGGCGGCGCTCGCCACCGCCACCCTCGAAGGACACGCGTCCCCAGGTATCAAGATCGTCGCGACGAACCTCGCCACCGGTGCCAAGCGGGTGGCAGTGGCTACGGCCGCTGGAGACTACACCCTGGCCGGTCTGCAGCCCGGCCGATATCGGGTCCGAGCCGGCACGCAAGTGCAGATTCTGGTCCTGAACATCGCCTCCACCGTCACGTACAACTTCGCGCCGACGCTGCTGCAGGCACCGGCCTTGAAGCGGGTCACCATCACCGGCAAACGTCTCTTCGACATGACCACTCCGGCGGTGGGCGGGCTGGTCTCCCAGCGGACCATCGAAACAGTTCCGCAGATCACACGCAACTTTCTCGAATTTGCCAATACCATTCCCGGGGTCACGTTCACCGTCTCCGGCAACGGTGACACTTCGTTCCGCGGTGGCGCGTCCCACGCCCAGGGCGTCAATGCCTATATCGGCGGCTTCGGCATGGAAGACTACGTGCAGGGCGGCATCGCCGGCCAGTCCGGACCGCAAAAAAACCCCAACGTGGGCGACCCCGGTAACATCTTTCCGCAATCCGCGATCGCTCAGTATCGGGTCATCACCTCGAACTACAGCGCCCGCTACGGCCAGGCATCGAGCGCCATCATCACGGCTCAGACCAAGTCCGGCACGAATCATTTCCACGGCAGCACCTTCGTCAGCTTCACCAATCAGAACATGCGCGCCATGACGCCGGCGGAAGTCGCATCCCCGCAGCCGGGCAACCCCAAGCCGCTCGGTGCCGAGAATCTCGAATACGGATTCTCCGCCGGCGGTCCGATCATCAAGAACAAGCTGCACTACTTCTTCGCCTACGAGCACAAGTACCTCGCCCTGCCCAATACCGTCTACCCAGGCAGCGGTACCGGTGTCCCGAGCGAATCAGCCCTGCAGTCGCTGCTGCCCCGGAACGTCTACTCGCAGTTCGGTCCGACCAACAACCCGTTCCGCGAGAATCTGCTGTTCGCCAAGATCGATTACGAGCCCACCGAGAACGATCGTATCGCGCTGTCCGAGCTATATCGATTCCAGACGCAACTCGGCAACGCCTTCGGTCAGACCGCGGTTTCCGCCAGCAGCGGCCTCGAGACCCGCTTCAGTCATGTCGGCTTGACGTGGCTGCATGCGCATGGGAATTGGACCAACACATTGAGGCTCGGTTATGAATCCGCCGGAGAAAGCCCGTTGCCCGAGGCGCTCCGGCCCGAGATCACCTATCAGTGGTTCGGTACGGCCGGGCAGACCACGCTCATCAATGTCAACGGCGCCGGTCCGTATGCCGGTTTCCAGAACAAACAGACCGTCGAGACGGTGGATGACAATTTCAATCTGGACAATCTCCATTGGCTTGGAACGCACAACCTGGAAATGGGTTTCATGTTCCACAACGCCCAGGTTGCGTATCAAGATGCAAGTCAAGGCGCCAACTTCGTTTATGCGGTCAACTCCTCCGGTACGTTCAGTACGCCCTATCAGGTCACCTTCTCGAAACTGTATGCGGGCAAGGTGGCGCAGGCGCTGACCAGCGAGACACAGGTCGCCCTGTACTTGGAGGACCACTGGCACGTCAACCGGCATCTGCACCTCGACCTCGGAGTTCGGTACGGCTACGACAGCGTTCCGTCGTGGCAGAACTTCGTCACCCCCCAGGCGATCGTCGACGGAATTTACGGTCCATACGCGCCGGGCTCGACCGAAACCTACGCCCAGGCGCTCGCGCTCGGCGGAATCAACATTGGCAATTACATCAGCAACGGTCACAACCGCGCGGCGCAGAGCGGCCTATGGCAGCCTCGGCTCGGGTTCTCCTACGACATCGAGGGCAACGGTCGCTATGTGATTTTCGGCGGCTTTGCGAAGAGCTATTCGCAGAACATCTTCGACCTGCTCTCGCTGGAGCAGACCAAGGCGGCATTCGCCGAGCCGACGGTCAATTTCTACGGCGGTGGCTACAGCAATGCCGGCTGTTTGACGGCGGCGGATGCGAGCACCAGCTGCGTTGCGTGGAACCCGGCGTACCTCAATCTCTCCAACCTGCAGTCGCTCGTGACGACGGGGGTGGGTGAGGTCGACCTGATCAACAATCACATCAAGGAACCGTATTCGGATCAGTTCAGCCTGGGCTTCCGGACGCAGCTTGGCGCGTGGGACGTGAGCATCACGTTGGCGCAGATCAACAGCTACAACCGCCTGATGGGTGAGCTCGGCAACCGCACCGCGACCGGCGGCTACTTCGTGCCGAGCAGCTGGGGCGCGGCCGGCGTCAATCCGGCGTGGGGCGGCGTGCCGGGAACGACCGGTAATCTGGTGCTGTGGAACAACGGCGGTAAGACTCGCGATCGCGAGGTGCTGCTCTATGCGGCCAAGCCGTACACCCGGGCTTCGGGCTGGAGCGCCACCATTGCCTATACCTACTCGGACGCGTATCAGAACGACTACTACTCGTATCTGACCAATAATGCTTACGCGTTCGATTTGCCCAATATGTCCATGTATTATCTCGTGCCCTCGAGCGCGATCCCCAAGAACAAGCTGGTCATGACCGGTTCGATAAACGGTCCTTGGGGCATGGTCTACGGCGCGGAGCTGACGCTGTCGACGCCGCTCGGCTTCGGCGCGGCGGAGCCCTGTCCGACGACTATTCAGCAGTGTCACAACTACTGGGATTACCCTGTGACCGGCTTTCCGCGCAATTTCCTCTGGCAGCGGGAGCTCGATGTCGAAGCGACGAAGTACATGAAGGTGCCGTTGTATGACATGCGGGCGTACGTTCGGCTGGACATTCTCAACGTATTCAATACCGCCATGTATACGGCAGCTGACTTTAGCCCCACCGTTGGGGGCGGCCAGGTGCCGCAGTACATCACCAACGGTCCGATCGACGGGGTGCCGTTCACGGTCAAGCTCACGGCCGGTATTCGCTGGTAGGAGACATGAACGACCGCAGCGTCCGCAAACTGGTCATCGTGGGTGGCGGTACGGCCGGCTGGATGACCGCCACGGCGCTGCGGCGGCTGCTCTATCCGGAACTGTCCATCGAGGTGATCGAGTCCGAGGAGATCGGCATCATCGGTGTCGGCGAAGCGACCATCCCGCCGTTTCGCCGACACAACGCGCTGTTGCGAATCGACGAGCGGGAATTCGTGTGCGCGACGCAGGCCACGTTCAAGCTCGGCATTGAGTTTCGCGATTGGGCGCGACCCGGGGATTCCTACATTCACGGGTTCGGTCCGATGGGCCTCGATCTGGACGGGCAACCCTTTCATCAATATTGGACCAGAGCCCTGCAGATGGGCGTCGCCAAGGACCTCGGTTTGTATTCCTTCAATGTCCTGGCGGCCCGGCAGGGTCGGTTCATGCCGACGCCGACGGATGCGCCGAAGAACACCCCGCTCGAAGACATCGTTTACGCGTATCATTTCGACGCGACGCTCTATGCCCGGTACTTGCGCCGGTTCGCGGAGGCGGACGGCGTACGGCGCATCGAGGGCCGGATCGTCGATGTGCGCCTGCGCCCGGACACGGGTTTCGTGGACACGCTCGTGCTGCAGGATGGCCGCACCGTCTCGGGAGATCTTTTCGTCGACTGCTCGGGCTTCAGGGGCCTGCTGATCGAGCAGCACCTGAAAGCCGGATATGAGGATTGGTTACAGTGGCTGCCTTGCGATCGTGCTTGGGCGGTACCCTGTGAGAACGTGAGTCCACCCACCCCCTATACGCGCGCGACGGCGCGGCCGGCGGGCTGGCAATGGCGCATCCCTCTGCAGCACCGCGTGGGCAATGGGCACGTCTTTTCCAGCCGCCACATGAGTGAGGATGAGGCGAGGGCGATCCTGCTTGCGAACCTCGAGGGGCGGCCGCTCGCCGAGCCGAAGCTGATTCCCTTCCACGGCGGCAAGCGGCGGCGCGTATGGATCCGCAACGTCGTGGCCATAGGACTTTCGGGTGGGTTCCTCGAGCCCCTGGAGTCGACGGCCATTCATCTGATCCAGACCGCGATTGCGAAGCTGGCGCTGCTGTTTCCCGAGCGCGACTGCAGCGAAGTGCTGCAGAGGCGCTACAACGCGCAGATGGACGAGGAGTTCGCGTGGGTGCGCGACTTTCTCATCCTGCATTATCACGCGACGGAGCGCGCCGACACCCCGTTCTGGAACGAGTGCCGCACCATGGAGATCCCGGAGACGCTGCGCGAGGGCATCGCGCTGTTTCGCGACAGCGCGCGGATCATGCCGCGCACCGAGGAGCTGTTCAAGACCGTAAGCTGGGCGCAAGTGATGATCGGGCAGCGAATCGAGCCGCGCCGCTACCCACCCGTGATCGATCGCCTGACGGACCTCGAGCTGAAGAAGTTCCTTGATCATGTGGAGCAAGTCATCAACAGCTGCGTAGCGGTCGTGCCGCCGCACGAGGCGTTCATCGCGCGCCACTGCAAGGCGCCACCCCCCTAGGAATTGGCGAGGGAATTCCCATGCACGCGCGCGCATCGCCCCGCGGTCGCCGATGGTCGTGCGCCGGATTGGCCGGCGCTTTGCTCGCCGTTGCACTATTGCCGGGCTTCAGCGCCCGCACGGCCTCGGCGGAGGTGGTGCGCATCGACGCGACCGCGGCGAGCACGCCGTTTCCGCATTTTTGGGAGCGGACGTTCGGTTCGGGACATGCCATTTTGGCGATGCGCTGGGACTACCTGCGCGACCTGCGCGCGGTCAAAAGGATCACGGGTTTTCGCTACGTGCGCTTCCACGGCATCTTCGATGAGCGCGTCGGTGTGTATCGAAGAGATTATCTGGGCAACCCCGTCTACAACTTCTCGAATGTCGATACGATCTACGACGGTCTGCTCGAGAACGGAGTCATGCCCTTCGTCGAGCTGAGCTTCATGCCGCGAGTGATTGCGGCCGATCCGCACGATCGGTATTCCTTCTGGTACCGGCCGATCGTCTCGCCGCCGCAGACCTACGGGAGGTGGGCCGCCCTCATTCGCGCCTTCGCGCGGCACCTGATTGCACGTTACGGCATCGAGGAAGTCTCGCAATGGTACTTCGAAGTCTGGAATGAGCCGAACGAGACGTTCCGTGGCGGCAGGGCGCTTGAACAGCGGGCGTATTTCGGGCTCTACGATGCCACCGCGCGCGCCCTGAAGTCCGTCAATCCGCGCCTCGAGGTCGGCGGCCCGGCGACCGCTCATGCGGCGTGGATCCGGGCGTTTCTGCGGCATGTCACCGCCAGGCACGTCCCGGTGGATTTCATCTCGACCCATGTCTATGCTGATGACACTTCCCAGTCGCTGTTCGGTGGCCGCCCGCGGGTTCCCTATGACGACCGGATCTGTCGGGCCGTCAAGCGCGTCCGCCGCGAGATCGACGAGTCCGCGCGCCCGCATTTGCCGTTGTTCATCACGGAGTGGAGCGTGATGGGGAAAGATGACGCGCGCGATACGACCTACGTGGGTCCGGCAGTGGCCGATACGATTCGTCAGTGCGACGGCAGCGTGCAAATGATGTCGTACTGGACGTTCTCGGATGTCTTCGAGGAAGACGGACCGAACCCCGGGCCGTTTACCGGCGGGTTTGGCCTGCGCGCTTATGGCGGGATCAACAAGCCCGCGTACTATGACTTCGAGCTGTTGCACCAGCTCGGACACGCGCGACTCGCAAATGCCGCGCGCAACGTCATCGTGACCCGTACTCGGAGAGGCGGACTTGCCATCGCGCTGTGGAATCTGGTTGATCCGGGCGCGCGGGGCAAGCCCGAGTCGGTGGATCTGAAGATCAGCGGTGTGCCCGCCGATGCAGCAGTTGCGATCGAGCGGGTCGATCGCAATCACAGCAACGTGCGGCCGGTCTACCGCGCCATGGGCAGTCCGCGGTATCCGACCCCCCAACAGGTCGCGCGGATGAACGCCGCCACCGCTCTGCCGCCGCCTCTGATCGAGCACCTGCGCGGTGGTAGTCTGACCATCACGGTTCGGCCTGATGCTCTGTTCCTCGTGAAAGTCGGCGGGAAACGCTCTTGAGGCGAGACACTGCGGCGGTCCTCGAGGAGGACGGCGCTTGCACAGAGAGGATCGAGCCGGGCGAGCAATTGAGGCTGCGGGGAAGGCATCCAGGCGAACCGGCCGCGCGCGGCGTGGATGGGGACGGCCGTGACGGGAGCCCCGGTCGTATGGGGCGACGAGCGATTTGCGCGGCTTT
>JAJZMI010000234.1 GCA_021798335.1 Pseudomonadota bacterium | reverse complement strand
GCTCGACATCGTGCGCTACTACACGCGCGAGGCCGGCGTGCGCAACCTGGAGCGCGAGATCGCCAAGATCTGCCGCAAGGCGGTCAAGCAGCTGCTGCTGCACAAGAAGGACGAGAAGCACGTCGGCGTCACGCCGCGCAGCCTCGACAAGTTCCTCGGTGTGCGCCGCTTCCGCTACGGCAAGGCCGAGGATCAGAATCGTGTCGGTCAGGTCACCGGGCTCGCCTGGACGGAAGTCGGTGGCGAGCTGCTCACGATCGAGGCGGCGGTGGTGCCGGGCAAAGGCAAGCTGCAGCACACCGGACAGCTGGGCGAGGTAATGCAGGAGTCCATTCAGGCGGCCATGACCGTGGTGCGCAGCCGCGCCGAGGTACTGGGCCTGGAGAGCGAGTTTTACCAGAAGCTCGACGTGCACCTGCACATTCCCGAGGGCGCAACGCCGAAGGACGGTCCGAGCGCCGGTATCGGCATGTGCACCGCGCTGGTGTCGGCCCTGACGCGCATTCCGGTCCGCTCGGACGTTGCGATGACCGGCGAGATCACCCTGCGTGGAGAGGTTCTGCCGATTGGCGGACTGAAGGAGAAGCTCCTGGCGGCACATCGCGGCGGCATCAAGACCGTGTTGATTCCGGACGAGAACCGCAAAGATCTGGTCGAAATCCCGGACAACATCAAGGGCAATCTCGAGCTCAAGCCGATCAAGTGGATCGATGAGGTGCTCGCGCTGGCGCTGACCCAGCAGCCGGTGCCGCTGACTCGCGATTCGCCTGCGACTGTGCCGGCCGAGACGGTCGTTCAGGAGGAGCGGCGGGGCCGGCGCAACGGTGGCCGCAAGCAGGTCGTTCCGGCGCATTGACCGGCGGGGCGCGACGCGCCATTGTCTTTTCGACCTGCAGCGCACGCAGGGCCGCCCCAAGTGTGCGGCAATCGTGTAGGGTCTTGCGGAGAACGCCTTTGAGGGTTTGCACGGCGCAGCGCACGCAGGGCCGCCCCAAGTGCGCGGTAATCGTGTAGGGTCTTGCGGAGAACGCCTTTGAGGGTTTGCACGGCGCAGCGCACGCAGGGCCGCCCCAAGTGCGCGGTAATCGTGTAGGGTCTTGCGGAAATCGCCTCGGCGATTTCCGCCAATAGACAAGGGTGCTTAGCTCAGCTGGTAGAGCGTCGCCTTTACACGGCGAATGTCGGGGGTTCGATTCCCTCAGCACCCACCATCGTCGTGCCGTTCCGAAAGCCTGCCGGCGCATAGGAATTGCGCCGCAAGGAACCTGCCGATGCGTCGCCTTCGGGCGGCGCTTTCGCATGTCAATGGCTGGCAATTGACGCGCGTATATCATGGCTATACGATACGAATCATGATCCGTACGTTCCGCCATGCCGGATTGGAAGCATTCTTCACGACCGGATCAAAGGCTGGTATTCGGCCCGAGCACGCCAAGCGACTGCGGTTGCAGTTGGAGCATCTGCACCGATCCGGCAAGCCGAGCGACATGAATCTGCCCGGCTGGCGCTTCCACGGCCTGCATGGCGACCTTGCCGGGCATTACTCGGTTTCGGTGAGCGGCAATTGGCGGGTCACGTTCGCATTCGACGGTACGGATGCCGTCCTGGTCGATTACCGGGACTATCACTGATCGAGGCCACCATGAGTGAGATGTACAACCCCCCGCACCCTGGCGAGATACTGGCTGACACCGTGCTGCGACCCGATGGCGGTATCAGCATTACTGAGTTCGCCAAGCACCTTGGCGTTACCCGCGTGGCGCTCTCGCGCGTAGTCAACCGACGGGCCGCTGTGAGCGCGGACATGGACTTGCGCCTATCCAAGGCGCTCGGAACGACGCCTGGCACCTGGTACAAGATGCAGGCCGATTACGACATGTGGCACGCCAAGCGCCGCTTCCGCGCCAAGGTGAAACCCCTTCCGCGCACCGAAGCGACGGCCTGAGCCGAGCCCGCAGCGCCTGCCCCGCCGCTGATCCCGACGGGGGAAAGCCGGAATCCTGACCGGCCTGGCGCGGCGGTTCCTTCAGGAAGCGTCTACATGAGGCGCGCGATGCCCGGGCTTCACCCTATATCGAAGGGCGATGCCGACCGATGGCTGCGCAAGGCTCATTGGATCATAAAAGAGACGGCGTTCCCGCTGCATGGATACATGCCTGACAAAAGACGGTAACGTCCGAGGCCGCGAACCTGTGCCTGATTGGGTGCATGAATGGGGTGGTTATATTGCTCTGGTTTCAAGAAAGCCTAGAGAACTAGGCGGTTCGTGAATGCCTTCGATTCCCTCGGTTCCCACCATATGCTCAACGACTTGCGCGCAGAAATCGGTGCGACGCCTCTGTGTAGGGGATGTCGTGCGGAAAACCGGAAGAACAGGCGCCGCTACGCATGCGTACGCGGTGATGCCCGCGATCGGGTCTAGCGCGGCCAAGCCGGGCTGCGGCCCGAAGCCGTGTATTCGATCGCGGTGAGGTTACCCGGTAACGGCAATTGCGCGGATTACCATCTCGAACTGTCGGTAAGCGGGTCCGCCCTCGCACCGCGGGGGCACTGGTTCGATCGCGGCGCCGCCCAGCAATTCGGTGAGCCCGGCCATCGTATCTGATGGGCCTGACCGGAGTTGTGGTCACGTTCGGTGCGGGACAGGGTTCGGGGTCCATTGGGGACCGCGACCACGGCGCGGGTCTTTCCCGCGGCGGATCTGTTACGCAGCAGCAGCGCAGTCTGCCCAGCCCGTGGCCGGACAGACACTCGGGCGCGAAGCGAAGCGGGGAGTCGGAGAACCGAACAAGAGCGCTGGCCTCGGGGAACGGCAGGCTCCCGGACCCGGACGAGCAAAGGCGGCCGGCGCTGATGCGACTTCCGCAGGTCAAATGACCGGCGTCTCGATGTCGGCGGGCAGGTCAACGGGGCTGCGGAAGGTAGCGCAGAGAGCGAAACGGCGGCCTGCGGCCCGGTTGCACCCGTTCGCCCAGCTGATCGACGAGGCACTGCTGGCAGGGGTTTGCCACCGCCTTGGCGGGTGTCGCGGTGGACGGCATCGCGAAGCGGCAACACGGGCAGCCGCTGCAGGGCAATCTGCACGACCTGCGCGAGCGGCTGCGAACGAGGCGATCGCGTCAACAGCCGGTCCAACGGGTGCCCAACAAATGCCTACACGGATGCGAGCCCGTTGGCCGAGATTCCGGTCTCGGATTCTTGCGAGTTTGCGGGGAGACGGGCAGGGTCGCGCGGATGCTCCGCGGGCTCGGCAAGCGCGTTCGCCGGCGCGGATCCGCCGCACGCATGAGGCGGCGGTTTGCAGGTAGCGGCCAGCGCCGCGGGGAGGTAGGATGCCGTTGGTGCGTGGGCGCCCGCCCGACGCACACGGACTGGAGCGGCACCCGTGTTGCGCTCGTCCGAGCCGACATCGGATGATCCCGGAGGAACTCTGCGCATGCGCCGTATTCCCGTTCCACTGCTCGCCGCCGCCGTTTTCGCCGTCGTTCCCGTGCTCTGTAGCGCCGGCATGTCCGCCAAGGGCAACCTGCGAGCGGCGCGGCCCACGAGCAAAGCCGTCATCACCCATGGCAGCGTGGTGGTCGGCGGCAAGCGCATCGACTACACGGCGACGGCCGGAACGATCATCCTCAGGAACAAGACAGGCAGGCCCACGGCCAGCATGTTCTACGTCGCCTACACCAAGGACGGCGTTCGCGATAGGCGCGCGCGCCCCCTGACCTTCGCCTACAACGGTGGACCGGGCTTCGCATCGGCGCTGGTCGACATCGGCGGCTTCGGACCGCGCCGGATCGAATGGCCGGCTCCCGGGCAGATCCACGCCGAGCAGCCGCCGTACCGGCTGGTGCCGAACGCGTACAGCATCCTCGGATCGACCGACCTGGTGTTCATCGATGCGGTGGGCACGGGCTACAGCCGCATCATCGGCGTGGGCAAGCCGGCGATGTTCTACGGCATCAATGGCGACGCGAGAGCTTTCACGCAATTCATCGAGCGCTACATCCAGCGCAACGACCGGTTCGAATCCCCAAAATTCCTTCTGGGCGAGAGTTACGGCACTACGCGCTCGGCCGTGCTCGCGCAGGACCTGGTGGCCAAGGGCGTCTATCTCGACGGCGTCATCCTGTGCTCGACGGTGCTGGATTTCCCGACCGTGAATTTCACTCCGGGCAACGATTTGCCCTACGAACTCTATCTGCCGTCCTATGCGGCCGTCGCCTGGTACCACCACCGGCTCGAGCCGCAGCCGCCGCGTCTGGCGGCCTTCGTGCACAAAGTCGAGCGCTTCGCCGGCGGAGCGTATGCGCATGCGCTGTTCGAGGGCTCCGCGTTGCCGCCGGCCCGCAAGGCGCAGATCGCGGCGCGGCTTGCGCGCTATACCGGCCTGCCGGTGGCGCTTTGGGAGCGTGCCGATCTGCGCATTCCGCTGTCGGTATTCCAACGGCGCCTATTGGGCAAGGGCACGAGCACCGCGCGCTTCGACGGACGCTTCACCACCCCGGAGCTGCAGCCGCTGATGCCGGAGTCGGGCAACTCGGCCGCCGGCGCTTCCATGACCGCGATCTGGGGGGCTTTGACCGTCGGTTTCGAGAGCTACCTGCACCACGTGCTCGACTATTCCAGCGACCGCATCTACGTGCAGAGCAGCGGCACGCCGTTCAGAGACTGGGACTGGAACCGTTATCAGCCGCCGCTCAGCGAGCTCGACCAGGGCGTGGGCACCAACGAGAGCGTTATGCGCGTGAAGAACGTCGCGCCGTCGCTGGCCCGGGCGATGAGCAACGATCCGGCCATGCAGCTGATGCTCAACAACGGCTGGTTCGACATGGCCACGCCGTTCTTCGCCACCGACTACACGATCGCTCACATGGGATTGCCGGCGGTGCTCGAGCACAACGTCCACGAGTACTACTATCCCGTCGGGCACATGCTTTACCTCAATCCCGCCGTGCTGCAGCAGTTGTCGCGCAACATTGACGCGTTCATCACAGCGGCCGCCGAGCGCGGTTGAGCAATGGAGTCAGCCGAAGCCGGCGCTCTGCCACAGCCTCGAAGTGGCCCAGGGCGGGCGCGCGGGCGGCTTGCGAGAAGTCGGCCACGTCAGTACGGGGTCGCGGCTCGGCGTGGCCAAGGCTGCTTGCACGAGGCGATCGGCCGAGCCATCATGCGAGGGCTCTACGTATCTGCAGCCGAGGGTGAGCGATCATGGCCCTGACATCGCGAGTTCTGGTCGGTGCTTTGGCGCTGATCGCGGTGGTACCCGCATCGAGCGCAGCCGTCCCGGATTCTGCCAGGACGCTCGCCTACATCAACCGCACCTGGAACACGCTGACGCGCTCAGTGACGGGTTGCGCCTCGTACCGCAGCCCGTATTATCATGGCAAGTGGGTGCTCTATCTGCCGCACGATCTGCCCATGCCCCCGGCCGTGCGCGCCTTGCGGACCCGATGCGACGTCAGCGTCCTGCGCCTGCCGGTACGCATCACCAAGCTCGGCAGCTTTCAGCCCACGCTGCTGAAGTATCCGGGGCTGCTGTATCTGCCGCACCCCTACATCGTGCCCGGCGGGATGTTCAACCAGATGTTCGGCTGGGACAGCTACTTCATCGAACTCGGTCTGATCGGCGATCATCACGCGGTCCTGGCGCGCGACATCGTCGAGAATTTCCTGTTCGAAGTCCGCCATTACGGCGCGGTGCTCAACGCCAACGCCACCTTCTCCCTGACGCGCTCCCAGCCGCCATTTCTCGGCGAGATGGTCCGGGACCTCCTGGCGGATCGGGCCGCTTTCGCCAGCCGCTCGGCGGCCACGGCGTGGTTGCGGCGCGCCTACCCGCTCGTGGTGAAGGACTACTCGAGCTGGGAGCGGCCCAAGCAGCGGGCCGGAGACACCGGGCTGTCGCGTTATTTCGACTACGGCGGTCCGGAGCCGGCATTGAGCAGCGCCAAGTACTATCGGGAGGTCATCCGCTTCCTGATCGCCCATCCGGGCGAGAATCGCGGCTATCTGGTGCGCGCTCCGCGGCATCCCTCGGCGGCCGAGGTGGTCCGCCTGGACCGCGTCAGCTGCAATGTGCGCGCCTCGCGGGCCTGCGCCCGGGCGTGGTCCGGCGGCTATCGCCTCACGGGCAAGTACTATCGCGGCGATCGCGCCATGCGCGAATCGGGCTTCGACACGACATTTCGCTTCGGCGCCTTCAGCGGCTCGACGATCGACTACGCGCCGGTGGGGCTGAACAGCCTGCTGTATCGCTATGCCCTCGATCTGCGCGCGTTCGCCCGCCGCCTCGGCTATGCCGCGGCCGCGCGGCACTGGGCTGCGGCCGCGGCGGCCCGCAAGCGCGCCATCAACAAGTATCTGTGGAACTCCCGCCTGGGGCTGTACACGGACTATGATTTCGTGACCCACAAGCGCTCGTACTACGATTTCATCACGACCTTCTATCCGCTCTGGGCGGGCGCGGCTTCCAAGGCCCAGGCGTGCGCGGTGCGCGACAACCTGCCGCTGTTCGAGCGCATGGGCGGCCTGCAGACCAGCGATTTCGCGAGCGGTGCCCAGTGGGATGCGCCGTTTGGCTGGGCGCCGACCAACTGGCTCGCGGTGAGAGGGCTCGAGGCATACGGCTACGGGGCGGCGGCGCGGCGCATCGCCCGCAAGTTCATCGCCACGGTCAACCGCGTCTTCGCGCAGGACGGCACGATCCGTGAAAAATACAACATGGACACCGGCAATGCCGACGTCAAGATCACTTACGGCTACAAGCAGGACATGATCGGCTTCGGTTGGACCAACGGAGTGTACGTGCGGATGTGGCGGCTGCTGCGCGGCCGGCCCCGGTAGCGGCGGGCGGCCCCGACACGCCCTGGCGCACATCGCGCCGCGCGCGGGGAGCGTGAGCGGCCGGGGACGGCGTTGGGGCACGGAATGCGCTATCGTTGAACAATGCCAGTTACAGGGGGGTACTCCATGAACGCTACCGCCGCGCATCGCCGAGCGCGCATGCCGCTGCTTGCGGTGTTCGTCGCTGCGCTGATCGGGTTCGTGCCGCTGGCCGCCGCGTGGCCGCGGCAGAACGTGCCATTCCCTGCGCAAGCGACGCTCGCCTCGAGCGGCGCCTTGCCGCCGAGCGCCTATTCCGAGCTGCGCTGGCGGCTCGTCGGGCCGTTCCGCGGCGGTTGGGCGACCATGGCCGCCGGGGTGGCGACCGAGCCGAACACGTTCTACATCGGCACCGCCGGCGGTGGGGTGTGGAAGACACGCGACGCCGGGCGGACCTGGCGCTCCATCGGCAAGAACCTCCCGCCGGCGATCGGCGCCATTGCCGTTGCGCCGTCCGACCCGCAGACGATCTATGTCGGCACGGGTCAGGTGGCGCCGCGCTACGACATGTCCACCGGCTGCGGCGTATTCAAGTCGACCGATGGCGGTCGCACGTGGCACTCGGTGGGCCTGCGGGCCACGCTGACTATCGGACGCATCTGGATCGATCCGCATGACGCGAACGTGGTGCTGGTCGCGGCCATGGGCGATCCATACAAGCCGAGCCGTGCGCGCGGGATCTACCGCACCACCAATGGCGGCAAGAGCTGGACGC
>JAJZMI010000208.1 GCA_021798335.1 Pseudomonadota bacterium | reverse complement strand
ATGCGCCCAAGATCGACCGGCTCGTCGTGCGCCTGCTGAGCGCGGCCAAGCCCATCGCCCTGCATTTCCCGAGGCATCGAGCGCATTGAACGATTCATTGCGGTCAACTCCGGCCGGAGCGGCGGGGTCCGACTTCGCGCCGCGGATGGAGCGCGCATGGGAGCATCTGCGGGGGGGCGATTACGCCGCCGCCCACCAGGCAGCCGGCGAGTTGTGCGCGCAATATCCCGCGCATCGGGACGTGCTGTATCTGCTCGCGGTCAGCTTGCGCGGCCTGGGCCGCACTGCCGAGGCGCTCGAGGTGCTCCAGGAGCTGGAACACCACCACCCGACCTACGCGCGATTGTTTGAGGAGCGCGGCCTGTGCCACCTCGCGCAGCAGGCGCCGCAACCGGCGCTCACGGCCTTCTCCAGAGCCGTGCGGCTGAACACCTGGCTGCCGGTCAGCTGGAGCGCTCTGGCGGCGCTCGATCGCCAGTGTGGTCGCACGCAGGAGGCCGAGGCGGCCGCCCGGTCCTGCGCCATTCTGGAGAGGCTCCCGAGCGAGATCAGGATCGCCTACAGCCTGTTCGGGGACGGGGAGATCCACGCCGCCGAGCAACGGGTGCGGCAGTATCTGCTGACCCATGGGGATGATATCGAGGGCCTGCGTCTGTTGGCGCGCATCGCCATGGCGCACGATGCGCCCGATGGGGCGCAAACGCTGCTCGAGAAAGTGCTCGCGATCGCTCCGGACTATCATGCCGCCCGTTACGAGTACGCCGTCGCGCTCTTGACGCGCCTGAAGCACCATCGCGCCCGGGAGGAGCTGGAGAAGCTGCTGGCAGTCGCTCCGGAAAACCGCGCCTACCGCTTCACCCATGCAACCGTCTGCACGCGCCTCGGCGAGTTCGAGCGGGCGCTGCCCGCATATCAGAGGCTGCTCAAGGAAACCCCCAAGGACGCGGACCTGCACATGGCCCTCGGTCACTCGCTGAAGACTCTGGGCCGAACCGCCGAGGCGATCGAATCCTATCACGCGGCCGCGGCGCTCCGGCCCAGCTATGGCGGCGCGTACTGGAACCTGGCCAATCTCAAGACGTACCGCTTCGATGCTGCCGAACTCGAGCGGATGAGCCGTTACGAGGCCGATGCCGCCACGAGCCGCGTGGATCGCTATCACCTGTGCTTCGCGCTCGGCAAAGCGCTCGAGGATCGCGGCGAATACGCCCGATCATTTCATTATTACGAACGTGGCAACGCGCTGAAGAAGGAGGAATGCCGCTACCGGCCCGAGTTCCTCGAGACTATCGCGCGGCTGCAGCGCGCCACCTGCACGGCGGATTTCTTCGCCGCGCGCCGCGGCTGGGGACATCCGGATGCGGCGCCGATCTTCATCCTGGGACTACCCCGCGCCGGATCGACGCTGATCGAGCAGATTCTCGCCTCGCATTCCGAGGTGGATGGAACCATGGAGCTGCCCGATATCGCGCATCTGGTATTCGATCTGCACGACCGCACCCGACCGCCCGACAGCCCGCGTTATCCCGGCGTGCTCGCCGAGCTCGACCGGCAAGAGTGCGCGCGGCTCGGGGAAAAATACCTGCGCGAAACCGGCGTGTACCGTCATGGCAGGCGGTTCTTCATCGACAAATGGCCAAACAACTTCCGGGACCTGGGCTTCATTCACCTCATTCTGCCCAATGCCCGGATCATCGACGCGCGCCGCGAGCCGATGGCTTGCTGTTTCAGCAATTTCAAACAGCTCTTCCCGCCTGGAGCGGGACCTGAGTTCGTCTACAGCTTCGAGGACATTGCCCGTTACTATCGCATGTATCTCGACCTGATGCGTCATTGGGACACCGTGCTGCCCGGGAAGATACTGCGCATCCAGCATGAGGAGTTGGTCACGGATTTCCGGGCCACCGTGCATCGCCTCCTCGAATTCTGCGGACTGAAGCCCGAACTCGCGTGTTTCGAGTTTCACAAAACCGAGCGCGCCGTCCACACCGCCAGCGCCGAGCAGGTCCGCCGGCCGATCAATCGCGCCGGACTCGACCAGTGGCGCCACTTCGAGCCATGGCTGGCACCGTTGCGGGAGGCGCTGGTGAGATTCGAGGTCATGAGCCCGGACACTCCCGCGTGCGGCCGCTGAGCGCGGCCACTACCGTGCATCCGGCCACGGGACACGCGCAATGAGCGGCTCGGCGCCTCGGCCCGAGGCCGGATCGCCGCCGGCCGACCTCGCGAGCGGGACCGAGCGCGTGTGGGGGCAACTGCGGCGGGGAGAATACGCCGCCGCGCACGCCGAGGCGCGCGCCCTGGCGGCGCGCCATCCGGGCAATCGCGACGTTCTGTTCCTGCTCGCCGTCAGTTTGCGCCACCTCGAGCGCTTTGCCGAGGCTCTCGCGGTGCTCCAGGGACTCGAGCGCCACCACCCGGCCTACGCCAGAGTGTTCGAGGAGCGCGGGTTGTGCCACCTCGCGCAGCAGGCCACGCAGCCGGCGCTCGCCGCCTTCGCCACAGCCGTGCGGCTGAACC
Organism: Pseudomonadota bacterium; assembly: GCA_021798335.1. GTDB lineage: Bacteria > Pseudomonadota > Gammaproteobacteria > Steroidobacterales > Steroidobacteraceae > 13-2-20CM-66-19. Next base: position 5,078 of record JAJZMI010000208.1, on the reverse strand, counting down.
CGTGGTTGCCGGTGAGCTGGAACGCGCTGGCGGCGCTCTATCGCCAGTGTGGTCGCATGCAGGAGGCCGAGGCGGCCGCCCGGTCGTGCGCAATTCTGCAGAAGCTGCCGCAGGAGATCAGGATCGCCTACAGCGTGCTCGGGGACGGCGACATTCGCGCCGCCGAGCAGCGGGTGCGGCACCATCTGCTCACCCATGGGGATGATATCGAGGGTCTGCGTCTGTTGGCGCGCATCGCCATGGCGCACGGCGTGGCCCGTGACGCGGAGGTTCTTCTGGAGAAGGTGCTCCAGAGGGCACCGCACTACCCTGCCGCCCGTTACGAGTACGCCCTGGCACTGCTGCGGCGGCTGAAGCATCTGCGCGCACGGCAGGAGCTCGAGACGCTGCTCGCGGCCGACCCCGAAAACCGCGCCTATCGCTTGACGCACGCCACCGCGTGCGCCCGTCTCGGCGATCTCGAACAGGCGCTGTCCGCGTACCGGAGGTTGGCAAGCGAGACACCCGAGAGGCCGGAGGTGCACCTGGCCATCGGCCACGCCCTCAAGAGTCTCGGCCGAACCGCCGAGGCGGTCCGCGCCTATCGCACGGCCGCGGCCCTGCCCGCCGGTTATGCCAGCGCCTGTTGGCACCTGGCCACGCTCAGCACGTTCCGTTTCGAGGATGCCGAGCTCGCACGGATGATCCGTCAGGAGGCGGATGCCGGCAGCAGCGCCGTGGATCGCTATCACCTGTGCTTCGCGCTCGGCAAGGCGCTCGAGGATCGGGGCGAATACGCCCGATCGTTCCAGTACTATCAGCGGGGCAATGAGCTGAAGAAGCGGGAATGCCGCTACCGGCCCGAGCGGATCGAGAGCATCGCGCGGCTGCAGCGCGCCACCTGCACGGCGGATTTCTTCGCCGCGCGCCGGGACTGGGGATACCCGGATGCGGCGCCGATTTTCATCGTGGGACTACCGCGCGCCGGATCGACGCTGATCGAGCAGATCCTTGCCTCGCATAGCGCGATCGAGGCAACCATGGAGCTGCCCAACATCGCGCAGCTGGTATCCGATCTGCAGCAGCGCGCCGGGCCGCACGACGCGCCGCGCTATCCCGGCGTGCTCGCCGAGCTCGGCAGGGAAGACTGCCGGCGGCTCGGCGAGCAGTACATCCGCGATACGCGCGTGTATCGTCATGACAAGCCGTTCTTCATCGACAAGTGCCCGAGCAACTTCCAGGATCTGGGGTTCATTCAGCTGATACTGCCCAATTCCCGCATCATCGACGCGCGCCGGGAGCCGATGGCCTGCTGCTTCAGCAACTTCAAACAGATCTTTCTGCCCGGAGCGGGACCCGAGTTCGCCTACAGCCTGGAGGACATTGCCCGCTACTATCGCATGTACCTGGAGTTGATGCGCCATTGGGACGCGGTGCTGCCGGGGAAGATACTGCGCATCCAGCACGAGGAGTTGGTCACGGATTTCCGGGCCACCGTGCATCGCCTCCTCGAATTCTGCCGGCTAGAGCCCGAGCCGGCGTGTTTCGAGTTTCACAAGACCGAGCGGGCCGTGCACACCCTGAGCGCCGAGCAGGTCCGCCAGCCGATCAACCGCGCCGGACTCGACCAGTGGCGCCACTTCGAGCCGTGGCTTGGACCGTTGCAGAAGGCGCTGATGAGCTTGCAGGGCGCCCCACTCGATCCGCCCGCACCCAACACGCGGATCGGCCCGTAACGAGCGCCCGGAGAAGGCCCGTGACAACCCCGATATGACGGCCCGGGCGCCTCGGTCGCGCCGAGCTTTGCGCTCGGCCACGGCGGGCGTATGCTCCGCGCTTCCCAACGAGGGACATGAATGAAGACGCAGCTTGCACTTCTCGGGTGTCTCGCGCTTGCCTGGAATGTCGCCAACGCCGGCGTGGATTGCGCCAAGGCGCCCTTTGGCGAGAGCCTCGCGCAGTTCGGCAGGGACGAGTTTCGGCTGGGCATGCTCGCCGCAACGCGCGATGACCTGCATCGGTCGGCGCCGCCTCCGGCGCTGCTGCGGCAGATCGACCGGGCGATGCGCGGCGCGTGTCGCGCGAAATTCTACGGCGACAACCTGCCGCGATATTCCAGGCTCGGCGTGTCGCCCCATGCGCTGAAGACGCGCAGCGTCGGCTCGCTTGCGGCCCTGACGCTCGATTGGCGCGGAAGGAACCGGCGCGGCGCCCTCGGCCGTGCGCCGCTGTCGCGCGCATCGCGCGGGCCGGCCAGCACCGCCCGGGGAATGGCCGCCGGCGGCAGGCGGTTCGCGCCGCCCCCGGCCGGCAAGCCTCTCGTGGCGGTCACAACCAGCTTCCCGGCGTGTCCGCGCAAGGTGGACTTCCAATCGCTCCTGAGCGTGGCGCTGATCGACAAGTCCGAGTGGGCCAGCGCCGAGGCCAAGGGAAGAAGACACGGCTGCATCGAGCTGCGCGCGGGCGAGCGTGTTTATCCGCTGCGCCGCGAGCGATGGACTGGATTGATCAAGGTCCGGCCGGCCGGGCGCGCGCGGACCTATTGGACCGACGCAGTTGCCGTCAAGTAGACTGCCTCGACCATGCCTCGAGCGCGCATCCGCCCTGCCTGGATCCACCACCCGATCGGCGGCACCGAGCCGCGGCTGAAGCGCTCGATCCTGTCCCGAACAGCGACCACCGGCGCATGAGAGCCGCCCAGCCGAGGCACCTGAGGCGATGAATGCCACCAGCGCGGCCTGCGGGCTGCCGACGCCCGAGGACCTCTATTCCCGCCCTGGGCTCGAGCGGCTCGATGCCCGCTTTGACCAGTTCCTGCGCGAGCGCGACCCGGCGCTGGCGATGCGGCTCGCGGCCGCAAGGGCCGGTGACGGTCTGGCCCGCCGGGAGGAGAGCGAACTCTGGCTCGCGCTTGCTCCGTTCGTGGACGAGTTTCTCGGCGCGCTATTCTCGATCGGCGCGCAGGTGGCGGAGTTGATCAAGCGCCAGGACGATCTGGAGGTCGTCTTCGAAGTGCGCCGCAAGTTCGTCCAGCGCCACATTGCCAAGAAGGCAAACGGCGAGGCGGCCGCCGGCATCGATGGGGACGAGGCGCTCGAGGCGCTCGAGGCGCACCTGCAGGGCGCCTTCGAGCCGATACGCTTCGCCCGGGCGGTGCGCTCGTGGCTGGAGCGCGAGCCGCAGTGCCGCTCGCAGCTCGCCGCGGCCGAGCGATTCGTGACCTGGGCCACTCTCTCGCCCGAGGGGCGCCGGCGCTTCGGCCATCATGCCCTCTTTCACGTACCGCACAAACACGACCCGCTGAAGCTGGTGGCAACCAGCACCCGGCAGGAAGGCAACATCGCCTGGCTCGAGGCGCCGGCCGAGCAGCCGTTGCGGCAGCGGCGCGGCTTCGGGCTGACGGACGCCGGATACGACCTGGCGGGGGCGATGGGCGAGATCCACTACTGCATCTACTGTCACCACCAGGACAAGGATTCCTGCTCGAGCGGCCTGCGCGCCGCCTCCGGGTCATTCGAGCACAGCGCGGTCGGCGCGCCGCAGACCGGCTGCCCGCTCGGGGAGCGCATCTCGGAGATGCACGAGGCAAAGCGGCGCGGCCATGTCTTGTCGGCCCTGGCGATCGCCTGTCTCGACAATCCCATGCTCGCCGGCACCGGTCATCGGATCTGCAACGACTGCATGGTGAGCTGCATCTATCAGAAGCAACATCGCGATCCGGTGAACATTCCCCAGGCGGAGACCCGCATCCTGAAGGACGTGCTCGAGCTGCCCTGGGGCTTCGAGATCTACAGCCTGCTCACCCGCTGGAACCCGCTGAACTTCCGCCGGCCGCTGCCGCGCCCGCCGAGCGGCCGCTCCGTGCTCATCGTCGGCGCCGGTCCCGCCGGCTACACGCTGGCCCATCACCTGCTCAACGACGGCCACGCGGTCGCGCTGATCGATGGGCTGAAGATAGAGCCGCTGCCGCCCGAGCTGTCCGGCCGCGACGGCGCCGGCAACATCCGCTTCGATCTGATCCGCCGGGTCGACGCGCTGCGCGAGTCGCTCGCCGAGCGGGTGAGCGCCGGATTCGGCGGCGTGGCGGAATACGGCATCACCGTCCGTTGGGACAAGAACTTCCTGAAGATCCTGCGGCTGCTGCTCGAGCGGCGCGCGCAGTTCGCGCTGCTCGGCGCCCTGCGCTTCGGCGGCGCCCTCGGCGTCGAGGACGCCTTTGCGCTCGGCTTCGATCACATCGCGCTGTGCATGGGCGCCGGCAGGCCGACGCTGCTGGAGATTCCAAACGGCCTCGCCCGCGGCGTGCGCCAAGCGTCCGACTTTCTCATGGCCCTGCAGCTGACGGGCGCGGCGCGAACCGACACGCTGGCCAACCTGCAGATGCGGCTGCCGGTCGTGGTGATCGGCGGCGGCCTGACCGCCATCGACACCTGCACCGAGGCGCTGGCCTACTATCCGGTGCAGGTCGAGCGGTTCCTGACCCGGTACGAGAGCCTCTGCGCCCGCTTCGGCGCCGAGCAGGTCCGCGGCGGCTGGACGGAGCAGGACCGTAGCATCGCCGAGGAGTTTCTCCAGCACGCGCGCGCGCTGCGCGCCGAACGGGCCGCCGCCGAGCGCGAGGGCCGCGAGCCCGACATCGTCGGCCAGCTGCGCAGTTGGGGCGGGGCCCGCATTCTGTACCGGCGCGTGATGAGGGCATCGCCGGCCTACAAGAATCACGAGGAGATCATCAAGGCGCTGGAGGAAGGCATCGCCTACGCGGAAAATCTTCAGCCCCTTGCGGTGCAGATCGACCGGTTCGGTCATGCCTGCGGCCTGAGTGTGCGCGATACCGTGACGGGCGCCGAAGCCACGGTGCCCGCGCGCACCGTGCTGATCGCCGCCGGCACGGTGCCCAATACGGTGCTCGCCGCCGAGGCGCCGGCCCTGCGCCTCGACGGCAATCATTTCCAGGCATATGACGAACACGGCACGCCGGTCTCGCCGGAGCGCTGCGGCAAGCCGGCCGCCACCCACGTGATCGCGCATCTCGCCGCGGACGGGCGGGCCATCAGCTTCTTCGGCGATCTTCACCCCTCCTTCGCCGGCACCGTCGTGAA
>JAJZMI010000081.1 GCA_021798335.1 Pseudomonadota bacterium | reverse complement strand
CCGGGTCTGTCCGATCCGGTTGCAACCATCTTCACCGAGGCCGGCGTGGTGACGCGCCGCGTCGCGAACGCCGCCGCCCAAGGCGGCCTGGTGTTCGCGGTCGATCCGACCTCGGCCGACGCCTGCTGCATCGGCGGCAATATCGCGATGAACGCCGGCGGCAAGAAGGCGGTCCTGTGGGGCACGGCCGTCGACAATCTCGCCTGGTGGCGCATGGTCGACTGCGAGGGCAATTGGCTGGAGGTCAGCCGCATCGCGCACAACATGGGGAAGATTCACGACGTCGAAAGCGCCGAGTTCGAGCTGCTCTGGAAGGATGGCCGTCAGCCACCGGACCAGGCCACGGAGCTGCGTCGCGAGCGACTCTCGATCCCGGGACGCAAGTTCCGCAAAGTCGGACTGGGCAAGGACGTGACCGACAAGTTTCTCGGCGGCCTCCCCGGGGTGCAGAAGGAAGGCTGCGACGGCCTGATCACCAGCGCGCGCTGGGTGCTGCATCGCAGCCCCGCGCACACCCGCACCGTCTGCCTGGAATTCTTCGGCCAGGCGCGCGAAGCGGTCCCCGCGATCGTCGAGATCAAACAGTACCTGGAAAGCCTTGCCCCCCGCGTGCTGTTGGCGGGACTGGAGCATCTCGACGAGCGCTACCTGCAGGCGGTCGGCTACACCACCAAATCCAAGCGCGGCGCGCTGCCCAAGATGGCGTTGTTCGGCGATCTCACCGGCGATCACGAGCCGGAGGTCGCCGCCGCCGCCTCGGCCGTGGTGCGCATCGCCAATGCGCGCAGTGGCGAGGGATTCATCGCCGCGAGCCCCGAGGCCCGGCGCACCTTCTGGCTCGACCGCTCGCGCACCGCGGCGATCGCCCGGCACACCAGCGCCTTCAAGATCAACGAGGACGTGGTACTGCCGCTGGCGAACCTCGGCGCGTACACCGACGAGATCGAGCGCATCAACATCGAGTTTTCGATCGCCAACAAGCTGCAGCTCCTCGATGGGCTGGCAGCGCTGCTCGCCGGCACTCTGCCCCTGGCGCGCGCCGATGACCCGGACGTCGGCAACCTGCCGTACGAGGCGGTGATCGGCGAGCGCGCCGCGCGCGCGCACGAGCTGCTCGCGCAGGTCCGCGCGCGCTGGGGTTGGCTGGCCGAGCACCTCGATGCGCCGCTCGCGCCGGCACTGGCACAGCTCGAGCGGCTCGGTTACGAGGCGCTGCGCGCGCCGCTGCAGGCGCGCCTGGAGCGCGCCCCGGAGGCGCGCGTGTTCGATGTGCTGCAGGACCGCACCATCCGCGTGTCGTGGAAGCGGGAGCTGCGCACGCCGTTGCAGGAGATCTTCAGCGGCCGGGTGTTCGCGCCGATTCTCGCGGCCGCCGACCAGGTGCACAAGCGCGTTCTGCGCGGCCGCCTGTTCGTGGCGCTGCACATGCATGCCGGCGACGGCAATGTGCATACCAATATCCCGGTCAACTCGGACGATTATGAAATGCTGCGCGCGGCAACGGCCGCGGTGGCACGCATCATGCGGATCGCGCGCCGTCTCGAGGGCGTCATCTCCGGCGAGCACGGCATCGGCATCACCAAACTGGAGTTCCTCGAGGAGGCCGAGACGCACGAGTTTCGCGCCTACAAACAGCGCATCGACCCGCAGGGCCGCTTCAATCGCGGCAAGCTCATGCCGGGGAGCGACCTGTCGAACGCCTACACGCCGAGCTTCAACCTGCTCGGACACGAGTCGCTGATCATGCAGCAGTCGGCGATCGGCACCATCGCGGACTCGATCAAGGACTGCCTGCGCTGCGGCAAGTGCAAGCCGGTGTGCGCCACGCACGTACCGCGCGCGAACCTGCTGTACAGCCCGCGCAACAAGATCCTCGCCACCTCGCTGCTCATCGAGGCGTTCCTGTACGAGGAACAGACCCGCCGGGGTGTCAGCGTGCGCCATTGGGACGAGTTCGCGGATGTCGGGGAGCACTGCACCGTCTGCCACAAGTGTCTCGCGCCCTGCCCGGTCGACATCGATTTCGGCGACGTGTCGATGGCCATGCGCGACCTGCTGCGCCGCATGGGCAAGCGGCGCTTCAATCCCGGCACGGCGGCCGCGATGTTCTTCCTCAACGCAACCTCGCCGGAAACGATCCGCCTGACCCGTAAACTCATGATCGAATGGGGTTACAAGGCGCAGCGGACCGGCAATCGGCTGCTGAAGGGACTGGCGCGCGCCCAGACGCAGCACCCGCCCGCCACGACTGGCAAGCCCGTGATCCGCGAGCAGGTGGTGCATTTCCTCAACAAGAAGATGCCGGGGGGCCTGCCGAAAAAGACCGCGCGGGCGCTGCTGGACATCGAGAACGCCGCCTACGTGCCGGTCATCCGCAACCCGGCGGACACGACCGCCGAGACCGAGGCGGTCTTCTACTTTCCCGGGTGCGGCTCGGAACGACTGTTTTCGCAGGTCGGGCTCGCCACGCAGGCAATGCTTTGGCATGTAGGTGTTCAGACGGTGCTGCCGCCGGGATATCTGTGCTGCGGCTATCCGCAACGCGGCACCGGTCAGTTCGACCGCGCCGAGAAGATCACCACCGACAACCGCGTGCTGTTCCACCGCGTTGCCAATACGCTCAACTACCTCGACATCCGCACCGTCGTGGTCAGCTGCGGCACCTGCTACGATCAGCTGCAGAGCTACAAATTCGAGGAGATCTTCCCCGGCTCGCGTATGGTCGACATCCACGAGTACCTGATGGAGAAGGGTGTGCGGCTGGAAGGGGTGACCGGCGTGCGCTACATGTATCACGACCCATGCCACTCGCCGATGAAGCGGCACGACCCGCTGCAGGTCGTCAACACGCTGATGAACGAGGAGCGCAACGGCCGGATCGAGAAGAACGAGCGCTGCTGCGGCGAATCGGGCACGCTGGCGCTCACGCGGCCGGATATCTCGACGCAGGTGCGCTTCCGCAAGGAGGAGGAGGTCCGTCTCGGGGCGGACCAGCTGCGCGCCGCGGGTGCCGAGCGCGTCAAGATCCTCACCTCCTGCCCGTCCTGCCTGCAAGGACTGAATCGCTACAACGAGGACGCGAATCTCGACGCCGATTACATCGTCGTGGAGATCGCCAGGCACGTGCTCGGCGAGAACTGGATGGCGGACTACGTGGCGCGCGCGAACAACGGCGGCATCGAGCGCGTGCTGGTCTGAGCGATCCGCCTATTTGCCCATCGAGTAGGCGCGCTCCACGCGCGCCACACGTACCTCGTAGTGCTCGTACCAGCGAGCACCGCCGAGTTCCTGGGCGATCCGGTGCTGCGCGTTCGCCTTCCATGCGGCGATCGAGGCAAGATCACGCCAATAGCTGACGGTGATGCCGGCCCGGTCGTCGCGCACCGTTTCAATGCCGAGAAATCCCGGCTGCGCCCTTGCCAGCTCCACCATCCGCGCAGCCATCTGATCATAGCCGCGGCTGTTGCCGCTGCGCAGCGAGGTGAAGATCACCGCGTAATAGGGCGGCTGGGGCACGTCCTTACACAACGCGGCGTCGCCAGATGTCGCGCTCAATGCCGGGACTCCGTCAGTCTCACTTGAGCGCGCGCCGCCCGGATGCGCAGCCGGCCCGAGAGCCACAACAGCATGAGCGCCCAGTAGCCGAGCCCGATGGCGAGCCGCGCCGCAAGCGTGATGGCCGGGTGCGGCGAGATGAATCCCTCGATCAGCCCGGAGCCGAGCAGCAGCAGCGCGCAGGCGAGCAACAATGGGGCGAGCTCCGCGGCGCGCCGGCGGAGCGACTCGGCGCGGGTCGCGCACTGCGGACGGATCACCGACTCCCCGAGCGCCGTGCCCGCCGCGGCGGCCAGGCAGATGACCGACAGCTCCACGAAGCCGTGCGCCAGGGTGAACTTCAGCAGCTCGAGGCCGAGCCCGTGGCGATGCGTGAAGGCGAGCAATCCGCCGATGCTCAGGCCGTTGAAGGCGACGATGTAGAACGCTCCCAACCCGAACAGGATGCCGAAGCAGAACGCCGCCAGCACCACCATGACGTTGTTCTCGATGATGCGCGCGGAGAGCATGGCGGGCGGCGCGATGCTGAGGATCTGATAGGTCCAGAGGTGCCCGTGCTCGACCCCATCGATCATCTTCGGGCTGGCGATGAGGCTGATCAGCTGCGGATACGTGTTGATCAGCCACCAGCCCGCCATGGCGCTCGCGACGAGCAGCGCCGCTAGCCACAGTGTCAGGACGCGCACCGAGGCGGCCGCCGCCGGGATGTCGTCGCGGAACAGGCGCGCCCACCGGGCGCGCGTGAGGCGCGGCGGGCGATTGACCGCGGTATGCAGCTGCGCGCACGTACGCTCGAGGATTGCCGTCAGCACGCCGCCCGGCATCAGCTCGCGCACCGTGGCCAGATGCCGCGCCAGAATCCGGTAGGCGCGCAGGGTGCGCAGCGCCTCCTCCACCGTGGCCTCGGAGCGCTGCGCGGCGGCGGCCGAGTCCGCCGCAAGCGCCTGCCATTCGCAGGCGTGCTCACGCACCCAGATCGCCGCGTCAGACTCGCTGTTCGCCGCCAAGCAACTCCTCCAGACGGGCACGCAGCGCCGCACCATCGAGCGCGGCGCCGCGCGCGGCGAACTCGCCATCGAGTTTCGTCAGCAGCGAGCGCGCGAGCTCATTCCGCCGCGTCTCCTCGAGCGTGCTCCATCGCTCGAGCAGATCGTGCACCAGGGCGAGGGCTTCGACGGGCAGCCGTGTGCGGCGGGCCTGGGCACCGAGACGATCCAAGGCGGGTCCCGCCGCCGCGTCGGTCCGAACCATCACGGTGCCCGCCACGATGTCACCGAGGCGCACGCGCCTGGGAGTCAACATGCAGGTGACGAGACCGACGACATAGAAGATGGGCAGACAGTCGATCAGACGAAACACATTGCGAATGACCAACGCGCCGATGCCGGGCGTCGTGCCCTCGAGCGTCACGATGCGCGCTTCCGCCGTGCGCAGTCCGGGCGTGCGACCCTTGGTCAGAATCTCGGCCACGGGCTGGTAAAGAAAATATGTGATCAGCGCCAGCACGATTCCGCCGACCCAGACCGTGTGCGCGTCGAGCCGGCCTTGGATGCCGGGCGCCAGACGCAGCAAGGACGCGATGAGCAGCCAGATCAGCGCCCCGAGCAGACGAATCAGCCAGTCAGTCAGGAACCCGTAGCAGCGCGTGCCGGGTCCCGCGATGGGCAATGTCATCTCGACGCCCGTCAGACTTCTGACGCTGAGTGTTTCCTCGGCCATCGCGTTCGGATACGATGAAAATAGTTGCCTGTCAAGGTTCAGCTTGGCTATTCTGTCCCGGGCCGGCAAGAGGCCGGCCCCGGAGCCAGCCGTGACCCGTAATCGCTCAGGAGTGATCATGACATACGTGGCACCTTCCGCGCCTCAATCGATCGGCGGCGTTCTCGATGATTGGTTGCGCCTGTTTCGCGAATCCTTCAGCCGCTGCTGGATCCTCGCGCTGGTCGCGGCCGCGGCGAACGCCTACCAGCAGTCCGTGCTCATTCCCCACATGCCGCCCGCGGGCCTGCCACCGCTGCAGTACTTCACCCGACTTGCCGCCGCGTATCGCGGACCGCAGGTCTTGCTCACCGACCTCGTCTTCTGGCTCATCCTGCTCGTCGTCTACGGCGGACTGCTCCTGCAGCAGCTCTCGCTGGTGCGCCGCAGCGCGCCGCGCTCGGCCGGCGCGGCGCTCGGCGCGAGCCTCAGCCGCTTCCCGCAGATGCTGCTCGGGGTCGTGCTGCTGCTGGCGTGCGGCGGCGTGCTGGGACTGTTCATCGGGATCGGCGCAGTGGTGTTGCTCCGGCTCTATCACGTCGTGATCGTGGCGCTGTTGATCGGCATGGTGACGCTGGCGATCATCGCCGCCGTGATCTACGCCTCCGTGCGCGTGCAGTTCTGGCTGACCGCGCTGATCGATCAGGACCTCGGCGGTCCGCAGGCCATCGGCCGCAGCTGGCGCCTGACCCGGGGCCATTGGTGGCGCATCACGGGCATCCTGTTCGTCGCCGGCGTCGTGATCTGGGTTCTCAGCATCGTGTTCGGCCTCGTAGCCGGACTGGTCGGCGGGGCGTTCGCGGCTGCCGGCGGCGCGGCAACGCTGCTGCATCACCTGCGCCTGGTGGTGATGATCAGCTCGCTGTCCCGATTGATCACCCTGCCGCTTCTGACCGCGGTCTGGGTTGCGATCTACCGGGACCTGACGCTGCGCCGCGAGGGCAGCGATCTCGAGGCGCGCGCGGAGGCGTTGCGCGGCGGGTGAGCGATGCCGGTCCGATGGATCACGGGAATCGCGCTCGCAGCGCTCGCGGCCACCGCGCCGCTGCGGGCTGAGTCCCTTGCCGCCCGAACCGTCATCGCGCGCTGCGCGGCGCACAAGCCCGCGATTCACGGTTGGACGACCCTGCGCGCGGCATGCCCCGACATCGAGCGGGCGCTCGCCCGGCTGCGAGTTCGCGCGCTGCTGCCGAACCATTGGCGGCGGACGCTGACCTCCACCGGTCTGGGCGAGCTGAGCAGCCTGGCGCGCCGCTATCGGGGCAGAGCGCGCTCGGCGCTGCCCGATCCGGCAACGCTGCGCAGCATCGCCCTCGGGCTCGCGCCGCGCCGCCCGCCCGCGCCACCGCCGTCGCTTTGGGCGCGTCTTTTCAACTGGGTCCACGGCTGGATCGCCCCGATCGCGACGCTCCTCGAACGATGGCTGCGCTCCCTGGCGCGCGAACCCCGTGACCGTCAGCTGTTGGTCGAGGCGATCTGGTTGGTCGGTGCGGCGTTGATCGCGACCGCGGTGCTGGCGATCATCCTGCAACTGCGCGCCGCGGGCCTGCTCGGCTCGAAGTACGCCCGCAGCGCGCGCCGGCCCCGCCGGGCAAGCCCCGCACACCCGCCCGCCGCGCCGCCGCCCGCCACACCGGACTGGGCCGCGTTGCGCGCCCGGCCCTCCGGCCTGCTGTGCGTGCTGATCGACGCACTGCTCGGGGCGCATCGCCTGGATCGGGCGCGGGACCTGACCTGCCGCGAACTCATCGCGCGCGCCCGATTCGACAACGAGGCGCAGCGGCGCGGTTTCGCGCAAATAGCGCTGCTGGCGGAACGGCAGCGCTTCGGCCCCGACGCCGCGCTGACGGTCCCCGAATCGATGCTGCTCGAGGCGCGGACATTGCACGCGCAGCTCGGCTCGCCACCGGGCGATGCCGGGGAGGATCCGCGATGAGGGAGCGGTTGACGACTCTGGCGCTGGCGGCAGGGGCGCTGTTGCTGTTCTATGCGCTGATTTTCCCGAAACCCGAGGGTCCGCGGATCTCCGACGGTCAGCCCTTGTCCACCGATGCGCGGCCCTACGGGTACCTGGCGATCTGGCGCTGGCTCGGCGCGGAACACATCCCGCGAGTGAGCCTGCGCCGGCGCTATGCGCGGCTGCCCGGGCTGCTGCCGCGCCCGCACGGCAATGTGCTGCTCGTGACACTGCCGCAGCGCATACCGATGCGCGCCGCGGGACTGGCCCATCTGAAGCAGTGGGTGGCGCAAGGCAACACGGTGTTGATCGCCGCCGCGCTCGACGACACGCCGCTGTGGGCCGCGGACCTGTCCGACGGCGCGGAACTCGACGACCTCGAGCGGCTGACGGG
>JAJZMI010000078.1 GCA_021798335.1 Pseudomonadota bacterium | reverse complement strand
AGGCCCGCGTTCTGCTCCGAGCCAGTACGGGACTGCTCTATGCGGTAGAACCGGTCGAAGACGTGAGGCAGATGCGCCGGCGCGATGCCACAGCCGGTATCCTTTACGGTCACCACGATGTCGCGACCCCTGGCGAGCGCGCCAATGCCGACGGAGCCGCCCGCCGGAGTATGCGCGACCGCATTCGATATCAAATTGCCAATGGCCTGCTGCAAGAGTGTTCTGTCGAGCTCAGCCCGCGTGCCCGCGCCGCCCGTGACCCGAAGCTCGACGCCGCTTTCCCCGGCCGCGGCCTCATAGAATGCAACGACCTTCTCCAGTTCCTCACCCAGATCGAGTGGTTCGCGCCGCAGCGCATCCGCGGCTGTATCCGCTCGCGCCAGAAAGAGGAGCGTGCGGATCAGCCGCGAGATGCGTGTACATTCCTCGAAGCATGATCCGAGGACATCGCGGTACTCCTCCGCCGAGCGCGCCTTGCCCAGGGCAACCTCGATTTCTCCGCGCAGGTTGTTGATCGGCGTGCGCAACTCGTGCGCGACGTCGTCGGAGAACTGCGAGATGTGAGCAAAGGATTGCTCGAGGCGATCGAGCATGCTGTTGAAGGTCTCCGCCAACCCGCGCAACTCCTCCGGCAAGCCGTTGGTCGAGATGCGCTCGTGAAGCGTCGTGGCGCGGATGCGCTCGGCGGTCCGGCTGATTCTCTCGATAGGACGCATTCCACTTCGGGCGATCAGATAACCCACCAGCGAGCACAGCACCAGTGACACACCGAGCACCCACCAGAGCCGTTCGCGATAGCGAGCCAACAGAAACTCGTCATGGGCACGGTCCATCGCGACTTCCATGAATCTCGGCCGAACTCCGCCAATGGGCGCAATGAGTGTCAAGAACGGTTCGCCCTGTCGCGAGAGGACCTGACGGCTCTTGCCACCGTACAAGCCGATCGCCGTGAGCTGCGCCTTGGTTGGCGCCGGCAATTGGGCGGACAATCCCGGGGTCGCGATCAACGTCCGACCGTCCGCATCCAGGACGCGCACGTAGATGTCCGAGTGCTCTCGCGGCGAGGGGCTCGCGCCGCTCGTCGGCGGCGGAGTGTGTCGTTCCGTCGAGGAGCGCAGCAAAAGCGTTGCGTTACCGAGGACGTCCTTGAGATCGTTCACGTCCTCGCGATACATGCCATTGACCAGCACCAGATAAAGCAGCCCCGTCGCCACGAGAATGAGCGCGAACGCGGAGAGCACGTACCATGCAGTCATGCGCAGAGCGATCGACGGAGGCTTGCGCCACGAGCGCGGCATGCTCACCGGCGCCTCAGGTGCGCGCTTCGAGAACATACCCGACGCCGCGAACCGTGTGAATGAGCTTCTTATCGAATGGATCGTCGACCTTCAGTCGCAGTCGTCGCACGTGAACTTCGACGACGTTCGAGTCGCTCTCGAAGTTGATGTCCCAGACCTGTTCGGCGATCAGGGTGCGCGAGAGAACCTCGCCGCTGCGCTGCAACAATAGGGACAGCAGCTGGAATTCCTTCGGTGTCAGATCCAGTGCCAGACTGGCCCGCCACGCCCGATGGCGCCTGAGATCGACTTCGAGGTCCGCCAGGCGCAATACCGCCGACTGGCGGGTTGGTCCGCGGCGAAGCAGTGAGCGCATCCGCGCCAGCAACTCCGAGAAGGCGAACGGTTTGACGAGATAATCGTCCGCGCCGAGCTCCAGTCCCTTGACCCGATCCCGTACGGCATCGCGTGCGGTGAGAAACAAGACGGGCGTCTCGATGCCGCCGCGGCGCAGGTCCTCTATCACCGTCCACCCGTCTCGCCCCGGCAGCAGAACATCGAGGATGATGAGGTCGTAGCGTCGCGTCTCGGCCAGGTGATAGCCATCTTCGCCGCTTTCCGCAATATCGACGACGAATCCGTTCTCTTCCAACCCACGCTTGAGATACGCGGCGGTTTTCCGCTCATCTTCGACGACCAGTAGTTTCATATGCAAAAAGATTCGCCGATTTCCCGATCGTTTGCGAACCCGGATATTGTACGCTCCAGCGTTTCACCCGCGCACGAGCCGCGGCAAAACGCGCGGAAGCGGCTCGCTCGACAGCTCGCGGCGGGGCGCGGCGCCGGTGCAATGCGCATCACGGCTCTGGTGGACCCAACCGGGTCAGCAGCGACTTCAGCAGCGGAGCCACCCGCCGCAGTTCCTGTCGGTGCGCCACCGAAAGACCCGCCAGTGCCTGCTCACCCGCGGCCGTAAGGGATAGCAGGATCCGGCGCCTGTCGCTCGGGTCCTCGCGGCGAGCCAGATGGCCTGCGCTCGCCAATCGATCCACCAACCCCACCGCGCTGTGATGGCGAATGCCCAATCGTGCGGCAAGATCCCCGATCGTCACCTCTGCCCCGTCCGGGTAGCCCTTGATCGCGAGCAGCGCCTGATGCTGACGGGGCGCGAGCCCGGCCCGGTGCGCCGCGTGCTCGCTGAATGCCAGGAATTTCATCAGCACGTAGCGGAATTCCGCGAGCACCTCGTAGTCGTGAGGCCTGAGCGGGGCGTTCGGCGCGGCCCTTGGGCGCCGGTTTTTGGCAACAGTGGACATGGATGTCTCCTCGGGTAATAATATCGTACTACGATATGAAAGGCTCGCGCCCCTCGCCCCCGCATCGTTTCCTTTGCATCGAGACCGCATGACTACTTCCGTCCCCACCGGCGAGGCACGCGACACGCTGCGCGACTTTACCGCGGACCGGCGCATGCCGATGCTGTGCGCCATGGCGCTCGTCACGGGCACCTTCGGCGCGCTGGCCGCCTGGGCGCTCGTGAAGCTGATCGCCGTGTGCACGAATTTCGCCTATTTTCACGTCATCTCGACCACCACGACGTACCTGACCCATGCGCGCCTCGGGCCGGGCTCCGTCTTCATTCCGGTGGCCGGGGGCATCATCGTCGGCCTCATCGCGCGCTACGGATCGAAGAAAATCCGCGGGCACGGCATTCCCGAGGCACTCGACTCCATTCTCACCGGCGCAAGCTGCATCGAGCCCAAGGTGGCATTCTGGAAGCCGCTGTCCTCTGCGATCGCGATCGGCACCGGCGGTCCCTTCGGCGCCGAGGGCCCGATCATCATGACCGGCGGCGCCCTGGGCTCCTTGTTCGCGCAGCTCTTCCGCCTCAGCGCCGCGGAACGTAAGACGCTGCTTGCAGCAGGTGCCGCGGCGGGCATGACCGGGATCTTCGGGACACCGATTGCAGCGGTGCTGCTTGCCATCGAGGTGCTGCTGTTCGAATGGAAGCCGCGCAGCTTCGTGCCCGTGACGGTCTCAGTCATCGTTGCCATCGCGTGGCGTCCGTGGCTGGTCGGTCCTTGGCCGCTGTTTCCCCACGCCGGCTTGCCCGCCCTGCCGTGGTGGGGCCTCGCGCTCTGCGCGGGCGTCGGGGTGGTCGCTGGACTTCAATCTGCGCTCACCACCGCCGCTCTCTATTGGTGCGAGGAACTCTACGAGAAGCTCCCCATCCATTGGATGTGGTGGCCCGCGCTCGGCGGCATCGTCGTCGGGCTCGGCGGCCTGATCGATCCGGCGGCCCTCGGCATCGGCTACGACACGATAGACGCGTTGATCCATGGCTCGGTGCTCATGCACGCCGCGATTGCGCTCCTGTTCGTCAAATCGATCATATGGCTGGCAGCGCTGTCCTCCGGCACCGCCGGCGGCACATTGGCGCCGCTTCTGCTGATGGGCGGGGCCGCCGGCACCATCGAGGCGCACATCCTGCCGTGCGGAAACGGCGGCCTCTGGGCACTGATCGCGATGGCGGCGGTGCTCGGCGGCACGCTGCGCTGTCCGCTCACCGCCACCCTATTCGCGGTCGAGCTCACCGGCGACCTGCGCGTGATGCCGGCGGTGGCCATCGCCTGCGCCGCATCGTTCGCGGTCACTGTAATGCTCATGCGCCGATCCATCCTGACTGAACGCCTCGCTCGCCGCGGACGCCATCTGACGTACGAATACACCGTCGATCCGTTCGAAGTGATGCGGGTGCGCGAGATCATGGCACACCCGGTGCATAGCTTGCCGGCAAGCATGTCGCTGCAGGATACGCTCGCTTTTTTCGCTACCGCCCCAGGGGTCCTCCGCCACCACTGCTACCCGGTCGTCGACGATTCCGGACATTTGCATGGCATGGTGTCGCGTATCGACGTCCTCGGTTGGTCACGGGAGAGTTCCTGTGGCGCGATGACGTTGGGTGAGCGCATTGCAGCCCGCGAACAGCTCGTTGGCGACCCGGACGAGCGAGTCGCCCAACTCGCCGACCGCATGATCGCCGCCGATGTCGGTTGCGCGCCGATCGTTGACCGCGCCACGGGCGCACTGCTCGGCCTGGTCACCCGGCGCGACCTCCTGCGGGTCCGCGCGCATGCGGCCAGGATCGAGCATGACCGCACCGCGCCACTGCGAAGGCAAGCTGACTGTCGATAGCACCGGGCGGGCTCCCTGCGCAGTCGCACACAGCCCCGCGTGCGGCAGCAGTGCGGTCCGCTCGATGATCAGTCGAGGAGCACGTCTCTGAGCACCACTGCCTGGTTGTGCTGCTCGTCACGCGCCGAGTAGAGGAGCGTGAGGGGGCGCTCACCGGCGATCGTGCGCAACTCAGCGAGGATCGCGGCTCTCTCCTCGAGCTCCGCACGGTAGCGGCTCTGGAATATCTCCCAACGAACAGGGTCGTGGCCGTACCAGCGGCGCAGCGCGGTGCTCGGCGCGACATCCCGGATCCACCGCTCGATTGCCGCCTCGCTCTTGCGCAATCCTCGCGGCCAGATGCGGTCCACCAGGATCCGGGCGCCATCTCGACTCGAGGGCGGCAGATAGGCGCGTTTGATTCGAACGTCGAGCTGTTGTACGCGGCGTACCATGGCAGACTCCATCCCGTGATCGGTCCGCATCGAGTCGGACCGCGATCGCGCGACGACCCGACCGAGTCCATCGCCTGCGCAGGCCTGGCCCGCACCGCTCGCGGACACCCGCGCAGCGGCGCGCCGGGATTCGCTTCGTTTCGCAATTCCACTCGCCGCGGCGCCAGCTTCGGACTCGAGTGCTGCCTTGCGAGTGTACGCCGCCGCACCGTCCAGCACCACGAGAATGGGCGGCGCCCGGATGGCGCGCAGATGAAATCGCGCCGGAGCAGGCACGATCGCCGCAATGCCGCAAACGGCTGCGGTGTTGGCCGGTTGAGCCGCACGTCTCACGCAGTCGTCAGACCCCATCCGCTCGCACCAGACACTCACTGCGGATGCAAGCGCGTCCGCCGCCCGACCGAGACATGTCATGCCGACGTCCGGGGCCCCGGTGAACACCCTTGACACAGCAGCCCAGCGTGGATCATATTGTCAGATTCTACGGTCGAGCGACTCATTCAAAACAGCGTCAAGCTCCGGGGAAATCGGCCCGACAACTGCCAGCGACTTCAGCTTATGCAACAGACTAAGACTGAGACCGAGGCGGATCACACCAGAGGCGCTCCGCGCACGGTGATTGCGCAGCTCGTGCTCTGGACAGTCTACGTGGTGCTGGCCGCGGCCGTTCTGGTGTTTCTCGCCGTGCTGCTGCCGGGCCCCCTGTATCACATCCGGGTACTGAGCCTCGGCGGGGCGTTCCGCTCGATCACCTATGGCGCCTACGGCGGGCTCGTGACGACACTGCTCGGTGTGGTATTGCTGCCCGTGGTCTGGGCCGTCCATCGCGGCGCCCGGCGATTCATCGCGCCCGCGCTGGTGATCGTGCTGGGCGGAATCGCCTGGGGCGTACCATACCTGTGGCTGAAGAAGGGCGAATCGGTTCCACCGATTCACGACATTACGACCGATACCCGGAACCCACCGCAATTCCTGCCGGACGTCGTCGCCCTGCGAGCCGCCGCTCATGCGACCAATTCGACGGTTTATGGCGGACCGAAGATTGCGGCGCTGCAGAAGAAAGCATATCCGTACATCCGGCCGCTGCTCTTCAAGCTGCCCGCGAGCAAGGTGTTCGCGGCCGCGTTGCGCACCGTCAAGGGCATGGGCTGGAAGCTCGATTCCGCGCATCCTCATCTCGGCATCATCGAGGCGAGCAGCACGACCTTCTGGTTCGGATTCACCGACGATGTCGTGATCCGGATCGAGTCGCAGGCCGGCGGCAGCCGCCTCGACATCAGGTCCGAATCCCGCATCGGGGAAAGTGACTTCGGTCGAAATGCTGCGCGCATCATGCGCTTTAGAGCCATGCTGTATCGGAAATTGGGATTGCGCGCGCCGGCGGCGTAGGCGGACCGGACAGAGTGCTGCAACGCTCGGCATCCCGGGAACCCCGCGCTCGACGAGTTGTCTGTGCCTTGTCGAGGTCTGCTCGCAGGTGTTTGAACGCATCGGCCTGCCGGGCCGGCAACGATACGCCGCTGACTGCGGAGGATCGACCCGACAGCCGATGGGCATCGCCATGCGCGTCCGCGATCCCGCCGCCCACCGCGCGCCGCACCGTCCGAGGACTGGTCAAGCGTTGCCGTAGTACCGGTATACTGGCACGACGTCCGGGCCTCCCGGTTTGCTCCGAAGGCCAGACACCCCACTCTCAAACCCATGGAGTTGAGCATGCAATTGGCGCCCAAATTTGACTCCGCGCAGGACCCCGCGCTGCGCACGCTCGTGCGGATTTTCGGGGTGGTCTGGCTGATCAACGCGGCTTTCCAGGCAATGGCATGGCTGTTCGCGCCGGCCGCCAAAGCCAATTTTCTCCATGCGCTCGCCAAGCCCGCCGCGACGGTCCCGGCCGGGATCCGGCCGCTGCTGGTGGCGGCGGTGCACACCGCGCAAGCCGTTGGTCCGCAAGTCATCGCGGGCATCATGGTCGTGATTGCCATCCTGCTCGGCATTTCACTGTTGAGCGGCAAGAGAGTCGCTCTGGCGGCACGCGTCGGCATCGTCTACTGTCTGCTGTGCTGGGTGTTCTTCAATGGCTTCGGATTTCCCTACAGCGGCGGACAGACCGATCCGGGTGTTCTTGTCGACTATGCGATCACCTTCCTTTTCGTGCTCTCCGTCGCGCCGGATCTGAAGAGCGCCACGCGCGGGGTGACCGAGGCCCGCGGGCGCCTGTGGGAAGCGGCGCGACTGTGGTTCGGCTTGCTGTGGCTGTTCGACGCCGCCCTCAAATGGTTGCCGGCGTTCATGTTTCACTTCACCAGCCAGATCACCGGGGTGATCGCCGGTCAACCCGCCTGGGTTGCCGCCTGGCTCGGTTTCGTCGCCGACGTCATCCATGCTGTCGGGCCGGTACTGATCGCGATTGTCGTGGGCCTGTCCGAAACCGTGATCGCCTTCGGCCTGCTCGGCGCCAATCAGATCGGCGGCAAACGGCTGCGCTGGGTGATTCTGTTCGGCATGGCGTATTCCTTAGGGGTGTGGTGCACCGCCGAGGCCTTCGGAGGACCTTATTCGACGGCCGGCACGGGCGTGCGCGGCAATGTCCTCGGCAATGTGTTGATGTATTTGCTTCCGTTCCTGTTCCTGTGGGTCGGCACCCTGCGCAACCGCGCGACGGAAGCGTAGTCTGCGTGTTAGAGTCCTGCCCCGACACGTCTTCATGCCGTTCCAGACAGCACTTGCCGTATCTCGGTCCTTGCAAGCCTTGGGGCTTGCAAGGACCTTTGGGCCGGTTCGCGGTTCTTCGTGGGGCGGCGCTGA
>JAJZMI010000148.1 GCA_021798335.1 Pseudomonadota bacterium | reverse complement strand
CCGTGCCCTCGCCGCTGCCGCGCTGGAACTTCTCGAACAGCCGCTCCGGATCGCCGGCCGGCAGTCCCGGACCGTCATCCTCGACCAGCACGCGCACCGCGGCCCCCTCGTTGATCGCCGACACCCATGCATGCGTGCCGGGGGGAGTGTATTTGGCGAGGTTGTCGAAGAGATTGGCGAACAGCTGCGCCACGAAGCCCGCATCGACGTACACCGCCGGCAGATCGGGCGGGATCTTCAAGTCCACGGTGTGATCCTGCAGCCGCTCCTGGATGCGCTGCAGCCCGGCGCCGGCCAGATCCTCGACGCTCTGCCAATCGCGCATCAGCGGCACTTCGCCCGACTGGAACCGCATCAGATCGAGCACATTGGACACCAGTTCGGACATCTCGCGCGCCTTCACCTCGATGGAGGCGGCCAGCTCCCGGCGCTTGCGCGGCTCGAGCGCCTCGCCGCGCTCGGTGAGCGTGCTGGCCGCACCGACCATAACCGCAAGCGGCGTGCGCAGGTCGTGCGAAATCGAGGCGAGCAGCGTGTTGCGCAGACTCTCGCGCTCCGCGGCCAGCCTCGATTCCTGGGCGGCATCGGCGAAGCGCGCCCGCTCGAGCGCGAGCCCGATCTGCCCGGCGAAGGTCTGCAGCAGTTGGTTCTGCTCCGGCAGCAGCACCCGCCGCGGATTGGCCGGCAGCACCGCCAACACCCCGGTCGCGCGCTGCTCGTCACCGAGCGGCACGTACAGCGCGGGTGTCGCCGGCAGCGTATCCGAGCCCAGGCCGGCGCGCCGGCCATGGTCGTTCACCCACTGCGCCACGGCCAGATCTGCGCCGCGCAGCGAATTGTCGGACGGCTGCCCGTGCGGGCGATGCAGCTTGCCCGCCGCATCCGGCAACAGCACGACGGCCCGGCAGTCGAACACTTCGGCCACGTGCCGCACGGCCACACGCGCCATGCTCTCGGTGCCGCGCGTCACCGCGAGCTCGCGGCTCATGGCATACAACGCGGCGGTACGCCGCTCGCGCGCCCCGGCAACCCGGGTCTGCTGGCGCACGTTGGCCGTGAGGGTGGAGATCACCAGGCCGATGATGAGCATGGCCGCGAAGGTGATGAAATACTGGAAGTCGGCGACCGCGAACGTGAATCGCGGCGGCACGAAGGAGAAGCAGAACAGCAGCACGTTGAGCACGGCGGTGAGCGCCGAGGGACCGCGCCCGAGGCGCAGGCCCGCCACCGTGACGCCGAGCAGATAGACCATCGCGAGATTCGACAGGTCGAAATGCGGATACATCGCGAATGCGACCAGCGTGCACAGGCCGCTCACGCCCGCCGCCCAGCCATACCGCTCCCAGGGAATGTCGGCCTGGAAGGCACCGGTCGGCAGGTGGGCCGACGGCGCCAGCCGCTTCGTCCGGCCCGCCGGTGCGACCACGATCACATCGAATCCGCGCGCCTGCTTCACCAGCACAGTCGAGGTGGATGCGCGCGCCCATGCGCGCCAGCCGCGTCGTTTCGGCGCACCGACCAGAACGCGCGTGACACGGCGCGTCTGCGCGTACTCCAGCAGAGCCGCCGCCGCGGACGGTCCGTCCAGGGTCACCGTCTCGGCGCCGAGCGACTCGGCCAACCGCAGCACGTTGATCCTGCGGTTGCGCAATGTGTCGGACAGACGCAAAAGGGCCGGCGTCTCGACATACACCACCAGCCAGCTGGCCGCCAGGGCATCGGCCATGCGTTTGCCCGTGCGCACCAGCTGCTCGGCCTGCTCGTCCGGACCGACCGCCACCAGTAGGCGGTCCCCGGCGATGCGGCCGCGGGCACGGCCGGTGTGCAGGGCGCGGGAGGCGGCTTCCACCCGCTCCGCCACTCGGCGCAGCGCGATCTCGCGCAGCGCCATCAGGTTCGACTTGCGGAAAAAGCGCTCCGACGCGGCCGCGACGGCGTCGGAAACGTATACCTTGCCGGCGTGCAGCCGCGCGATCAGATCGTCGGCCGGCAGATCGATCAGCTCGATGCTGTCGGCTTCGTCGAAGACCCGGTCCGGGAGCGTCTCGGTCTGACGCACGCCGGTGGTTTGATAGACCAGGTCGTTCAGACTCTCGAGGTGCTGGACGTTGACCGTGGTCCACACGTTGATGCCGGCCACGAGCAGCTCTTCGATATCCTGCCAGCGCTTGGGGTGGCGGGGCTGCGGCACGCCGCCGATCAGATTGGAGTGCGCCAGCTCATCGACCAACACGATGGCCGGCCGGCGCGCGAGCGCCGCATCGAGATCGAATTCCTGGCGCACGATGCCGCGATAGGCGACCGCCAGCGTCGGCAGGCGCTCGAGCCCCTCGGCGAGCTGCTCGGTCTCGATACGGCCGTGCGGCTCGAGATAGCCGATGACCACGTCGGTGCCCGCGGCCCGCTCGGAGCGGGCCGCCTGCAGCATGGAGTAGGTCTTGCCGACCCCGGCGGAGGCGCCGAAAAAGATACGCAGCCGCCCCCGGTTGGCCCGCTCTTCCTGGGCCGTGACTTCGGCGAGCAGTTGGTCCGGATCGGGCCTGAGATCGGCGGTCGGGGCGTTCACCCCGCTATTATCCGCCGAGAGATCCGTTTCGCGCGCGCCCTTCGTTCATTCCGCGGAACTATTTGACGGCGGCCGGCGGTTTCACGGCATCGAGGGCCAGATTCAGCTCCAGCACGTTCACGCGCGGCTCGCCGAGCAGCCCGAGCCAGGGGTGGTGGGCGTGCGCGGCGATCAGGCCGCGCACCGTGGCGAGGCTCAGATGGCGCGCACGCGCGATGCGGCCGGCCTGGTAGTAGGCGGCCGCGAGACTGATATCCGGATCGAGACCGCTGGCCGAGGCGGTCACCAGGTCCACGGGGATCGGCGCGGTATTGCCCGGGTCGGCCGCCCGCAAGGCGGCGATGCGGGCCTTGACAGCCTGAATGAGCGCCGGATTCAACGGCCCGAGATTCGATCCGGTGGAATCCAGGCCATTGTAGGGCTGCGGGGTGCTCGCCGAGGGCCGGCTCCAGAAATAGCCCGCGGAACTGAACGGCTGGCCGATCAGGCGCGAGCCGATCGGTTTGCCGCCCCGCGTGATCACACTACCGCCGGCCTGGGCCGGAAACAGCACCTGCGCGATGCCGGTGATGACGAGCGGATAAATGATGCCGGTCAGCACGGTCATCAGCAGCAGCAGCACGATCGCGGGACGCAGTATCGATTTACCCGGTCCCTCCAGGGCCTCGGCCCTGCGGGTTCGCGGCGCCGCCGCGTCGAAAATTGCTCCTGGCAATTCTGTCATGGCGTCACCGCTCAGGTCAGATGAAGGAAAGTCAGGCCCATGTCGATCAGCTTGATGCCGAGAAACGGCACGATGATCCCGCCGATGCCGTAGACCAGAAGATTGCGGCGCAGCAACGTCCCGGCGCCGAGCGGCCGGTAGCGCACACCGTTCAACGCCAGCGGAATCAGCACCACGATGATGAGCGCATTGAAGATCACCGCCGAGAGGATCGCCGAGAACGGACTCGTCAGACGCATGATGTTGAGCGCGTTCAGCTGCGGATAAGTGGTGGCGAACGCCGCCGGAATGATCGCGAAGTACTTGGCGACATCGTTGGCGATGCTGAAGGTGGTCAGCGCGCCGCGCGTCATGAGCATCTGCTTACCGGTTTCCACGACCTCAATCAGCTTGGTCGGATTGGAATCCAGGTCGACCATGTTGCCGGCCTCTTTGGCCGCCTGCGTACCGGTGTTCATCGCCACCGCGACATCGGCCTGCGCGAGCGCCGGCGCGTCGTTGGTGCCGTCGCCGGTCATCGCCACCAGCCGCCCTTCGGCCTGCTGGGCGCGGATGAGCTTGAGCTTCGCCTCCGGAGTCGCCTCCGCGAGGAAGTCATCGACACCGGCCTCGGCGGCGATCGCCGCGGCGGTCAGCGGATTGTCGCCGGTGATCATGACGGTCTTGATGCCCATGCGACGCAGCTCGCCGAAACGCTCCTTGATGCCGCCCTTGACGATGTCCTTCAACTCGATGACCCCGAGCACCCGCGGGCCGTCGCTCACCAGCAGCGGCGTACTTCCCCGGCGCGCGACCGTCTTCACCGTCTCGAGCACCGCCTGCGGAAACTGCTGTCCGAGGGACTCGACCTGCTTGCGGATGGCGTCCCCCGCACCCTTGCGGATCTGGCGCCCGCTGATGTCGACGCCGCTCATGCGCGTGTGCGCCGAAAACGGCACGAACGTTCCATGCAGCGCGGTGAGATCCCGCTCGCGCAGCTGGAAGCGCTGCTTGGCCAGCACGACGATGCTGCGCCCTTCCGGCGTCTCATCGGCGAGCGAGGCAAGCTGGGCGGCACTGGCCAGCTCCTCCTCGGTCACGCCCTCGGCCGGGATGAACGCCGCGGCCTGCCGGTTGCCCAGCGTGATCGTGCCGGTCTTGTCGAGCAGCAGCACGTCCACGTCGCCCGCCGCCTCGACCGCGCGGCCCGAGGTCGCGATCACATTGGCCTGCATCATGCGGCTCATGCCCGCCACGCCGATCGCCGACAGCAGACCGCCGATGGTGGTTGGAATCAAGCACACCAGGAGCGAGATGAGCGCGGTCAGCGTGACGGGGGTGCCGAGTTTGGTGACCGCGACGCTGTAGAGCGAATACGGCAGCAGCGTCGCGGTGACGACCAGGAACACCAGCGTGAGCGCCACGAGCAGGATGGTGAGCGCGATCTCATTGGGGGTCTTCTGCCGCTTGGCGGACTCCACCATGGCGATCATGCGGTCGATGAAGGTCTCGCCCGGGTTGACCGAGATGCGCACCACGATCCAGTCCGAGAGCACGCGCGTGCCGCCGGTGACCGAGGAGAAATCCCCGCCGGACTCGCGGATGACGGGCGCGGATTCCCCGGTGATCGCGCTCTCATCGACCGAGGCGGCCCCTTCGATGACCTCCCCGTCGCCGGGAATGAAATCGCCCGTCTCCACCAGGACGACATCGCCCTTGCGCAGCCGGTCGGCCCGCACCCGCGTCACCCGCGCGCGGTCGGCGGGATCGGCAAGCCGCTTGGCTTCCACGGTCTGCTTCAGACCCTTCAGGCTCGCCGCCTGCGCCTTGCTGCGCCCCTCGGCGAGCGCCTCGGCGAAATTCGCGAACAGGACCGTGAACCACAGCCAGATCGCGACGCCGAAGATGAACCACGCCGGCGCCTCCCCGTGTCCAAACAGCGCCTGGACCCACAGGCCCGTGGTCAGGATGCTGCCGAGATACACCACGAACATCACCGGATTGCGCCATTGCACGCGCGGATCGAGCTTGCGCAGGGCATCGCGCAGCGCCGGCCCGAGCAGCGAGCGGTCGAACATGGAAAGCTTGCGGCGCATGTCAGCGACTCCAGAGCATCAGGTGCTCGACAATGGGACCCAGAGCGAGCGCCGGAATGAAATTCAACACCCCCACCAGCAGCACCGTGCCGATCAGCAGCGCGATGAACGTCGGGCCGTAGGTGGGCATGGTGCCGACCGAAACGGGCACGCGCTTCTTCGCGGCAAGCGAGCCCGCGATCGCCAGCACCGCGATGATCGGCCAGTACCGGCCGATCCAGATCACCAGGCCGAGCGCAATGTTGTAGAAGCGCGTATCGGCGCTGATTCCCGCGAACGCGCTGCCGTTGTTGTTGGCTGCCGAGGTGAAAGCATAGAGGATCTCGGAGAACCCGTGTGCGCCGGGATTGAGCGGGCCGGCCTGTCCGGCCGAAACGCTCACGGCAACGGCCGTGCCCACCAGCACCAGAATCGGCGTGACCAGGATCGCGATCGAGCTCATTTTCATCTCGAATGACTCGATCTTCTTGCCCAGATACTCCGGTGTGCGCCCGATCATCAGCCCCGCGATGAAGACCCCGACGATCGCGAAGATCAGCATCGAGTACAGGCCCGCGCCCACGCCGCCGAAGACCACCTCGCCCAGCATCATGTCGAACAGGGTGACCATGCCGCCGAGCGGCATGTATGAATCGTACATGGAGTTGGCGGCACCGGTGGAGGTTGTGGTGGCGAGCGTCCCGAACAGCGTCGAGCCGGCGATGCCGAAGCGCACCTCCTTGCCCTCCATGTTGCCGCCGCTTTGCAGGCTGCTGGCGGTCTGATTCACGCCGAGGGCGGTGAGGCGCGGATTGCCGAGCTGCTCGGAATGATTGCACAGCGCATAGAGCGGCACGAACAGGATGATCATGGCGGCCAGCACCGCCCATCCCTGCCGGGTATCGCCCACCATGTGACCAAAGGTGTAGGTGAGCGCGGCGGGTATCAGGATGATCGCCAGCACCTCGATCAGGTTGGTCAGCGCGTCCGGGTTCTCGTACGGGTGGGCGGAGTTGGCGTTGAAGAAGCCCCCGCCGTTGGTGCCGAGCTCCTTGATCGCCTCCTGCGAGGCGACCGGCCCCATCGGCAGCGTCTGCTCGTCGGTGGTCACGGTCTGCATGACCGGCTTGCCGGCGGCGTTGGTGACGGGATTGCCCGCGGCGTTCACCTTCTGCTGCTGATAGGTGACCGGCTGCAGCAGCGACACGGTCCTGTTGGGGCTGAAGTTCTGGATCACCCCCTGACTGACGAGCGCGACCGCGATCAGCGCGGCAATCGGCAGCAGCACGTACAGCGTCACGCGCGTGAGGTCCACCCAGAAGTTGCCGATGGTCTTGGCGCTGTGGCGGGCGAGTCCGCGGATCAGCGCCACCGCCACCACGATGCCCGTGGCCGCGGACAGGAAGTTCTGCACGGTGAGACCGGCCATCTGGGTGAGATAGCTCATGGTGGTCTCGGGCGTGTAACTCTGCCAGTTCGTGTTGGTAACGAAGCTGAGCGCCGTGTTGAACGCGGAGTTCGGCGGCGGTCCGGGAAGATGCTGCGGGTTGAGCGGCAGGTAGAATTGCAGCCGCTGCAGCGCGTACAGCAGCAGCGCTCCGAGGACGTTGAACACGAGCAGTGCGACGGCGTAGCGCTTCCAGCCGGTCTCGACGGCCGGATCGACCCCGCACAGCCGGTAGATCAACCGCTCGAGCGCGCCGCCGACGCGCACCGGCCAGACGGGCACGCCCTCCATGACGTTGGCCATGTACAGGCCAAAGGGCTTCACGCACAGCAGCGCAAGGGCGAGAAACAGGGCGAGCAGCCCCCAGGACTGTGCGGTCATCAGAATTTCTCCGGCTTGAACAGAGCGTAGAGGAGGTAGCCCGTCAGGCCGAGCGCCAGCAGACCGCAGATCACATAAGCGACACTCATCCGCCCTCTCCCAGGCGCGAGATTGCCCAGATGATGGCGTGGGTCACCGCATACAGGACGGCGATGAGCAGGATGTAGACGATATCCATCCGGGTCTCTCCCGTGCACCGCTCCGTGGGAGCGAACAAGGCCGCGAACGCTACCGCGCGGGCTGTGAGCATCGGGTTAAAAAAAGTGCTGCCCTGGTCTCGGTGCGGCGCCTGACGGAGAATGTATTCTCGTCACTTACGCCACGACCCAGCCCATGCCCGAATCGCCCTGCCGCCCTTATCCCGCCGTGCGCCCCGGGGACCGCGTCGCCGTCGTCGCGCCCTCGGGCCCGTTCGAGCGGGCGGCTTTCGATGCGGGCCTCGCGTCGGTCTCGAGTCGCTATCACGTCGAGTTCGACCCGGGAATCCTGGCTCGGCGGCGCTACCTGGCCGGCGATGATGCGCGCCGGTTGACCGAGCTCGCCGCAGCGCTCGCCGACCCTCAGATCAAGGCGGTCTTCTGTGCGCGCGGCGGCTACGGCGCGATGC
>JAJZMI010000032.1 GCA_021798335.1 Pseudomonadota bacterium | reverse complement strand
CCGGCCTCGAGAAAGTTGAACGCGATCGCATCGAAGGCGCGGTTGTGCGCTCCCTGCACCCACATCTTCACGTGCCGCTCGCCAACGACGCGCGCGGCGCGCACCGTGAACACTCCATCGAAACACGGCTCCGGGAATGATTGCCCCCAGGGCCCGGCCGCGCGCAGCGCTTCGGCCGTCTCGAGCGCGATCTCCTCGACCGAGAGCTCCCCATCGGTCTCGATGCAATCGCGCAACGCGCCCTGATCCGGCCATGCGGCCACCTCGGCATCGAACAGCCGGGCGAACTCGTCGAGCCGCTCGCGGGCGAGGGTCAGGCCGGCGGCCATGGCATGCCCGCCGAAGCGGCCGATCAGCTCCGGATGGCGCGCATCGAGGCGGGCCAGCACGTCGCGGATGTGCACGCCCGGCACCGAACGGGCCGAGCCGCGCAGCGTGCCGTCCGAGCCGAGCGCGAAGGCAATCACCGGCCGGCGCACGCGCTCCTTGACGCGGCTTGCGACCAGACCCACGACACCCTGATGCCAGCCGGCATCGAACAGGCACACCCCGCTCCTCTCGGGCACGCCGGCCTGCCCGCAATTCAGACCGCGCACCGCGGCCAATGCCTCGGTCTGCATGCGCGCCTCGATCTGCCGGCGCTCGAGATTGAGGGCATCGAGACGCGCAGCCAGCGATTCGGCCGCGCCCGCCTCGGCCAACAGACACTGAATGCCGATCGTCATGTCATCGAGCCGGCCGGCGGCATTCAGCCGCGGCGCGATCGCAAAGCCGAGGTCCGCGCTGGTCACGCGCTCGGGGGCCCGGCCGGCGGCCGCCAGCAGAGCCCGCACCCCGGGCACGCAGCGCCCGGCCCGGATGCGCTTGAGGCCCTGGGCCACGAGCACCCGATTGTTGTGATCGAGAGGCACCAGATCGGCCACTGTGCCGAGGGCCACCAGATCGAGGAACTCGGCGACGGGCGGGGCGTGCGCGGGGGTCAGCCCCGCCGCATCGAGGCGCCGCTTCAGTGCCGCCATCACGTAGAACGCCACCCCCACTCCGGCGAGCGAGCGGCACGCGCCGCGGCTCCCCGGCAGGTTGGGATTGACGATCACGCGGGCGGCGGGCAATTGCTCCCCGGGCAGATGATGATCGGTGATCAACACGTCGATTCCGAGCCGGCGAGCCTCGGCCACTCCGGCGATGCTGGCAATGCCATTGTCGACGGTCACGATCAGGCTCGGGGCCTGCCCGGCCGCGACCCGCACGATCTCGGGGGTGAGGCCGTAGCCGAATGCGAAGCGGTTCGGGACCAGGAAATCCGCCGCGAAGCCCCAGGCCCGCAGCGCGCGCAGCATCAGCGCGGTGCTGGTGGCGCCGTCGGCATCGAAATCCCCAATCACCAGGATCCGCCCGCCGGCGCGTTGCGCAAGCAACAGATCGACGGCCGCCTCGATCGACTCCAGCGTACCGACCGGCGTCAACCGATCGAGCGAGGTGTCCAGATCGCGCTCGCTCGCAATCCCGCGCCCGCGATACACCCGGCGCAACACCGGGTGCAGCTGCGCGCCCAGCGCCTCGCTCATCGCGCTCTCGCGGCGCACCACCCGCAGCGCGTTCATGCGAGCACTCCGAGTCCCCCGCGGCGCGGGCGCCAGCGCCGCAGGCGGTCGGCGCGCGCAAGGCGCCACAGCCGATCGTTGGCGAGGAGCGTCAAGCGCTCGATCGACCCGGACCGAAGCGCCTCGAGCCCCGCGCCAATCCAACCGCGATCGAGCGCGGCGAGCGCCGCGGCAAGGTCCCAGCCCGGCTCGCGCCGCAGCGCCTCGGATATCTCCAGCGCCATCAGCGCCCGGAAATCGAGTCCCGCGGGCGCGAGCGGCGGCGCCGGCGGCAACGGCGCGCACCCGAGGCCGCCAAGACACGCCAAGCCCGCCAGATAGGGATCCGCGCCATACACGACCGCCCCATGACCCTGGTCTGCCACCGTGCCCGGCGGCGCCTCGCGGTCCGTGCCGGCGGCCGCCTCACCGCCGCCCCAGATCCACAGCTGCGAGAGCGGTGGCTCGCCGTGCCGCGCGCGCGCCTCGTTGAGCGGATGGGCGTGCAGCCACATCTCGATCTCGGCGCCGAGCCGCCGCAACACCGCGGCACCCTCGCCAAGGGGCAGCGCCTCGAGCAGCCCGGCCTGCGGCACGCGCGCCGGCTCGCACGTGCGCGCACTCAATCCCCGGGGCGCGCCGAGGAGAAACTCCCCCGACGCGAGCGGCGCGAGCGCAAAACCCGACCCGGCGAACGTGCTGTTGAAATCCGCGGCAAGGCGCGCAAGGACCTGCGGCGCGAGGCACAGCCGGCCGCCGCGCGGCAGGTGCGCTCGGCCAACGCCCGCGACCAGATGCAGCGGGGAGGCAAACCAGACCGTCTCACCCGGCACCGGCTGGCCGGCGGCCGCGATGCTCGCCGGCGGCAGGTGCGCGTAGTGCGTGAGCCCGAGTGAGCGGGCGACCCAGGCGCGCCAGTCGGCCTGCGGCTCGCGCCGGTGCGCGAAGCGCGCAATGTGCTCGAGCGCGGGCATTGCCGCGGCGGCGCCGGCCGGCTCCGGCGCGCCGGCGAGATACAAATCGGTGATGATGATGACGAGTTCGCGCACGAGCGGTATGGTAGCGTGATGGACATCACCTTAGAGCGCGGCATGCAGCTGAACACGGTGCGCGCCTACTCGGCCGAGGTGCTGCGGATCGGGCCGACCGAGGTGCGCGCGAGCTGCCTGGTCACCGCCGAGCGCTTGATCACGCCGTGGGCGCCTGCGCGCTTCGAGGCGCTCGCGCCGGAGCATCTGGCCGAGATCTTCGCCCTCGAGCCGCAGGTGGTGTTGATCGGCAGCGGGTGGCGCCAGCGCTTCGCGCCGGCGCACATTCGCGCGGCCTTCACCGAGCGGCGCGTCGGACTGGAAGTGATGGAACTCGCGGCGGCTTGCCGAACATTCAACGTCCTGGTCCACGAAGGCCGGCAGGTCGTCGCCGCGCTGTTCTTCGAGTAGCGCCCCCCGCCGAAGGGGCGGCGCGGGCTGCGCCGCGAAGAAGACACAGGGGGAGGGGCTTGGAATCAACGACCCACCGCGCCGACGCCGCCGTGGCGCGCGAGATTGTTGTTGCTTTTGCGGGTCGAGATGTATTGCTTTTCTGTGGGCGTCCCCTCCTCCCTGTGCCCTCTTGGCATATGGTAACCACGCGACTTGCGGCAAAGCAAGGAATTTCCCGCGGCCGCGCCCGGCGCGCCGCTCGATACGGGCTCGAACTGCGCCACGCACAATACCAACGCCATCACCTGCGCACCGCCCGCGCCGCGCGGCCGGCCCGCCATTTGCGTCGAGCGGTTTCCGGGTATAGCCTAAACCGCCAATTACATTAACTCGGGGTCCTCAGGCGAGCCGACACCCGCGGCGATTGCAGCGGGAGGGGAAGTTATATCCCTTGCGTCCCCCGCATCCTGACCCGTGAATCCGTGTGGAGACTCCCCGGACCATGATCAAATCTTCCTGGATCGTATCCTCGGCGCTGGCGATTGTCGCCGGCCTGGCGGCGAGCTTGCCCTCGATCGCCCTCGCGCGCGTGAACCCCGACCTCTATGCGGGGCTGAAGTGGCGTAACGTCGGCCCATTTCACGGTGGTCGGGCAGCCGCGGTCACCGGCGTCATCGGCGAGCCCGGCGTGTACTACGTGGGCACCCCCGAGGGCGGCATCTGGAAAACCACCAGCGCCGGGGTCACCTGGTTTCCGATCTTCGATCACATCAAGCAGGTCGACAGTATCGGCGCGATTGCCGTGGCCCCCTCCAATCCGGATGTCGTGTACGCGGGCACGGGCGATCCCACCATAATCAACCCCTTCGTCGGCAGCCTCGGCGATGGCATGTGGAAATCCACCAATGCCGGGCGCACCTGGCGGCACATCGGCCTCGAGGCCACCGTGATGATCGACAGCATCGTGGTCGATCCCCACAACTCCAACGTGGTGGTGGTATCGGCGCTTGGCAACGCCACACATCACGGGGGCGGTGTGTACCGCAGCACCAACGGCGGCAAGACCTGGACCCGGGTGCTCAATCCCGCGCACTATCGCGGGACGCGGGAAGTCGTGTCCGACTGGGGCGATCCGCACATTCTGCTGGCCGTCACCGCCGGCACGGGCGGTCCGTTCTTCAAATTCCGGCATGGCCCGAAGGCCAAGCCCAAACCGCCGCTGCTGTTCAAATCCACCAATGACGGCCGCACCTGGACCGCGATCAAGATTCCGCCCTTCCCCGGCCGCGTGAGCGTCGCGATCGCCGACCATGGCCGGCGCATCTACATCGTCGGCAACACCATCGAGCACGGCTCCGGGCTGTTCCGCTCCGACGACGGCGGCGCCACCTGGAAGCACATGGCCGGCAACGACAAGCGCATCAGCAACGGCCAAGGCAACTAC
The DNA here is from genome assembly GCA_021798335.1 of Pseudomonadota bacterium. Taxonomy (GTDB): domain Bacteria; phylum Pseudomonadota; class Gammaproteobacteria; order Steroidobacterales; family Steroidobacteraceae; genus 13-2-20CM-66-19. The sequence goes on along the minus strand of JAJZMI010000032.1, from coordinate 3,499 downwards.
AGCTGCGGGGTGTTCGTGGATCCGCAGAATGCGAATATCCTGTACACCGTCAGCACGGCCATGTACCGCTCCACCAATGGGGGCGTCACGTTTCACGCCTTCAAGGGCGCCCCCGGCGGGGAGGATTATCACTCCCTGTGGATCGACCCGCGGAACGCGGCGCGCATGGAGGTCGCCTCCGACCAGGGCGCGAGCGTCACGCTCGACGGCGGCCGCACCTGGAGCCTGTGGTACACCGAGCCGATCTCGCAGATCTATCATGTGGCCACCACGAGCCAATATCCCTATTGGATCGCCGGCGCGCAGCAGGACACCGGCGCGGTCATGATCCGCAGCCGCAGCAACTGGGGCCAGGTCGACTTCACCGACTGGAGCCCGGTGCCGTCTTCGGAATTCGGCTACATCGCGCCCGATCCTCTGCACCCGCACATCCTTTATGCGATCGGCTACGGTCCGGGCGGCGGCGGTGGCGGCCTGGTCAAAATCAACATGTTCACCGGTCAGTGGGAGAACATCGCGCCGAACTTCGGCGCGCGCGCCAAGGACTACCGGTCAAGCGGCAGCCTGCCGATGAAATTCGACACCGCCTTCGACCCCGCCGCCCTCTACGTCGCCTATCAGTGTCTGCTGGTCACCCGCAATGGCGGCAATTCCTGGCAGGCCTTCAGCCCCGCCCTCACCACCGCCAAGGGCGCCCCGCCGGTGCCGTGCGGCACACCGCTCCCCCGTGCGAAGAAAAAGGCGCACCATCCGCGCAATCCCTTCAAACCCGCCGGACCTGTCATCGTCGACTTCTCGCTCTCCAAGGTCAGGCCGGGCGTGGTGTGGACCGTCAGCAGCAACAACCAGATCTACAACACCATGGATGGCGGCAAGCGCTGGAACAACGTGAGCAACATCCCCGGCCTGCCGCCCGACGCCCACCTGCATACCATCACAGCCGGCGATTCGCTCGATACCGCCTATGTCACCGCCCGCATCTCCCGCCCCCACCACCACAAGGCCGCCGCCGCGGCGCACGGCAAGGCGCCAAAGAGCGCCGCGCCCGCCCATCCGGACACCGATCTGCCGCTGATCTGGCGCACCACCGACGCCGGCAGAACGTGGGTGAGCATCACCCGCGGATTGCCCCGCAATCAACGCAGCGGCAGCTGGGTGAATGCGCTGCGCGCCGATCCGAAGCAGCCCGGCCTGCTGTTTCTCGCCACGGAGACGACCGTCTACGTCAGCTTCGACAATGGCAATCACTGGCAGTCGCTGCGGCAGAACCTGCCCAGCACCGCCGTCACCGATCTGGTCGTCCACACCCGATATCACCTGAACGACCTGGTCATCAGCACCTTCGGCCGCGGCTTCTGGGTGCTCGATGACTTCACGCCGCTGCGCTCGATTGCCGCCCATGCCCGGGCGATTGCCGCATCGCCCGCCTATCTGTTCCGGCCCGAAACGGCCATTCGCGCCCGCCAGAACAGCAATTGGGATCAGCCGTTCGACATTGAAGTGCCGCATGCCCCCAACCCGCCCTATGGGGTCAGCGTGGATTATTACCTGCGCCACAAACCCAACGGACCGATCAAGCTGCAAATCTTCGATGCCCACGGCAACCTGGTGCGCACCCTGACAAGCACGCTGCCGCCGCCCATCAAGGGCCAGCTCTATCCGCGCTACTGGCTGGCCTCGCCCCAGGCGCGCGCCCTGCCGACCCGCGTCGGTCTGAATCGCTATGCATGGAATCTGCGTTATGGCCCGCCGCCGGCCTTCCGGCACGACCTTGAAAATCAGATGAACACCGTGGCCGGCGCCACCACCCCGGGCCCGCACGGTCCGCAGGTGACTCCCGGGGTCTACACGCTCAAGCTCACCGTGGACGGGCACGTCTACACTCGTCACGTCACCGTCATGAACGATCCGCGCGTCGGGCACAGCCGCGTACTGCTGGCCGCGCTGCGCGCTCAGAACCGCATGAACAGACGCGCCTACCGGGGCATGCAGCGCAGCTATCGGGGCTATCAGGAGGTGCACGCCGTCAAGGTTCAGTTGCGAGCCCTCATGCACACGCCCCTGAGCAAGCCGCTCGCCGCCGAGGCCAAGGCGCTCGCGGTCCGCCTGCGCAAGATTGGCGGGAAGAAGTCAACGCGCGGCTTCCTCGCCAGGCTCCTGCACCCGCGGCCGCCACCCAAGCCCGGCGCGCTGCGCTCCTTCGTCGCCGTGAACAATGCCTACAACCGCCTGGTGAGCCTGATGCAGGTGGGCATGGACATGCGCCCGACGCCGGCCCAACTCGCCACGCTGAGCGCCGACTGTCGTCACTATGATCACACGGTCGCCAGCTGGACGAGCCTGCAGACCGGCGAACTCGCCGCGTTCAACACCGCGTTGGCGGCGAACCATCTGCGCAAGCTGCGCCTTGCGCCGGTCAGGCTCGCCGCGTCATCCTGCGGTTTCGTGGTTGACTCGCGCTGAGCGCGCTGCGGCCCGCGCGTCCCCGCGGGCGCGCGGGCTGGCCTCCGCGCGGCATCCGGGCCGGCGCACTTCCTCCGCGGGACCCGCCGCCGTGTGCCGCGCGCCCCGCTAACCCTTGCCGCCGAGCAGCGGCACGAACGCAACGCGCCCGAGCGATTCACGCGTCACGCTCTCTTCGCGCCGCGTGAAGCGTATCAGCTCCTGCTCGCCCTCCGGACCGACCGGCACCACCAGCCGGCCGCCCGGGGCAAGCTGCGCGAGCAGCTCCCGCGGCACCGCCAGCGGCGCGGCCGCCACCAGAATGCCCGCGAACGGCCCCTGAGCTCTCCAGCCCTGCGTGCCGTCGCCATGGCGGAACTTGACGTTGCGGACCTCGAGCTCGCGCAGGCGCTCCTTGGCGCGCTCGAGCAATGCGCCGATGCGCTCGATCGTGCACACCTGCTCCACCAGCGGCGCCAACACCGCCGTCTGATAACCGCAGCCCGTGCCCACTTCCAACACTTTGCCGAGCGGACCGCCCTGCAGCAGCGCCTCGCTCATGCGGGCCACGATGTACGGCTGGGAGATGGTCTGGCCGAAGCCGATCGGCAGCGCCGTATCCTCGTAGGCGCGGCTCCCGAGCGCCTCGTCGACGAAGATGTGCCGCGGCACGTTGCGAATGCGATCGAGCACGGCGAGGTTGGCGATGCCCTGCTCGCGCAGGCGCTGCACCAGGCGGTCGCGGGTTCGCGCCGAGGTCATGCCGATGCCCGAGAAGCGCAGATCGCTCACCCGATGCCCTCCAGCCAGCGCCGCAGCGGCTCGAGGGCCCCGTGGCGCGTCAGATCGATCTGCAGGGGCGTGATCGAGACGCACCCTTCGGCGATGGCATGAAAATCCGTGCCCGGCCCCGCATCCTGCTCCGGACCGGCCGGTCCGATCCAGTACACCGGCCGGCCGCGCGGATCGCGCGCCGGCACGACCGGCTCGGAGCGGTGCCGGTAGCCGAGTCGGGTGACGCGATAGCCGCGCAGCGCCTCGTAGGGCACATCGGGAA
>JAJZMI010000154.1 GCA_021798335.1 Pseudomonadota bacterium | reverse complement strand
CTAATGGTCGAGGTCGGCATCAGCATCACCACCCTCGATGCCGAGCTGAAGCGGACCCTGGAGCCGCAGGCCGCCTCACCCGCGGCCCGGCTGCGCATGGTGCGCGAACTGACCGCAGCGGGCGTCCCGACCGGCGTGCTCGTCGCGCCGGTGATTCCGGCGCTGACCGATCACGAGATGGAACGTATCGTTGAATCGGCGGCGGAGGCGGGGGCGCGGTGGGCAGGCTACGTTCTGTTGCGCCTGCCCTACGAGGTGGGCCCGCTGTTTCGCGAGTGGCTCGAGACCCATTATCCCGAGCGTGCCGCCCACGTGCTCTCGCTGATCCGCCAGATGCGCGCCGGGCACGACAACGACCCGCGCTTCGGTCGCCGCATGCGTGGCACCGGGCCCCTTGCCGAGCTGCTGCGCGCCCGATTTCATGCGGCGTGCCGCCGGGCAGGGCTGAACACCGCGCGCGGCACGCCGCTCGATGTCAGTCTTTTCCGGCCGCCGGGGGCGCAGCGGCAGATGACCCTGGAATTTTAACGGCGCGGCGCCTTAAGCCGCTCCGTAGCGGAAACGCGCCACCAGGCGGTGCTGATCGCAGGGATAGATGACCCGTACGTGGGTGATGCGTTGCTCATCGCGCCAGGTGTTGCGCTCGATGGTCAGGCACGCGGTGTTGCGCCGAATCGCGAGCCGCCGGGCAATGGCGGCGTCGGCGTTCAGCGCTGCGATCTGATGTTCGGCTTCCGTCCAGGGAATGCGCTGCAGCAGCCAACGGCCCGGCGAGATGTCGGCAAACCGTTCGGCGCGCGCCTCGGGCACGGCCTGCAGGTTGATCAATCGCTCCTCGAGCGCGTGCGGCTGCCCGCCGGCCCGATGCAGCCCCGTGAGCGCCAGCACCGGCGTGCCGGGCGGAACGCCGAGGGCGGCCGCGTCGGCGGCATTGGCGCGGCGGACCCGTCGCTCGAGCGACTGATACGCGTAGCTCACCCCCGCGGCCAGGAGTTCCGCCTCGATGTCGTGGATCTCGAGCACCGACTCCTGCGGCCGCGGCGCGTTCACGACCGTGCCGGCGCGCCGTCGCCGCGTCACGAGGCGCTGATCCGCGAGCGCGCCGAGGGCCTTGCCGATGGTCATGCGGGCGCAGCCGAAGCTGCGGGCGAGCTCGTGTTCCGACGGCAGGCGATGTCCGGGCGGCCATTGCCCCAAGACAATCTTCTGTCGCAGCGACTCGTAGATCTCCCGGTAGCGGGGCATGGCGCTCGACCCGATTGCTGCAGTGTGCCTGTGTGGATTACCCGTCATGCAACAGCTTGCGCAGCGTACGGCGGTATGCCGCGTCAATCCGTTCGCGTTCCAGGTGGCGCCGGTTCTCTACCACGATACGCCCGCCGGCAATGACGTCTCGTATGAGTGATCGGCCTTGGACGAAGATCCACGTGTCCAGAACCGTCTCCAGTGCCCGCCCCGCCAGGTCCGGATGATCCGCATCGAGTGCCAGGAAGTCGGCGCGACGGCCTGGCGCGATTGCGCCCACCGGCAGGCCGAGTGCCTGTGCTCCGCCATCGAGCGCCTCCTGATACAGGCTCGCGCCCGTCGAGGGCTGATCGGGGCGCGTGAGCACGGTGCGCTGCCGCTGCAGCAAGCGTTGCGCATATTCCAACTGCCGCAGCTCTCCGGCCGCATCGAGCCGGATGTGTGAGTCGGTGCCGATGCCCCAGCGGCCCTGCGCCGCGCGATAGGCGGGGGCCGGGAAAATGCCGTCACCCAGATTCGCTTCCGTCACCGGGCACAGTCCCGCGACCGCGCCGCAGCGCGCCAGGGCCGAGGTTTCCGCAGGAGTCAGATGTGTCGCATGTACGACGCACCAGCGTGTATCGACGGCGGCATGGCGCAGCAGCCACTCGACCGGACGCTCGCCGGTGAAGGTCACGCAATCCTCCACTTCCTTCACCTGCTCGGCGGCATGGATGTGGATGGGGCCCTCGCGGTAGCGATCGAGCAGGGCTGCCAGGTGCCCGGCCGTCACCGCTCTGAGCGAGTGCGGCGCAATCCCCACATTGCGCCCGGGGGAGGGGTGGACCCCGCTGCGCACCGCCGCGACGATCTCACCGAAGGTCGCCAGATCCGTGATGAAACGCCGCTGGCCCGGCGCCGGCGGTGCGCCCCCGAACTGGCTGGACTCATAGAACACCGGCAGCAGTGTCAGACCGATGCCGGTCAAGTCCGCCGCCGCCGCATGCCGCATCGCGAGCTCGGCGGGGTCGTCGTACGGACCGCCGTGGGGATTGCGGTGCAGGTAATGGAATTCCCCAACGCTGGTGAACCCTGCCTCGAGCAGATCCGCGTACGCATAGGCCGCGATCGCTTCCAGATCGTCCGGCTCGATGCGCGCCAGAAAGCGATACATCACCTCTCGCCACGACCAGAAGTCGTCCGTGCCGCTCGGCCCGCGGCGCTCGGCGAGCCCGGCCATGGCGCGCTGGAAGGCGTGGCTGTGCACATTCGGCACGCCGGGCAGGGCGAGCCGCAACCGCACGTCGTGCGGCCCGGCCGTCGTACCGCCCGCGACGCTGGTGATCAGCTCCCCACGCGCCTCGACCCGCACGCCCGTTTGCCAGCCGGCCGGCAGCCATGCGTTCTCGAAGAAGAATGTCCGGTTCATTCCGCCTGCAATCCGCACGCGCCGGGGGTTTCTGAATATGTCTAGGCATATTATGATTTGCTCAGCCGAAAAAGAAGGCCGCCCGTGCGATTCGACCGAATCTGGCGCCACGCCACGCTCGCGACACTTGCGCCGCAACGCGCGGGCATCGGCTTGATTGAAAACGCCGCGCTTGCCGTCTCGCAGGGACGCATCGCGTTCGCGGGCCCCATGAGCGAGCTGCCCGCCGCGACGCGCGCCGCGGAGCAGATCGATCTGGGCGGGCGCCTGGTCACACCGGGATTGATCGACTGCCACACCCACATCGTGTTCGGCGGCGAGCGCAGCGCGGAGTTCGAGCTGCGCCTCGCGGGGGCGGACTACGCAAGTATCGCGCGGGCCGGCGGCGGGATCCTTTCAACCGTGCGGGCCACTCGCGCCGCATCGGACGAGACGCTGCTGAGCTCTGCCGCAGAGCGGCTCGAGGCGTTGATGCGCGAGGGCGTCACCACCGTCGAGATCAAGTCCGGTTATGGGCTCGATGTGCCGGCCGAGCTGCGCATGTTGCGCGTTGCGCGCCGCCTCGGGCGGCAGCTGCCGCTCGGCGTCGTCACCACCTTGCTCGCCGCCCACGCCCTGCCGCCCGACACCGATCGCGCCGTGTATCTGTCCGAGATCACCGGCGAGCTGATCCCGCGAGCCGCGGCCGAGCGGTTGGCCGACGCCGTCGACGGCTTCTGCGAGCACATTGCATTTACCGCGGCGGAGATCCGTGCGGTGTTCCAGGTCGCGCGCGAGCATGGCCTGCCGGTGAAGCTGCATGCCGATCAGCTCTCCGACGGGGGCGGTGCGGCGCTCGCGGCCGAGTTCGCGGCACTGTCGGCCGATCATCTGGAGTGGACCGGCGAGGCGGGCGTCGCCGCGCTGGCGCGCGCCGGCACGGTGGCGGTGCTGCTGCCCGGAGCGTTTCACTTTCTGCGCGAGCGGCGGATTCCGCCGGTCGCGGCCTTGCGGCGCGCCGGCGTGCCTCTGGCGCTGGCAACGGATTGCAACCCCGGCACCGCGCCGCTGCTGTCGATTCTGACGGCCATGAACATCGGGGCGGTGCAGTTCGGCCTGAGCGTGCAGGAGACGGTGGCCGCGGTGACGCGCGAGGCGGCGCGCGCCCTCGGGCGGTTGAGCGAGATCGGCACACTCGAGGTCGGCAAGCGGGCGGATCTGGCCATCTGGAACGTCGAGCGGCCGGCCGAGCTGGTCTATTGGCTCGGGCGCAATCCCCTGCATGCGCGCCTCTGGGGCGGCGCATGAGCGACATCGTCCTCGAGCCCGGCCGGGTCACCCTGGCGCAGTGGGCCGGCGTGTACCGCGGAGCGAGCGCCTCGCTCGAGGAGGCCTGCTTCGAGTCCATCGCGCGGGGCGCCGAGGCCGTGACTCGGATCGCGGCGCGCGGCGAACCGGTCTATGGCATCAACACCGGATTCGGCAAGCTCGCCAGCGTGCGTATCGAGGCGCCCGATCTCACCCGGCTGCAGCGCAACATCGTGCTGTCGCACTGTGCCGGCGTCGGGGATCCTCTGCCGCAGTCCGTGACCCGATTGATGCTGGCATTGAAGATCGCCAACATCTCCCGGGGCGCCTCGGGCGTCCGGCCCGAAACGGTGCGGCGATTGTGCTTGATGCTCGAGCGCGGCCTGCTGCCGGTGGTGCCCGCGCAGGGCTCGGTCGGCGCTTCGGGCGATCTGGCGCCGCTGGCGCATCTGGCCGCGGCGCTGATCGGCGTGGGGGAGATCCAGCTGCCGGACGGGGAGCGGGTCGCGGCCAGCGATGCGCTGCGGCGCGCGGGCCTTGCGCCCCTGACGCTCGCGCCGAAGGAAGGGCTGGCGCTGCTGAACGGCACGCAATTCTCCACGGCCAATGCGCTGGCCGCGTTGTTCGACATCGAGACGGTGTTCCAGTGCGCATTGATCACCGGGGCGCTCGCCACCGAGGCGGCAAAAGGCTCCGACACGCCCTTCGATGCGCGCATCCACGCGCTGCGCGGCCATCCCGGACAGATCGAGACCGCCGCGGCGCTGCGCGCCCTCATGGCCGGCTCGGCCATCCGGGCCTCGCACCGCACGGGCGATCCGCGCGTGCAGGACCCCTACTGTCTGCGTTGCCAGCCGCAGGTGATGGGAGCGGCGCTCGATCTGCTGCGCCACACGGCCGTCACGCTCGAGCGCGAAGCAAACGGGGTCTCGGACAATCCGCTGATCTTCCCCGAATCGGACGAGGCGCTCTCCGGCGGGAACTTCCACGCCGAGCCGGTTGCCTTCGCCGCCGACGTGATGGCGCTGGCAGTGTGCGAGATCGGCTCGCTCGCCGAGCGGCGCATCGCGATGCTGGTCGATCCGGCGCTCTCGGGATTGCCGGCGTTTCTGACACCGAACCCCGGCCTGAACTCCGGGTTGATGATGCCGCAGGTCACCGCCGCGGCCCTGGTCGCGGAGAACAAGCAGTGCGCCCATCCGGCCAGCGTGGACTCGATTCCGACCTCGGCCAATCAGGAGGATCACGTGTCGATGGCCGCGCATGCGGCGCGGCGTCTGCACCGGATGGTCGCCAATGCGGCGGCGATCGTCGGCATAGAGCTGCTGACCGCGGCGCAGGGCTGCGACTTCCACGCGGGACTGCGCTCGAGCGCGCCGCTCGAGGCCGTGCGCGGCCTGGTGCGCGCGCGCATTCCTCCATTGACGGACGACCGCTACCTGCATCCGGACATCGAGGCCGCCGGCGGGCTCGTCACCCGTCGTGAGCTGCTTCGGGTGGTCGCGGGGGTGCCGCTGCCGGCTTTGCTATGAGCACGACGGCCCACTGGTTGGAGATCCGCCGCGGCGAGGCGCCCCTGGTGGTCAGTTTCCCGCATACCGGCATCGATCTGCCCGCCACTCTCGCGCCGCGCCTCGTCTCGCAGTGGCTGGCGCGCAAGGACACCGACTGGTACGTGGAACTGCTCTATGCCATGGTCCTCGAACTCGGCGCGACCACCGTGCGCACCGCCATCAGCCGCACCGTGATCGACGTCAACCGCGATCCGTCCGGTGCCCCGTTGTATCCCGGACAGGCTGCCACCGCACTGTGCCCGACCGAGACCTTCGACGGCGAGGCGCTGTACCGCCCGGGTGAGGCGCCGCAGGAGGCGGAGATTGCCGAGCGGCGCGCGGAGTTTTTCGAGCCTTATCACGCGGCCCTTGCGCAGGAGGTGGAACGATTGCGCGCGCGCTGCGGCCGAGTGGTGCTCTACGAGGCGCATTCGATCCGCTCGCGCGTGCCGCGGCTGTTCCGCGGCGAGCTGCCGCACCTGAATCTCGGCACCAATCGCGGCGCCAGTTGCGCGCTGGCGCTCACGCGCGCGATCGAGCGGGCGTACGAGGATGCGCGCTTCAGCCGCGTCACCGACGGCCGCTTCGTCGGCGGCTGGACCACGCGCCATTACGGCGACCCCCGGCGCAACGTGCATGCGGTGCAGATGGAACTTGCCTGCCGTGGCTACCTCGACGAACCGGCCACGCCCGATCCGGGCAACTGGCCACCGCCCTTCGAGCCCAAGCGCGCCGCCGCGCTCGGCACCGTGTTGCGCCGGGTGCTCGCGGCCTGCTCGAACTTCGCTCACAGTGATACGGGAGCCGCCCGATGACCACAGATTCTCCGATCCACACCCGCGTCGATACCACGCGGGTCATCCGCGCCCCGACCGGCACCCGGCGCACCGCCAAGAGCTGGCTCACCGAGGCGCCGCTGCGCATGCTGATGAACAATCTCGATGCGGCCGTGGGCGAGCGACCCTCCGAGCTGGTCGTCTATGGCGGCATCGGACGCGCGGCGCGCAATTGGGAAAGCTATGACGCCATCGTCGCCACGCTGCGGCGGCTCGAGGCGGATCAAACACTGCTCATCCAATCCGGCAAGCCGGTCGGCGTGTTCACCACGCACACCGACGCACCCCGGGTACTCATCGCCAACTCCAACCTCGTGCCGCGCTGGGCAACCTGGGAGCACTTCAACGACCTCGACCGCAAGGGGCTGATGATGTTCGGTCAGATGACCGCCGGCTCCTGGATCTACATCGGCAGTCAGGGCATCGTACAAGGCACCTATGAGACATTCGTCGAGATGGGCCGCCGTCACTACGGCGGCAACCTCGCCGGCCGATGGCTGCTCACCGCCGGTCTCGGCGGCATGGGCGCCGCGCAGCCGCTCGCGGCGGCGATGGCCGGGGCATCGTCTCTGGCGATCGAGTGCCAGCGCTCGCGCATCGAGATGCGCCTGCGCTCGGGCTATCTCGATCAGGCCGTCGAGCGCCTCGATGATGCGCTCGCGATCATCCGCAGCGCCTGCGCAGCCAGGCGGCCGGTGTCGGTCGGCCTGCTCGGCAACGCCGCCGAGGTGCTCCCGGTGCTGCTCGAGCGCGGCGTGCGGCCCGATCTGCTCACCGACCAGACCTCGGCCCACGATCCGCTGAACGGCTACCTGCCCGCCGGCTGGAGCGTCGAGCATTGGCTCGAGATGCGCGAGCGCGATCCGCAGGCCGTGGTGCGGGCCGCCAAGGCCTCGATGGCCGTTCACGTGCGCGCGATGTTGGCATTTCATGCCGCCGGCGTGCCAACCGTCGACTACGGCAACAATATCCGGCAGATGGCGCTCGAGGAGGGTGTGCGCAACGCGTTCGATTTCCCGGGATTCGTTCCGGCCTACATCCGACCCCTGTTTTGCCGCGGCATGGGACCGTTTCGTTGGGCGGCGCTCTCGGGCAATCCCGAGGACATCTACAAAACCGATGCCAAGGTGAAGGAGCTGCTGCCGCACGATACGCATCTGCATCACTGGCTCGACATGGCACGCGAGCGGATCCGCTTCCAGGGCCTGCCGGCGCGGATCTGTTGGGTAGGGCTCGGTGACCGGCATCGGCTGGGACTGGCGTTCAACGACATGGTCGCGCGCGGGGAGCTCGAGGCGCCGGTGGTCATCGGCCGCGATCATCTCGACTCCGGCTCGGTCGCCTCGCCCAATCGCGAGACCGAAGCGATGCGCGACGGCTCGGACGCGGTGTCCGACTGGCCGCTGCTCAATGCGCTGCTCAACACCGCCTCCGGGGCGACCTGGGTTTCGTTTCACCACGGCGGCGGCGTCGGGATGGGCTTTGCGCAGCATGCCGGCCTGGTCATCGTCTGCGACGGCACGGCGGCGGCGGCGCGGCGCATCGCCCGGGTGCTCTGGAACGATCCGGCCAGCGGCGTGATGCGCCATGCCGATGCCGGCTATCCCGAGGCCCTCGCCTGCGCGCG
>JAJZMI010000128.1 GCA_021798335.1 Pseudomonadota bacterium | reverse complement strand
CCAAATGCGCTGGCGCGGGTCGGCGTGAGGGCCGGCGCCCGCGGCGAGAAGCGCAGCGAGAGCAAGCCGCTGCGCGCCAGTATCACGCGATGCGCATCGGCCGGCTCGGACTGCACGAACGCCGCGCGCGGCACCGAGGTGACCGCGCCGGCGATGCGGCTGTTGGCGTACACCTGACGGCCCTGGTTCCGGTAGGCGGCGGCGATCAGCCGGGCATTGAGGGCCCGGGTGCCGCTCAGATTCACCTTGCGCACATAGGACTCGCTGGCCGCATAGCCGGGGATATAGACGTTCCTCGGACCGAGCGGCAGCCAGCCGACATCGCCGCGGCCGCCGTGCGTCCAGGCGACCAGCGCGGGCGCGTAGACCGGCTGCTCCCAAGGCGGCCCCGGAACCCAGCACCAGGCGCCGTGCCAGAACCCCCAGCGTCCATAATGAAACGGCGCGAACCCCCACGGCTCATCGTCGATCCAGGTCCAGCCCCACGGGAAGATCCAGGCCCAGTGACCGAAGCGATAGGGGGCCCAGCCCACATCCACGTTGGGGAACCAGGCATAGCCCCACTGCGTGTCTTCCCAACTGCCGTAGGTGTCGAGGTCGTAGATCCCAACCATGTCGGGCGAGACATACTGCGTCACGCCGGCGGCGCTCTGCGCCTCCTGCCGGTCGCGGGACGCCGACCACGCTTCCAGCGCATCGGGCGGCCCGAGCGCGCCGTATGCGACGCGCAGAGTGTCCGTGCCGCGGAACTCGGCGCGCTGCCCGGCCGAGATGGTGAAGTCCTGGCCACCGCCGCCGGCGAGCGCGGCCCCGTGGATCACGCTGACGATCGTGATGTCGCCGGAGGGGCTGACCTGCACCTCGTAGGTGCCGCGCCGCTCAAACTCGATGGCGAGATTCGGCGTGTCGATCTCGTCCTGCTCGCCGCCGGCCAGGGAGCGGACGTGGACGATCATCGTGCCCGCGCTGAGCTGCATCTGCGCGATCCGCTCGGTGAGATTGAGGAACGAGAAGCCGGTGCGGCTGCCGAGGCGGATCACCGCATCGCCGAGCTCGATCTCGGCCCGGGACTCCCAGTCCGTCCAGAGCCGATCGCCGAGGGTCATCGGCCAGTTCAATTCGGCGGCCACCCAGTCTCGGGTACCGGCCGGCTCGAACGAGACCCGACCGCCGATATAGCTGATGCGCCCCACCCGTCCCGGCGGACTCTGCTGCCCGAACGCGACCGCAACCCCCGCCGACAGCAGCACGGCCAACACACCCAACGCCGAGATTCGGCTGACTGCGCACACGTGACCAATACCTCCGGCGAGGGGGGTGCGCGCTTGCCGCGCCTGGCTCACGCCCCCTGTCTCAGGCCCTGATTATCGCACGGGCGGCGGCTCGGCCGGAGGGTCCGATCCGACACCGAACGCCGCCGGAAGGGTGCAGTGCCAAGCAATTCTCAGTCCCGGCGTCCGCCGGCGGTCTACCGCTCCCGAGCTCCGACGACCCGTCCGGCGCGCAAGTCCACCTCCCAGACCCAGGGCAGCGGCCAGACCCGGTACCGGTACTCGAGGCCCCGGGCCGGGGGGCCGAGGCGGACCTGACGCTGCGGCGCACCGAGCAGGGCGATCACCTGGGCGCGCGTCTCCCCGGGTCTCAGGCGCGCGAACGCCTGATCGAGCGCATCGGTGCGCGAGATCAAGAACATCACTGGCCCCACCAGCACCAGCGCAATGCCCAGAAGAACCCACAGCGCGCGGCGCATGCGTTCCCATAGAATCTCGTTGTGAGGGCGGTCATCGTACAGGAACTGCGCATCTATCCGCTGAAATCCGCGCGCGGGATCTCCCTTGCGCACGCGCGAGTCGATCACACCGGCCTGCAGTGGGATCGGCACTGGCTGGCGATCCGCGCCGACGGCACGTTTCTCACCCAGCGGACGCATCCGGCATTGGCCCGCATCGCAACCGCGCTCGGCGCGCGGGGCCTGTGCCTGCGCACCGAGGGTCAGCAGCCGCTCGACCTGCCGTTCGACGGACCCGGCCTCGGGCGCGAGGTGCGGATCTGGCGCGACACCTGCGAGGCGGCGGATCTGGGCGATGCGGCCGCCGCGTGGATCAGCACCGCGGTGGGCGAGCCTGCCCGCCTGGTGCGCTCGCTCCCCACCCCCTCGCGCCGCGCCGATGCCCGCTTTGCCGGCCCTCGGCCCGTCCCGCTGGCCTTTCCCGATGGCTACCCGGTGCTGGTCTGCAATCAGGCCTCGCTCGATGCGCTCAACAGACGCCTTCCGGAGGCACTGCCCATCGAGCGGTTTCGCCCCAACGTCGTGCTGCGCGGACTCGAGCCGTTTGCCGAGGATCGCATCGATTGCATACAGATCGGCTCGGTTCGATTGAGGCTCGTCAAGCCGTGCACGCGTTGCATCATCCCCTCGATCGATCCGCGGACGGGTCTGCGCGGTGTCGATCCACTACCGGTATTGCGGACGTTCCGCTTCGATCCGGCCCTTCGAGGGAGCACTTTCGGCGAAAATGCCATCATCGAGGCCGGCTTCGGGGCGCGGATCGAGCGTGGCGCACCCTGTGAAGTGACGGAGGAAAATACGAAGAGTTGATTGCCATACGGCGCGGAGAAATCCAGACAGTAGAGACTCGAGGGCCCCGTCCGGCCCGAGGATAGGCTGTGGCGAGTCCAATGACAGAGGTCCGGAAGCATCGTTGCGGCGCATCGCCGCGCGGGCTCGCTTGGATCACCGCCGCCGCCTCGCTTGTGCTGTCACACTACGGGCTCGCCGCCTCTGCGGCGCCCGCGCCGCCCCCTCAGGCTCATGCGGCGTGCTGTGCGGCACGCAAGCCGTCCGCACATGCCCTGCCCTCGGACGCTGAGCTCGAGCGCCTGCACGCGGTGTTCGGGCGCATCGAGATCCGCAACGAGAACATCTTCAACCTCAATAATCCCAAGGACAACAACGTCCTGTTCCGGCTGGCCGACCGCCTGCACCACCCCACGCGGCGCAGCCTGATTCGCGCGCAGCTGCTCTTTCACACCGGCGAGCCTTTTTCGCGGCATCTGATGAACGAGTCGGCCCGCCTCCTGCGGGCCGATCCCTATTTCTACGACGCCACGATCCGCCCCGTGCGCTATCACGACGGCAGAGTCGATGTGCTCGTCCGTACGCGCGATGTGTGGACACTGAACCCCGGGTTCGATTTTGGACGCAGCGGCGGTACAAACACCACCGGGGTGACGCTCGAGGACATCAACGTACTCGGCACCGGCACGGCGATCGCGCTGAAGGATCTGCACAGCGTCGATCGCTCGGAAAAGGCGGTGGAAGTGTCCAACCAGCACCTCTGGGGCACCTGGACCAACGTCGATGTGGCGTACGGGGAGCTCAGCGATGGCCTGTTGCGCTCCCTCACGATCGATCGCCCGTTCTATTCCTTCGAGACGCACTACGCCGGCGGCGTCTCGCTCAACGATACGACGCTCGATGACTCGCTCTACGACCTCGGTCGAGTCGTCGACAAGTTCGCGGCACAGACCAAGTATTTTCAGGGCTACGTCGGCTGGTCGCCCGGCCTGGTGCGGGGATGGACCCAGCGCTTCATGCTCGGGTGGACGTACGACCGGCACCGCTTCGCGCCGACCCCCCTGTGGAGCGGACCGACGCTGCTGCCGGCGAACCGGAAATTCGTCTATCCCTGGGTGCAGTTCAACTGGCTGCAGGACCAGTACGTCGCGCTGCGCAATCACAATCAGATCCACCGGATCGAGGATTTCAACCTGGGCGTGTCGCTCACGGCACGGGTCGGCTGGGCCGCCGGCGCGTTCGGCTCGAGCCAGAACGTCGTGCCCTTCATGCTCAGCGCCTCGGACGGCTATGTGCTGCCCCACGGCGACATGCTGCTGGTCTCGAGCAGCTTCTCGGGGCGGATGCATCACGGCACCCTCGAGAACGGGATGCTGCAGGCGAGCGTCGTGAATTTCCTCACTCAGGCGCCCGGATGGCTGCTCTACAGCGCGCTCAGCGCCACGGCGGGCCACCGGCTGACGCTCGACAATCAGATCCTGCTCGGCGGGGACAGCGGTCTGGAGGGATATCCGCTGCGCTATCAGGACGGCACGGCGAGCGCGTTGTTCACCGTCCAGGAGCGCTGGTTCAGCAACTGGTATCCCTTGCGGCTGTTTCGCGTCGGGGCAGCGGTGTTCTTCGACATGGGCCGGACCTGGGGCCGCCCGCCGCTCGCGCAGCCCAGCCTCGGACTACTGGAGGATGCCGGCTTCGGCCTGCGTCTCGGCAACGCCCGCACGGCCTTCGGCAACGTCATTCACGTCGATCTCGCGTTCCCGATCAACGGCGGCGCCGGCATCCAGCACGTGCAGTTCCTGGTCCAGACGCAGAAGCAGTTCTGAGCGCCCGGCGTCGCGCTCAGCGGCGCGGACCCAATCCAGGCGGCTGCAGAATCGTCCCGTCCGGCAAACGCCGTCCGGTCGCGGCCACCGGGGGCTCGGGACGCGCCGCCACCGCCGCCAGGGGCGGGGATTCCTCGGCCCGATCCGGCGGCGGCAATACCTCCACCTCGAGCGCCACGGAGCAGCGCTCCCCGCCCTGCAGCGACCCGACCGCCACCAGCTTGCGGGCGATCTGCTGCCCTTTGCTGTCGCAGACGGTGACCACGATGCTGTACTCGCAAGGCTCCTCGCCCAGCGGGTGCGCCACCTGCCCCTCGATCGCGAGCGCGCGGATCGTCTCTTCCTGACGTCGCGCGGCCTCGACGCCGAAGCGCAGATGGTGCCGGCAGCTCGGACAGACGCTCAGACTCTCGAGAACGACCGACTTGCAGTGCGGGCAGACTCGCGTCCTGCCCGCCGCGCCGCCCGGCCGAGGCAGCGCGCTCATACCGTGCCGGTGATTACCGACTCGGTCATGCTATCGGCATCGGCGTCGGCCCCGCTGTTCCAACCGAACTCCACCTTGCCGCGCATGCGGGCACCGGAAGCCACCGTGAACGAGCCGGCCTTGATGTCGCCCTCGATGCGCCCGCCCTCGCGCAGATCGACCTGCTGCGCCTCGACGATGTTGCCCATCAGCTCGCCGCCGACGACCACCGCGGCGGCCTTGACGTGCCCCTCGATGCGCGCGCCGTTATCGAGCGTGAGCGTGCCGTCGATGTGCACGTCACCCTTGAACCGGCCGGCGATGCGCACATGGCCGGTGCCGTTGATCTTCCCCTCGAGGGTCAGACCGGCGGCCAGCACCGACTCCTTGAGCTCGGCGCGATCCTTGCCGGAGCGGCGCTGAATGTCGGCAACCGGGGCCACGCCGGACCCTCCGTCGCGGGACGTCGATGAAATCGGTGAAGCGGCCCCGGCAAAGCCAGAGCCGGGAGAAGTCGGATCTTTCCACAGCGCCATGAGAAAACCCCCAGGAGTTTCAGCTACTCAGAACAGAACACTCAAAAGGTACGCTCATCCGCGCCGCAGGACCAGTGTCTGCGGGCACCGACAGCGCTCATTGTGTGACGCCGGCCCGCCGCCCCGTCACACCTCGAGCAACTTCAGGACCTCGTCGGTCTTCTCGCGCATCAGCGCCTCGCTCCCGCGGCTCTCGACGTTCAGCCGCACCAGCGGCTCGGTGTTCGAGCCGCGCAGGTTGAACCGCCACTCGGGAAACTCCATCGACAGTCCGTCAATGTGGTCGATCGCAACGGCCGAGTCCGCGTAGTGACGCTCGATGCGCTCGAGAATCGAGTGCGCATCGGTGGCGAGGCGCCGGTTGATCTCACCGCTCACCGGAAAGCGGCGCATACGCGCCCCGAGCAGCCCCGAGAGCGGGCCGCGCTCGGCAATGACCTGCAGCACCAGCAGCCACGGGATCATGCCGCTGTCGCAGTAGGAGAACGAACGGAAGTAGTGATGCGCGCTCATCTCCCCGCCGTAGGCGGCATCCGCCTCGCGCATCTTCTGCTTGATGAACGCGTGACCGGAACGACACAACACGGGCGTGCCGCCGCGCTCGCGCACGATCTCGATCGTGTTCCAGGTCAGGCGCGGGTCGTGCACGATGCGCGCACCGGGCTCGCGCGCGAGAAACACCTCGGCGAGCAGGCCGACCAGGTAGTAGCCCTCGACGAAACGCCCCTGCTCGTCGAAGAAGAAACAGCGGTCGTAGTCCCCGTCCCAGGCGATCCCGACGTCGGCACCGCTGCGGCGCACCGCATCGGCGGTCGCGGCGCGGCTCTCCGGCAGCATCGGGTTCGGGATGCCGTTGGGAAAGGTGCCGTCGGGGCGGTGGTTGACCTTGACGAACTCGAACGGCAGGTGCGGCTCGAGCGCATCGATCACCGGCCCGGCCCCGCCGTTGCCGGGATTGACCACGACCTTCAACTTGCGCAGCCGGGCGCGATCGATGTAGCCGAGCAGGTGCTCGATGTAGCGCGCGCGGATCTCGAGCGGGCTTTCCCGGCCGGACTCGGCGGCCTTGTCCGGCAGGCTCCCCGCCTCGAGCCGCGCGCGCATCTCGGTGAGGCCGGTATCCGCGCTGACGGGGCGCGCCTCGCTGCGCACCAACTTCATGCCGTTGTAGTCCGAGGGATTGTGGCTGGCGGTGACCATGATGCCGCCATCCAACTGGTAGGCGAAGGTGGCGAAATACACCGCCTCGGTCCCCCAGAGCCCGATGTCGAGCGCGTCGCTGCCGCAGTCGATCAGTCCCCGCCGGATCGCCGCGGCGAGCTCGGGACTGGTCGGGCGGACGTCGTAGCCGACCGCGACGCGGCGCGGGTTGACCAGCGCGCAGAACGCGCGGGCGATGTCATAGGCGAGCGACTCGTTGATCTCGTCGGGAATGCGGCCGCGGATGTCGTAGGCCTTGAAGGCACTGAGATTGGGCATGGAACCTCCTCACCGGTCATGCAAGGATCGCAGCTGCCGCCGGCTTCGGCAATCACGGATTCCGCGCGGCGCGTGCGGGCGCGTCAATAGCGACCATTGCCGGCAGCGTAAATCGGGCGATCTTGGCGCAGTGCGCACCGGGATGGCGAGCCGGGAAGACCTGATTCTCTCGAAGCTCCTGTGGGCGCGAGATGCGAAATCGGCGCTGCAAATGCGCGACGTGCAGGCGCTACTCGAAGATTCGGTCGATCAGGCGTACCTTAATGAATGGGCTTTAAAGCTTGGCGTCGACCAAATGCTCGCAGCAGTCCAGAAATGAACGATACCACCGCATCGATGCAACGGAGGGTCACCGAGCACTATCGGCGCATGAGCCCTCAGGAGCGGATGAGAATCGCCGCGTCGATGTTCGAGACCGCCCGCCGGATCGTCGAATCGTCACTGCCGGCGAACTTTGACCGCACCGAGCGTCGCCTTGCCTTCGCGCGTCGCCTCTACGCAGGCGAACTCCCCGAGGCGGCGCTGCGCGCTTATGCTGAGTTCCGGGGCGATTGAGCGCCCGCGCTCAGCGCGTCGTGCCCTGGCGCCCCTACCAAGACAAGCCGCTTGCCCGTGACATGTCACTTGGGTATGGTGCAGTCATGAGACCGTCAGAGGCCCTGGCCATGCATCGCGAGCGCATTCGGGCCATCGTGGCGCATTACGGCGGCGTGAATCCGCGAGTCTTCGGGTCCGTGGCGCGCGGAGAGGACACCGAGGGAAGCGATCTCGATATTCTCGTCGACGATCCAAAAGGTCACCGGCTTGATTTATTCGCGCTCGGCGGCATGAATTACGACATATCGTCCCTCATCGGGCGACCGGTCGATGTCGTGCCCTCGGCTGACCTGCCTCAGCGGATACGCAATGAGGCATTTTCCGAGGCGGTGCCGCTGTGAGATCCGGGAAACTCCGGGATGCCGACTATCTGGAGCACATAGCGAACCGCATTGCGCGGATCGAGCGGGCAACAGCGCAGGTTGATCTCGCTGGTTTTCTCGGGAATGAGGATTTGCAGGCCGCCCTCGAACGATACATCGAGGTCATTGGCGAGGCTGCGAGCAAGT
>JAJZMI010000220.1 GCA_021798335.1 Pseudomonadota bacterium | reverse complement strand
GAAACTCCAGCGCGTGACGCACCACCCAGCGGTCGATCACCGAGATGACGTTGTAGCGCTCGGCCGCCGGAATGAACTCCTCGGGCGGCACCAGCCGGCCGTCCTCATCGCGCAGCCGCACCAGCAGTTCGTTGAAGTTGATCCCCTCCTGCGGCTGCGCCAGCGGCCGGATGGGCTGGAAGTACAGCTCCAGGCAGTTGTGCTCGACCGCGCGGGTCACCCGCGCCACCCAGTGCATCTCGCGATGGCGCGGATGATTCTGACCCTCGGACTCGTAGAAGTGAATGCGATTGCGACCCGCGTCCTTGGCCGCGTAGCAGGCGATGTCCGCGGCGCTCATCACGCTCGCGACGCTCTCGGTCTCCGCGCCGATGTGCACCACCCCGACGCTCGCGCCCACCGACAGCGTGCTCGTCCCCCACGAGAAGCGGTATGTGTGGATCGCCTGGCGCACGCCTTCGGCGATGCGCGTCGTCTGCTCGATCGAGCAGTTCTCCAGCAGCACGCCGAACTCATCGCCGCCGAGGCGCGCAATGATATCGGCGGCCCGCACGCGCGATTGCAGCAACCCGGTGATGTCGCGCAGCAGCCGATCGCCGGCTTGGTGACCACAGGTGTCGTTGACCACCTTGAACTGGTCGAGATCGATGTAGAGCAGCGCGTGGGTGAGCCCGCCGTGCCGCGCGCTGATGACCGCCTGCTGCAGGCGGTTGTCGAACTCGCGGCGGTTGATCAGGCCGGTGAGCGCATCGTGACTGGCCTGATACGACAGCGCGCGCTTCAGGCGCCGCTCGCGCGTGACGTCGTGGAACACCATCACCGCGCCGATCACCCGGCCCTGGCGGTCGCAGATGGGCGCGGCGGTCTCCTGGATGGCCACCTCGTGTCCGGCGCGCGTCACCAGCACCGCATGCTCCGTCGCGGCATTGCTGCGGCCCTTGCCGAGCACGCGCAGCAACGGATTGTCGATCGGCTCGCGCGAGATCTCATCGATCAGCGTCAGCACCTCCCCGATCGGCTTGCCGCGCGCCTCATCGAGCCGCCACGCGGCCAGGTTCTCGGCGGCCGGATTGATGTAATCGATCCGCCCGTCCGCATCGGTGCTGATCACCGCATCGCCGATCGACTGCAGCGTGACCTGCGCGCGCTCCTTCTCGGCGAACACCGCCTGCTCGGCGCGCTTGCGCTCGGTGATGTCGGCGATGGTGCCCTCGTAGCCGATGACCCGCCCGGCGGCATCACGCACCGCGCGGCTGTTCTCCAACACCACCACGGGCGCCCCGTCGCGCCGGCGCAGCACGAACTCGGCGTTGCGGATCTCCCCGTGGCGCTCGATCTGCTCGGTGAAACGGGCCCGATCCTCGCAATTCCAGTAGAGCACCCCCACGTCGCGCAGCGCGTAGAGCTGCTCGGGGCTGTCGTAGCCGAGGATGCTGACGAAGGCGGGATTGACCGACTCCAGGCGCCCCTCGGGCCCGCTCTGATACACACCCTCGACGATGGTCTCGAACAGACCGCGAAACTTCGCTTCGCTCGCGCGCAGCGCCCACTCGGCCATGAACCGCCCGATCGCAATGCCGGCGATCTGCGCCGCATGCGCCATGATGCGCAGCTCCCGCTGCCCCGGCAGTCCCGCCGCGGCATGATAGACCCCGAGGCTGCCGAGCACCCGGCCGTCGGTGGCCGTGATGGGCGTCGACCAGGAGGCGTTCAGCCCGGCGGCCAGGATCGCCGCTCGCGGCCGCTCCCAGAACGGATCCTTGCCCACGTCCGCCACCAGCACCTGTCGGCCCAGACACACCGCCGCGGCGCACGAGCCGTTTTGAATGTCGATGGCACAGTGCTCGAGGGCCGCGCGCAGCGGCTCGGGGAGCTTCGGCGCGATGAGCAGGCCGAAGCTGCGGCGGTCCTCGGCGAGCACGCAGATCGAGGCCGCCGTGCCGACGCCGACCGCCTCGATGAAGTGCGTGACCGAGGCGAGCGCCTCGCTCAGCGGCACGTTGGCCGTGAGCTGCTCGAAGACCTCGCGCTCGGCGCGCGCCACGCGCTCGGTGAGCTCCGACTCGCGCGCCCGATACGCGAGCTCGGCGGCCTCGTCGGCCATCAGCCGCATCGATTGCACGATGCCGCGCCGCTCGGCGTCCATCGCCTCGAACTGCTGGCTGACCAGCTTCAGCAGGACCTCGAGGTCCGGCACCTCCCGGCCGCTGCGCAGCGCCGCCTCCTTGACCAGGGTGCGCACGTGGGGGTGCAGCGCGGCCCGTTCGCTCAAGCCGGGCTCGGCACGCACGATGGTCGTGGTGGCCGTCGAGAGGCCCGGGACGGCCTCGGGGAGCGGTGATTGAGGTTCGGTGGCGGACATGGTGCGAACGGGCACGCTCCGGGGGCAACCGGCCTCAGGTCCACCGTGTCGCAGGCGGAAGGCGGCCGGGCCCCCGCAGTAAACAGGCTCTTCCTAAGGACATGGTCGTATCGCTTCTTCGGGACGCGCCGGGGGGCACGTTATTCATTTGACAGTAACGGCACGGCGCGCAGGAGGCACGCAGGATATTGAAAAACCTTGACGAATGTCACCTCGGCGCCCCCGCGCCCCCCCCGGCGCGGCCCGGTCAGTCGCGGGCCAGCAGCGGCGGGGTGTCGATATTGGCCATCTGCTCGGCCAGATCCGCGAGGTACCGCTCCCAATGACGCCCCTCGCCAAACCAGGGGAAGGCCCGGGGAAAAGCCGGGTCCTCCCAGCGCTCGCAGACCCAGGCGGCATGATGCAGCATGCGCAGCGCCCGCAACGGCTCGATCAGGCGCAGCGTCCGCGGGTCGATCGATCCGAACGACTCGTAGCCCGAGAGCAGCTCCGCCCACTGGGACTGCTGGGCATCGGGCGCCCCCGACAACAGCATCCACAGGTCCTGGATGCGCGGGCCCATCGCACAGTCGTCCAGATCCACGAACTGCGGGCCGGTCTCGACCCACAGCAGATTGCCGAGATGACAGTCCCCGTGCACCCGGATCCCCTCCACGGGCCCGACCTCGCCGTACACCCGTTCGATCCGCTCGAGCACCAGGGCCGAAAGGCGCGCGTACGGCTCGGCCAGCGCCTCGGGGAGCAGCGGCGAGGCCCGCACTACGGCCCGGGACCGATGTCCGTAGCGCTCGACGTCGATGCGCGGCCGGTGCGCGAAGCGAGCGCGGGCGCCGATCTGGTGCACCCGGGCAAGCGTGCGCCCGAGGATCTCGCGCGCCCCGGGCAGGTCGAGCTCCGGCTCGCGGCCGCCGAGACAGACGAAGGCCGCGAACCGGAAGTCCGCGTGGCGAAACAGCGTGCGCCCCTTGAGCTCAAGCGGTGCTGCGACCGGCAGCTCGGCGGCGGCCAGCTCCAGAGCGAAGTGATGCTCCTCCTCGATCTGCGCATCGCTCCAGCGCCCCGGCCGGTAGAACTTCAACACCCGCATCCCCTCGGCCGAGCCGAGGCGATAGACCCGATTCTCATAGCTGTTCAGCGCGAGCAGCCGCCCGTCGGGCTCGAAGCCCACGGCCTCCGCCGCCTCCAGGACCCGCTCGGGCGTGAGCGCGGCGAAGGGCTTGGGCGCGGCCCGAAGTCTCGGGTGAGTGTGGCGCGATTTGTTTATGATTTCGGGTTTCATGAACTTACGGACACATTCTCGCATGAAAGATACGAGCATCCTGGTGACCGGAGGCGCCGGCTACATCGGCAGCCACGTGGCGCTGCAGCTGCGGGCGCGGGGCGAGCGGGTCGTCGTGCTCGACGATCTGTCGCGCGGCTTCCGTCAGGCGGTGCTCGATGCGCCCCTGGTGGTCGGGGCGGTCGGGGACCGGAACACCGTACTGCAGGTGCTCACCGAGCATCGGGTGGATACCGTGATGCACTTCGCCGCATACACCATCGTGCCGGAATCGGTCAGCGAGCCGCTCAAGTACTACGGCAACAACACCTGCTCGACCCGCTCGCTGCTGGCGTGCTGTCTCGAGACGGGCGTGAAGCACTTCGTGTTCTCCTCGAGCGCGGCCGTGTACGGCAACCCCGCCGGCGGCGTGGCCGCCGAGGACACCCCGACCGCGCCCATCAACCCCTACGGCACCTCCAAGCTGATGTCCGAATGGATGCTGCGCGATGTCTCGGCGGCCTGTGCGCTCAAACACGTGGCGCTGCGGTACTTCAATGTCGCCGGATCGGACTCGCAGGGTCGGGTCGGACAAGCAACGCCAAAGGCAACGCTCCTCATCAAGGTGGCCTGCGAGCATGCCGTGGGCAAGCGGCCGGAGGTGCTCATCTACGGGACCGACTACGAGACCCCCGACGGCACCGGCGTGCGCGATTACATTCACGTGGAAGACCTGGCAACGGCCCACCTCGATGCGCTCGACTACCTGCGCGAGGGCGGCGCATCGACCGTGCTCAATGTCGGCTATGGGCATGGCTACAGCGTGCGGGAAGTCCTCGAGAGCGTGGCGCGCGTCTCGGGAAAGCGCCTGACGGTGCGCGAGATGCCCCGCCGGCCCGGCGATCCCCCGGCGCTCGTGGCGCAGGCCGACCGCATCCGGCGCGAGCTCGGCTGGACGCCGCGCCTGGACGATCTCGACACCATCGTACGCACCGCCCTTGCCTGGGAGCAGCGCCTGCAGCGCACACCCTGGAGCTGATCCGCTCCAGTCAACACCAGAGTAGAATCCCCCTCCGATGCGGTGGCTGCGCCCCAAGTCCTTGAGCGGCCTGATGCTTCTGGGCGTCGGGCTGCTCGCGCTGCTGCTGCTCGTCGCGATCGTCACCGCGGCGGTTCAGTTCAGTACGATCTCGGCAACAGGCCAGAGCATCGTCAACGAGAGCGTCAACGCGGCGCGCGAGAGCCAACGACTGTTCAGCGAAATCGACTCCCTCGAGCGCACGGCGCGCCTGTACGACGTCCTGGACGATCCGCGCCTGTTGCAACTCTACGAGCGGCAGAACCATCAGCTGTCCGCGACCCGCAATCAGCTGTATGCGCAGGCGAGCCGGGCGGCGCGCAAGACCCTGCTGAAGCTCGCCGCGGTGCAGAATCAGATCCGCACCCGCGTGCTCACCACGCCCCCGGGCACCCAGGCGGCCGAAGCCGCCGGGCTGTCCACGCTGTTCGCGCACCTCGGGGCGCTCGTCGACCGCGTCGCCGCGCAGAGCAATCAACAGATCGACGCCGACGTCGCGACGTTCCGCAGTCTCACCGCGCGCGCGCGCGCGCACCTGTTCTGGCAGGCCGGACTGCTGGTGCCGCTGATGTTGCTCGCCGTGTTCGTGCTCACCCTGGTCATCGGCCGGCCGCTGCGCCAGATCGACCGCGCCATCAGCGAGCTCGGCCACGGGCGGCTGCATCAGCGCATCGCCGTGCGCGGGCCGCACGACCTCGAGCGCCTGGGCGGACAGATCGAGTGGCTGCGGCTGCGGCTGCTCGAGCTGGCCGAGGAGCGCAACCGGTTCCTGCGTCACATGTCGCACGAGCTGAAGACCCCGCTCGCCAACATCCGCGAGGGCACCGAGCTGCTGATGGACGGCGCGGTCGGGCCGCTCGATGCCGCTCAGCGCGAGGTGATGGCCATCCTGCGCGACAACGGCCTGCAGCTGCAGCGCATGATCGAGAACCTGCTCTCCTTCAGCGCCTGGCAGACCTCGAGCGTCGGTCTCGAGCCGAGCGAGTTCCGGCTGCGGCCGCTGGTCAAACAGGTGCTCGAGACCCAGCAGCTCACCGTGCTCGCCCAGCGGATGCGCCTCGACGTGCAGGTCGATGACGTGACGCTGGTGGCCGACCGTGCGAAGATGCGCCTGATCCTGGAGAACCTGGTCTCGAACGCGGTCAAATACTCGCCCAAGGGCGGAACGCTGCACCTGCGCGCGCTCATCTCCGGGACGCACCTGATCATCGACGTGGCCGACAACGGTCCGGGCATCCCCAAGGAGGAGCGCGAGAACGTGTTCCGCGCCTTCTACACCGGCCGCGCCGCCGCCGGCATCTCGGTGAAGGGCACCGGCATCGGGCTGTCGGTGGTGTTGGAGTTCGTCACCGCCCACGGCGGCACCGTGCAGATCGTCGATGGAGAATTTCCCGGCGCGCACTTTCGCATCCGCATGCCGCGCGTCGTTCGCAACCAGCCCCCGGAGCAAGGGAAACAAGCCCATGCCGCCTGATGTCGAAGTGTCCGTGATCCGCCGCAGCGCGCTCGCGACGCTCGTGCTCGCCGCCCTCGCCTTGAGCGCCTGCCAGACGAGCCGGATGCTGGTGCGCAAAGTGGCCAAGGAGGTGCACGTTGCCGTGCCGGCGGCGCGCAACCCGTCGCCGCCGCCCGACGATTTTGCCTGGCTCGGGCGCTGGCTCGCGGCGAGTCCAGCCGTGAAGGCGAGCCAACTCGCCGCCGCCGAGGCCGCCTACCGCCAGCGCGCCGCGCCGCGCGACACGCTGCGCCTGGCGATCCTGCTCGGCGTCAGCGGCCCGCCCGGCAAGAATCTGCCGCGCGCGCAGAGTCTGCTGCAGACGCTCCTTGCCGATCCGACACCGGAGCTTTCACCCGCCGATCGGACCCTGGCGCGACTCGATCTCACTTTGATCACGCAACGATTGACCGAAGAGGAAAAAAACAGCACTCTGCAGGCCTCGAATGCCTCCGAGATCACGCAGTTGAATGCCCAACTCGACGCCGCGGCGGATCGGAATGTCGCCCTGCAGCGACAGTTGGATCAGGCGCGCGCCAAACTCGCCGCGATAGCCAACATCGAAAAATCCCTCAACCAGGGTAAACTGGGCGTAATAGGTACCCCGAGGTGAACATGCTCTCGCAACTCGTGCCCGCCGCGGAGCGCCCCAAAATCCCGGCCAATGCCGCCCGTCACAAACCGCGCATCCTGGTGGTCGATGATGATCCGGGGCTGCTGCGGCTCCTGACGATCCGGCTGCGCGCCGAGAACTACGAGGTGGAGGCCGTGGAGGGCGGACCGCAGGCCCTCAGCGCCGCGGGACGCTTCCGTCCGGACCTGGTGATCACGGACCTGCGCATGGAGCCGATCGACGGCATCGGCCTGCTGAAGGAGCTGCAGGTGCGCTGGCCGGGGCTGAAGGTCATCATGCTCACGGCCCACGGCACCATCCCCGATGCGGTGCAGGCCACCCAGATGGGCGCATTCGGCTTTCTCACCAAGCCGGTCGACAAGCAGGAGCTGCTCGATCAGGTCCAGAAGGCGCTGCGCATCTCCGGCTTCGGCGCCTCGGACGAGAACTGGCGCGCCGAGATCATCACCCGCAGCGCCGTCATGGAAGAGAAGCTCGCCCAGGCGCAGATGGTGGCGGGGACCGATGCGCGCGTGCTGATCACCGGGGAGAGCGGCACGGGCAAGGAGCTGCTCGCCAAGGCCATTCATCTGGCCAGCCCGCGGCGCAACAAGCCGTTCGTCGCCATCAACTGCGGGGCCATGGCCGAGAACCTGCTCGAGTCCGAACTCTTCGGCCACGAGAAAGGCGCCTTCACCGGCGCGACCAGCGCGCACCGCGGACTGTTCATGGCCGCCGACGGCGGCACCCTGATGCTCGATGAGATCGGCGACATGCCGATCCGGCTGCAGGTCAAGCTCCTGCGCGTTCTGCAGGAGGGCCTCATCCGCCCCGTCGGGGGCACCGAGGCGCTGCCGGTGAATGTGCGGGTGATCTCCGCCACGCACCGCGACCTGCACCAGCTGCTCGCCGACGGGCAGTTTCGCGAGGACCTGTACTACCGGCTGAACGTGGTGCACATCGAGATGCCCGCGCTCAACCGCCGGCGCGAGGACATACCGCTGCTGGTGGCGCACTTCCTGGCGCAGATCGCCAAGGAGAGCGGCGCGCGCAAGATCTATGCCCCCGAGGCGGTGGAGCTGCTCGCCACGGCCGACTGGCCGGGCAACATCCGCCAGCTGCAGAACGTGGTGCGCCAGAACGTGGCGCTCTCCCAGACGCCCATCATCCCGGTGGAGCTGGTCCAGCAGTCCCTGGGCGGCACCTCGGGGCATCTGCCGTCCTTCGACGAGGCGCGCGACGAGTTCACGCGCAGCTATCTCTCGCAGATCCTGCAGATCACGGGCGGCAACGTGACCCAGGCAGCACGCCTGGCCAA
>JAJZMI010000091.1 GCA_021798335.1 Pseudomonadota bacterium | reverse complement strand
AAACAAAATGGAAACGGAGGACGGCTTGACAAGTCGACGCGAGTTGCCAGTCGCAGAAAGGCTCAGCCAATCAATAGGTTAGTGGTGGCCAGGGGCGGAATCGAACCACCGACACGCGGATTTTCAGTCCGCTGCTCTACCAACTGAGCTACCTGGCCACCGCAGGGAGAGGGATCGCGTATTAGAGCGACCGCCGCCGGGGGCGTCAAGGCGGACGCCTCACGGGCGTTCCCGGTGCTCGGGAGCGCGCACCCTGCTTCTCGGGCTCCCCGCCGGCACCCTTCGTTTAACGGCCGTT
Source organism: Pseudomonadota bacterium (assembly GCA_021798335.1). Taxonomy (GTDB): domain Bacteria; phylum Pseudomonadota; class Gammaproteobacteria; order Steroidobacterales; family Steroidobacteraceae; genus 13-2-20CM-66-19. The sequence continues at coordinate 7,846 of JAJZMI010000091.1, read as the reverse complement.
GCGCTCCAGCGCGGTGGTGGCCTGCGTCGTCCTCGCCTGTCCCGTCCCAAGAATTCGGTCCCGCCTCTCTCTATCGAGAGAGGCTCATCCCCGGAAACCGGGGGACATCCGCATCCGCGAGTTCGCAACGGGTTACACTTTGTGGTGGCGCCGATACGGATCTTCCGCGCACATGAGACTCGAGCCCGGTCGCAACTGTCGCGCCGTTGCTGCGGGGGACCGCCCCAGACCTTGCTCAGAGAGCCTCGCCCCATGGTTCATCCGGACCGCGAGAGACGTATCGATATGAGCACAGTGGCCGATCCCGGCCTCAAGGGCCGACTGGCCTCGGCTGGAGACATCATTCCCTGCGTAGAAGAGCTGACTCACGTCAATGAGTCGCTGCACCGTCAGGAGGGGCTGCTCGCGGCCTCGGCCAAGGCGAGCCGCATGCTGCTGGCGACTCCGGACGTGCGTGGAGCCATACCCGAGGTGTTGCGACTGCTCGGGGAGGCGGCGCACGTAGACCGAGTGAACATGCTGCGAGCCCGCCGCGGCCCGAACGGCGAGCCGCTGCTGGTGATCGTGGCGGAATGGACCGCCGAGGGCGTGCCGTCGCAGCTCGGCGAGGCCACACCTCGGACCTGCGATGAACGCGACCTGCCCGCCATCTCCGCAGAGCTCCGCCACGGCCGCAGCGTGTGCATCAATCCCGGGGAGACCGGTAAGACGTGCTTCGGCTCCACCGACTTCGAGGGCATCGGCACGCAGAGCAAGGCGGTGGTCCCCATCCTGGTGGCCGGGGAGTTCATCGGCGCCATCGGCCTCGACAACACACGTCAGCGACGCGCCATCGACTCCGCGGAGCTGGCGGCGCTCGAGACCGCCGCGAGCGTCATCGGCGCAGCGCTGCACCGCCAGCGCCTGCTCGATGATATGCGCCGCGAGCGCGAACGCGCCGCCGAGGAACACGCCACCGAGCTCGCCAAGGCCAATGCGGTGATCCGCGGCAACCTCGAGCGGCTGGCGAGCGAGCCCGATCTGAACAGCTTCCTCGGCCACCTGCTGCTCGAAGCCACCCGCCAGTTCAACGCGGCCTCGGGTGCGGTCGTGGTCTCGCGCGACAGCCTGCAGGAGTGGCGCATCGCCGCCCATGTGCGTGAAGGCAAGCTCGAGGAGCCGCCCTACCCGATCAGCGTGCCGACCGGCTCGGCGTTCGGCAACCGCTTCGGCCAGCCACACGAGCCGATGTACATCGATGTCGCGCAACAGCACCAGGAATTCTGGCCCGGCATGCTCGCGTTCGACCGGCGCGAGGGACACATCGGCAAGGTGGTCTATCCGCTGGTGTTCGGCTCGCGCAACGTCGGCTTTCTGCTCCTGCGCTTTCGACGCAAGGCCGAGGATGTCCCGCACAGCGAGCTGCTGGTGGCGCTGGCACAGCAGGCGACCCTTGCGGTGCAGTTGACGCGGCTCGCCTATCAGGCCAAGGAGGCCGCCGTGCTCGTGGAGCGGGCGCGCATCGGACAGGAAATCCACGACGGCCTGGCACAGGCCTTCACCGGCATCCTGATGCAGCTCGGGGCGCTGGAAGAGGATCCCCCGTGCAAGAAGAAGGACTCCACCCTCGCCATCACGCTGACGCGCATCCGCGATCTGGCCCGCGACGGGCTCGCCGAGGCGCGCCGCTCGGTCATGGCGCTCAGGCTCGATCAGACGCGCCGCACCGGGCTGGAACTCGCGCTGCGCCAGCTCGCCGAACGCTCCACCGTCCCCGGCGGGGTGACCTGCACGTTCAGCAGCTACACGGTCGACACGGGCCTGCGGCCCGAGGAGGAACACGAGCTGCTGCGCATTGCCCAGGAGGCCGTCAGCAACGCGGTACGCCACGCCCGCCCGAGTACCATACGGATCACGATCACGGACGAGGACACCCATTGGGTGATGGCCGTCGAGGATGACGGCCAGGGCATGGGTCAAAGCCCCGAGCGCCACGAGCGCCAGGGCTTCGGCCTGACCAGCATGCGCCAGCGCGCCACCGACATCGGCGGCGAATGGCGCATCGAAAGCCGGCCTGGGTCCGGCACCCGCGTGAGCGTACGCATGCAGAAGCGGAGAACCTGATGTCGGCCGAGATGCACAAGAAGATCCGCGTGATTCTCGCGGACGATCACCCTGTCGTGCGCGACGGACTGGCGGCGATGGTCAATCAGCAGGCTGACATGGAGGTCGTAGCCGAGGCGGGCGATGGCGACGCGGCCATCTCCCTCTACTCGGAACGCCAACCCGACGTGATGGTGCTCGATCTGCGGATGCCCAAGCGCGATGGGCTCGCCGTGGTCCAGCGGGTGATGGAGATCAACCCCAAGGCCCGCCTGTTGATCATGACGACCTACGACGGGGACGAGGACATTTTCCAGTGCCTCTCCCACGGGGCCAAGGGCTACATTCTCAAGGACGCGCCCCGTCAGGAAATCCTCTCGGCAATCCGCGCCGTCAGCGAGGACCGGCCCTACACCTCCTCCACCGTCGCGGCCAAGGCGCTGCAGCGCATGGCCAAGCCCAGTCTCACCGAGCGCGAACTCGATGTTCTCGAGCTCGTCGCCCAGGGCCGCAGCAACAAGGACATCGCGCGGCGGCTCTCGATCACCGAGGGCACGGCCAAGACCCACGTGAAGTCGATTCTGACCAAGCTCGATGCCATCAGCCGGACCGAAGCGGTTGCCGTGGCGCACAAGCGCGGCCTGATCCGCCTCTGAGACCTCGCGCCGCGGATTCGGTGACCGTTCTGTGACACCTCGGACGGCGGATCATGATGTGCTTGCGGCCATGGACCAGTTCGGTGTCGTTGGCATCTCGTACCGGCACGCCGGCGTAGACGACGTCGCGCGCCTGTCCCTGGACCGTACGAGCCTGCCGCAGCGCCTGCCGGCGCTACGCCAGGCCCTCGGGGTGGCGGAGTTGCTCTATCTGGGCACCTGCAATCGGGTCGAGCTGCTCTATGCCACCGGCGGCGGCCAGCCGGCCGGCGACCTGCGCGGGCAGGTGCTCGCCGAACTCACCGGATGCGCCCCGCCCGCCGGGCAGGCGCCGCGGCTGCTGCGCGCATGGGCGGGCGAATCGGCGATCGAGCACGTGCTGCTGGTCGCCTGCGGCCTGGATTCCGCGCAGGCGGGCGAGCGGGAGATTGCCGCGCAACTGCGTCTGGCCTGGGAAAGCGCCCGGGAAGCCGGCACCTGCGGCCCGCTGCTCAACCGTCTGTTGGGCGAGGCGCTCGGCATGGCCAGCCGGGTGCAGCGACTGCGCTCGGGCCTTCCGCAACGATCACTCGCGGACCTGGCCGTCGAGCGTGTGCGCGCGCATCTGGGCGAGCGGCGCGAGCGGGTCGCACTGATCGGGGTCTCGCCCATGACCCGCCGCTGCGGGCTCGCGCTCGCCCGCGAAGGGGTACCGCTCTTGATCGTCAACCGCACGCCCGCGGCCGCCGAATCGCTCGCCGCGGAGGTGTCCGGGCAGGCGATGGCGCTGGAGGACTTCCGCGCCGCACCCGAACGGGTCGCGGCGCTGGTGCTGGCCGCCGGCGGCGGCGCCCCGCTCCTCGGCAAGGCAACGCTGGAGCGGCTCGCGGGTGAGGCCGGAGGCCGGCCACTTGCTGTGGACTTCGGCGTTCCTCCCAACCTCGAGCCCGGCGTTGCGCAGCGTGCGCGCATCGATTACGTGGGCATGGACGATCTGGTTCATGCTGCCGAAGACCAGCGGGTCAATGAGCTGCTGCGCCTGGCGCCGGTGCGTGCGGCGATCGATGAGCGGCTGAGCCGGCTGCGCACGGAAATGGCGGTCCGTGCGATCGGACCGCGCCTGGCGGGGCTGCGCGCGACATTCGAGCGTATCGCCACGGAGGAAGCGGAGCGGGCACTCGCCGCCGAGCTGCATACGCTCGATGGCCCGCAGCGCGAGGCCGTGCTTCGCCTGGCCGAGCGCGTCGCGCACAGTCTGGTACATCTGCCCATCTGCGGCCTGCGGGCCGCCGCCGCGCACACCACCCCGGATGTGCTCGAAGCCTTCTTCCGCGAGGCGCAGCCGCACCGTCGCGGCCATCCGGACCCCGAAACACCGACCGGACAGGCGACCCTGTAGTCATGAGTCATTCCCGTTCCGAGCAGCTCTATGCCCGCGCCCGCGCCGTGATACCCGGGGGCGTCAACTCTCCCGTCCGGGCGTTTCGCGCCGTCGGGGGTACGCCGCTGTTCATCGCGCGCGCGCAAGGCGCTCACCTCATCGATGCCGACGAACGGCGTTATCTCGACTTCGTCGGCTCCTGGGGACCGCTGATCCTCGGCCACGCTCATCCGGCGGTGCTCGAGGCCATCTCGGCGGCGAGCCGCGCCGGCACCACGTTTGGGGCGCCGTGCGCGGGCGAAGTGGAGCTCGCCGAGCGCATCGTGGCCGCCTATCCCGGAATCGAGCAGGTGCGCTTGGTCTCCTCGGGCACCGAGGCGGTGATGAGCGCGATCCGCCTCGCGCGCGCCGCCACGGCCAGAGACCTGATCGTGAAGTTCTCGGGCTGCTATCACGGCCATGCCGATCACCTGCTGGTGGCCGCCGGCTCGGGACTGGCGACATTCGGACGTCCGTCCTCTGCGGGCGTACCCGAGCCCTTCACCGCCTGCACGCGGGTGCTGCCGCTCGATGACGAGGCGGCGCTCGAGCAATTGCTCGAGGCGCAGAGTACACGCATCGCCGCGGTCATCATCGAGCCGGTGCCCGCCAATCATGGCCTGCTGCCGCAACGACCGGCGTTCCTCGCGCGGCTGCGCGCGCTGACGCGTGCCCACGGAGCCCTGTTGATTTTCGACGAGGTCATCTCCGGATTCCGCCTGGCGCGCGGTGGCGCCGCGGAACGATTCGGCATCACGCCGGATCTGGCCACCTTCGGCAAAGTGATCGGCGGTGGACTGCCGGTAGGAGCCTTCGCCGGTCCGCGCGCAATCATGGCTCGGCTCGCCCCGGACGGCGATGTCTATCAGGCCGGCACCCTCTCGGGCAACCCGCTCGCCATGGCGAGCGGCATCGCCACACTCGATGTGCTCGCGCGCGAGGATGGCTGGCGCCGGCTCGAGTCTCTCGGCGCCCACCTCGAGGCGGTACTGCGGCCGGTATTGGCGCGGGCACGCTTCCCGGTGCACCTGGTCCGGGTCGGATCGCTGTTCTGGCTGTCGCTGCACGGGACGGGGGCGCCGCGCAGTGCCGCTGCGCTCGATCCGAGCGCGCTCGAGCGCTATGGCCGGCTGTTCCATGCACTGCTCGCGCAAGGGATCTACTTTCCACCCTCGGCCTACGAGGCGTGCTTCCTCTCGCTTGCGCACCGGGAATCGGACATCGAGACGCTGGGCCGCGGTCTCGAGCATGCGCTCGAGACCGCGGCATGACTCCGCGCGCGAACCGAATCCCGCGCATCCTGCAGATCACCGTCATGGTGCTCGTGATGGTGTGCACCGTGCAGGTCGGCTGGTGGCTGTACGACCAGCACCGCTATGCCGTTGAGAAAGTCGTCCAGCTCCAGAGCGCGTACGCGCAGCAGGCCGCCGCGGCGCGCGCACTGCTCTCGGCCGGTGTGTCGGTCGAGCGCGTCCGAGCGCTCCTGCCCTCAGTGCAGCTGACACCCGACGGCGCGCGAGTCAGCCCGGCGGCCGAGCACGAGCTGCTGGCCCAGGAGCACCTGCGGATCGTGCAATACGCCTGGGAGGGCGGGTTTTTCCTGCTCGCGCTGGTGGCGTGTCTGGTGGTCATCGCCCGGGCGCTGCGCTCCGAGGCGTTGGCCATGATGGAGCAGGACAACTTCCTGGCGATGGTCTCGCATCAGTTCAAAACGCCCCTCGCGAGTCTGCAGCTGTCGCTGGAGACGCTCACCTTGCGCCAGCTCACGGCCGAGCAGACCCGCGGCCTGACGGACCGGATGCTCGCGGACCTGGCGCGCATGGAGGGCATGGTGAGCCGCATCCTCGAGAGCGCCCGGTTGGACCGCGGACGCGTCGAGCTGCGGCGCGAGCCGCTCGACCTGGCGGCAGCCGTGCGGCGCACGACGGCCGCCGTCGAGGAGCGCGCCGCCCAGGCGCACATCACGCTGCGCGTCGAGATCGAACCGGGACTGGAGATACTCGCCGACCCGCTGGCACTCGATGTCATCCTGCGCAACCTGCTCGACAACGCGCTGGCGGCGGTCGTGCCGGTGGGCGGCGGCACCATCGTGTTCAGCGGGCGGCGCGCCGACGGCAACATCGAGCTCGCTGTGCACGACAGCGGCGTGGGCTTCAGGCCTGCCGATGCCAGCCGGTTGTTCGAGAAATTCAGGCGCCTGCAGCCGGGCGGCGGCAGCTACCACGGCACCGGACTCGGCCTGTACATCGTGCGGCGCCTGATGCACCTGATGGGCGGGCGGGTGACCGCCGAGAGCGCGGGCGTCGGGCATGGCGCCCGTTTCCGGCTGGTGTGGCCCGGTGAGCCGCGACACGATCCCCGGGAGCCGTCCTGGACGGGACAGACCGGCCCCGCCGCCGGGGGAAGCGATCCTGACGCGCGCGCGCAGCACGCTCCGCACAGCGACGCGGCGCCTCCGGATGAGCGCCCCGGGGACGGCAACCTGTCGTGAGCGCGCCCGCCGACACCACCCACCGGATCCTGGTGGTCGAGGACGATCCATATCTCGCCGCTGGATTGGTCGAGAACCTGCGCGCCGAAGGCTACACGGTCGATCAGGCCGGCGACGGGCGCGTCGCGCTCGAGCAGCTCGGCGCGCAAGCCTACGGCCTGGTACTGCTCGATGTCATGCTGCCGCAGATCGATGGGTTCACCGTCTGCCGCACACTGCGCGAGCGCGGCGACAACACGCCGGTACTGTTTCTGACGGCGCGCGGCGATCCGGCCGACCGGGTGCGGGGGCTGGAGGCCGGCGGCGACGACTACCTGCCCAAGCCCTTCCATCTGAAGGAGCTGCTGCTGCGCGTGCGGGCCATTCTCCGGCGCTGGGACTGGTACCAGAGCGCGGCGGCCGAGAGCGCGGTGCTGCGCTTCGGCGAGAACGAGATCGACTTCCGCGCCTTCCGCGCGCGTGCGTGGAACGGCCTCACCCAGGAACTCACCGAGAAGGAGGCGATGATCCTCAAGGTGCTGGCCGAGCGGCCCGGCGAGATCGTCTCGCGCGAGGATCTGCTCGAGCGCGTGTGGGGTTACGATGTGTTCCCCTCCACGCGCACCGTGGACAACTTCATCCTGCGGCTGCGGCGGCGGTTCGAGCGCGACCCGACCAATCCACGCCACTTCCTGACGGTATGGGGTGTCGGCTACCGCTTTCTGATCGAGGGAGAGTCATGACCCGTGCGGTGCTGCGCATCGGCACCCGGGCCTCCGCACTCGCACTGTGGCAGGCCCGGCACGTTCGGGCGCTGATCAGCGCGCTGCCCGGCGCACCCGCCGTCGAGCTCGTGCCCATCGCGACCGCCGGCGATCTGCAGCCCCAGGTGCCGCTGTGGGCCGTCGCGGGCCGCGCCTTTTTCACCAAGGAACTCGACCGCGCGCTGCTGGAGGATCGCGTCGACCTCGCCGTGCACAGTCTGAAGGATCTGCCCACGGAACTGGAGCCGGGCCTGGCACTTGCCGCCGTGCTCGAGCGCGAGGACCCACGCGATGCGCTGGTCGGCCGCGACGGCCGTGCCCTGACGGCGCTGCCCGCCAGCGCGCGCGTCGGCACGAGCAGTCTGCGCCGCAGGGCATTCATCGCCCGCCTGCGACCCGACATCCAGCTGCACGAGCTGCGCGGCAACGTGCCGACGCGCCTGGAGCGGCTCGAACGCGGCGACTACGACGCCAT
>JAJZMI010000164.1 GCA_021798335.1 Pseudomonadota bacterium | reverse complement strand
CGAGCGCCGCGAGAATCTGCCGCCGATGCGACTCTTCATGCATGTCGATGAAGTCGATGATGATGATCCCGCCGAGATTGCGCAGCCGCAGCTGCCGGCCGATCACTTCGGCCGCCTCGAGATTGGTTCGGAAGCAGGTTTCCTCCAGATTGCGGTGACCGACGTATCCGCCGGTGTTGACGTCAATGGTGGTCATCGCCTCGGTCTGGTCGATCACCAGATGTCCGCCGGACTTGAGCATCACCTTGCGCTCGAGCGCCCGGTTGATTTCGTCCTCGATGCCGTGCAGATCGAAGATCGGCCGCGCCTCGTCGTACAACTCGATACGGGTCGAGGTCCCCGGCATGAACTGCTCGGCGAACGCGCGCATGGAGCGGTGCGCCTCGGACGAATCGACCCGCACCGCGCCGACTCCCCGCGACAGCTCATCGCGCAGCAGCCGCAGCGCCAGGTGCAGATCCTCGTGTACCACCGAGCCGGGCGGCACCTCGGCGCAGCGCCCGCGCACATGCCGCCAGAGCCGCTCGAGATAGTCCATGTCCTCGCGCAGCGCCTCGGCCGATGCGCCCTGCGCGGCGGTGCGCACGATGTAGCCGCCACCGGCCGCACCGGCCCGCAGCTCGCCCACGAGCGACTTCAGCCGGGTGCGCTCGGCTTCGTCGTCGATCTTCGCCGACACGGCCACGCCCTCGCCCGCCGGCAGGTACACCAGGTAGCGCGCCGGCAGCGTGATGAACGTGCTCAGACGCGCACCCTTGCTGCCGATCGGGTCCTTGATCACCTGCACCAGCAGCTCGTCGCCGGGGCTGACCAGGCGGCGCACATCGACGGCGGCGGCCGCGGCCAGCGCCCCTTCCGTCTCCTCGAGCGGCGGGCTGACGATGTCGTCGATATGCAGGAAACCGGTGCGCTCCAGACCGATGTCCACGAATGCCGCCTGCATGCCCGGCAGCACGCGGGTCACGCGCCCCTTGTACAGATTGCTCACCAGCCGGCGGCGGCCGGCGTGCTCGATGAAGATCTCCTGAACGACTCCGTCTTCCATGAGCGCGGCGCGCACCTGGCGCGGCCCGACGTTGACCAGGATCTCGATCACGCGCCGCGTCCCTGCCAGTAGGCGACGCCCGCGGCGCGCAGCAACTCGGCGGTCTCGGCCAGCGGCAGTCCCACCACGGCCGTATAGCTTCCCGTGAGCGACTCGACGAACACGGCGCCGAACCCCTGAATGGCGTAGCTGCCCGCCTTGCCGGCCGGCTCTCCGGTCTGCCAATAGGCTTCCCGCTCCGCCAAACTCAGCTCCCGCAGACGCACCGACGCGGCGCTGAGGCGTATCTCGAGGCTGCGCTCGGTCGCGAGCGCCACGGCCGTAATGACCTGATGGACACGCCCGGAGAGCTTGCCCAGCATGGCCAGCGCATCGGCCCGATCGACCGGTTTGCCGTAAATCGTGCCCTCGAGCACCACGGTGGTGTCGGCAGCCAACACGGGCAGTCGCTCGCGGCGATTGCGCACGCTCATCGCCTTCTCGAGCGCGAGCCGCTCCACGTAATCCTGCGGCGACTCCCCGGGCAGCGCCCGCTCATCGAGATCGGCCGGCACCGCTTTGTGCGGCACACCGATCTGCCAGAGCAGGTCCCGCCGGCGCGGCGAGGCGGACGCGAGGCAGAGCACAGGGGCGGGAAGTTCCAGGCTCATCACGCCCGATGATACGGGTGACGGGCGTGGATGCTAAGGGCCCGGTAGAGCTGTTCGGCCAGCACGATGCGCACCAGGGCATGCGGCAGCGTCAGCGCCGAGAGCGACAGGAGAAAATCGGCCCTGGCGCGCACTTGTGGGGCAAAGCCGTCCGGCCCACCGGCCATGATCGCCAAGTTGCGGCCCGCGCGCATCCGCTCGGCCAGCCAATCGGCAAATCTCGCCGTGGTCATTTGCGTGCCGTGCTCATCGAGGGCCACCAGAAACTCCCCGTCCCGCACGGCCGCGAGGAGCCTGCGCCCTTCGGTCTCGAGCGCCGCGCGCACGTCCCCGCCCGCGGCACGCCGCCCCGGCTCGATCTGCACCAGTGTCAGCTTCAGGCCCGGGCCGAGGCGGCGGGCATAGTCGTCATAGCCCTGGCGCACCCAGGCCGGCGCACGAGTGCCGACCGCCAGCAGCCGCACGTGCATCCGCTCACCCTGCTCGAGCGCCGCTCAAGTGCGCTCGGCCGCCTGCGCCGACGCATGCACCGATCCAGGCTCCCCGGCAGGGGACTCCCACAGCCGCTCGAGCGCGTAAAACTCGCGGATCCGCGGCAGCATCACGTGCACGACGATATCCCGCAAATCAACCAACACCCACTCGCCCTCGCGTCTGCCCTCCGTGCCCAGCGGCCGCATGCCGCTCGCCTTGGCCTGCTCGATCACCCGCTCGGCGATCGAGCGCACGTGGCGATCCGAGGTGCCCGAGGCGATGATCAGCGTATCGGCCACGTCGGTCAGGCCGCGCACGTCGATCACTTGGACGTTGACGGCCTTCATGTCTTCGAGCGCCGCTGTCACGACGCGAAGCAGCGCCGCGGATCCCTTGGGCGATCCCTTGGGCGATCCCTTGGCTGATCCCTTGCGTGGTCCCTTGGGTCGGGAGCGGGAGGACGTGCCGCGGCGGGCGGCGGGGCGGGTGGTCATGTGTCCTTAGAATAGCACTCGCTGTCGAGCAAAATGCGCCGCACGTCGTCCGGCACCAGGTAGCGGGGGTCGAGACCCGAAACGATCAGCTGGCGCAGCTCGGTGGAGGAGATCTCCAGCTGCGTCACCGCGTGCACGTAGATCCGCCCGGCACTGCGCTCGTGCAGATCGCGGATCGAGCCGGTGCCGTGATCGACCATCACCTCCCCGAGCGGACCCATGGTCGGGACCTTCCAGCCCGGACGATGGGCCACGACGATGTGCCCGAGCTCGAGCAGCTCCCGCCAGCGGTGCCAGTGCGGCAGTCCGAGAAACGCGTCCATGCCGAGCAGCAGGCACAGTGAGCGGCGCGGATACTCCGCGCGCAGCTCCGCGAGCGTGTCGACCGAGTAGGACACTCCGCTGCGGCGGATCTCCCGGTCATCGACCGAGAAGGCCGGCTGGCCGGCGACGGCGGCCCGCACCATGCGCAGCCGCAACTCGGCGCTGGCGAGCGGCTGGTCGCGATGCGGCGGGTTGCCCGTGGGGACAAAGCGCACTTCCGCCAGGTGCAGCAGCTGCCACAGCTCGAACGCCGTGCGCAGATGGCCGTAGTGGACCGGGTCGAACGTTCCGCCGAAAACACCGATGGGCTGCATGATGTAAGTGCATCTGGCCGTGCGCGGCACGGCGATTCGAGCGTTATTTGAACATGGATTGGGGCATGGGCAACGCCGGCCGCGCGCACAGCTCGGCCGCGAGCAACGCCATCTCGTCCCAGGGATCGCCGTGGAGTCGACCCTTGATCATGCGGTCCGCGCGTCCCGCGCGCAGCATCAGGCTCGCAAAGGACAGGCGCGGGCAGCGGCTTACGGCCGCCTCGAGCGCCGCACTGGAGCGCCGCCAGCCGCCCGCGGCGCCGGGGGCCCGCACCGCGGCGCCGAGATCGCGCAATGCCTTGATCAAGGCCCACAGCACGAGTGTCGGCTCGGTGCCCTCGGAGCGCAGCCCCGCGAGCACCCGCAGAGCGCGCGCCGACTCGCCGGCGAGCGCCGCGTCGGAAAGCCGGAAGACGTCGAATCGCGCACTGTCGGCAAACCCTGCGCGCACCGCGCCGCCGTCCCCGCTCGCCGGGTCACCGAGCAACGCCAGCTTGCGCAGCTCCTGATCGGCGGCGAGCAGGTTGCCCTCGGTCCGCTCGGCGAGCAGTTGCAGCGCCTCCGGAGCAAGGTTCACCCCGAGCCGCCGGCTGCGCGCACGCAGCCAGCCGGCAAGCTTGCCGAGCTCGACCGGCCACACGGCGAGCCATGCGCCGTGCGCTTGCGCCGCCCGGACCCACTGCGCCGCCTGCGCGTCACGGTCGAGGCGCGGACTGAGAATGAGCAGCAGCATGTCGGGATCCGCGCGCTCGAGCAGCGCCACGAGAACGGCCGAGCCGCCCGTCCCGGGCCGCGCACTCCCGAGCCGCACCTCGAGCAGCCGCCGCGCCCCGAACAGCGACAGATTCCCCGCCGCCGCGCGCACGTCCTCCCAGTCCGCGGCCCGCTCGATGAAATGCACGTCCCGCTCCGTGAATCCCGCAGTGCGCGCGCGCGCGCGCACCGCATCGGCGGCCTCCGCCACGAGCAGAGGCTCGTCCCCGGAAATCAGATATGCCGGCAACAGCTTCCCGGCGAGGTGGGTCTCGAGCGAATCTGAGGTGAGTTTCAAGCACACGTGCCGCTGGGTCGACAGCGATGATTATAACCGCGCCGCGCGGCCAGGCACGGCAGGACCGGCGCACACCCGGGGCCGCCGGATCTGATAGGCTGCCGGCATGATGAGCGCCTCGCACTCCAGAGTTCCGGTGCGCCGGCTGTACCCGCCGCTCAAGCCCTACCGCACCGGCCGGCTGCCGGTCTCGGACCTGCACGAGATCTACTTCGAGGAGAGCGGCAACCCCGCAGGCAAGCCCGCCGTGTTCCTGCATGGCGGCCCGGGCGGCGGCACCGATCCGAAGATGCGCCGCTTCTTCGATCCCCGGCGCTACCGGATCGTGTTGCTCGATCAGCGCGGCTGCGGCAAGAGCCGCCCGCACGCGGAGCTGCGGGAAAACACCACATGGGACCTGGTCGAGGACCTCGAGCGGCTGCGCGAGCATCTCGGCATCGACCGCTGGCTGGTGTTCGGCGGCTCCTGGGGCTCGACGCTCGCCCTCGCCTACGCCGAGACCTACCCGGCCCGCGTCACCGAGCTGGTCCTGCGCGGCATTTTCCTGCTGCGCCGCTGGGAACTGGAGTGGTTCTACCAGAACCCCGGGGGCGCCGCCGCACTCTACCCGGACCTCTGGGAACGCTTCATCGAGCCGATCCCCCTCGAGGAGCGCACCGACATGATACGGGCCTATTACGCCCGGCTGACCGGCGATGACCCGGCGGTGCGCGCCCGCGCCGCGCAGGCATGGTCGAGCTGGGAAGGCGCCACGAGCTATCTGCGCACGGCGGCCGATTATGTCGCGAAGTTCGAGAAGAACGCCTACGCGCAGGCCTTCGCGCGCATCGAATGTCACTTCTTCACAAACCGCGGATTCTTCAAGATCGATGGCCAGCTGCTCGCCGACGTGCAGCGCATCAGGCACATTCCCGCCGTCATCGTGCAAGGGCGCTATGACGTCGTGTGCCCGATGCGCAGCGCCTGGGACCTGCATCGCGCCTGGCCGGAGGCGCAGCTGCGGATCGTGCCGGACGCCGGTCATTCGGCGTTCGAGCGCGGCACGCTGCACGAGCTGGTCAGCGCCACCGACCGGTTCGCATAGCGCGCATCGCTCATGATCCTTTCACTCCCGTTCGGTCGACGCGCCGGGGCCCCCGCCCGGCTGCGCCTCGCAACGGCGGCCGCCATGCTCCTCTGGTGCACGAGCGCGCTGCTGCCGGCGCGTGCGGTCAGCAACGTGGCGGTGCTCTATGCCGGCTCGCTCATCAACCTGATGCAAGGATCGGTCGCTTCAGCGTTCGATCGCGCGAGCGGCGATCATTTCCGCGGCTATGCCGGCGGCTCGAAGCTGCTGGCCAACGAGATCGCCGGACATCTGCGCCGGGCCGATGTGTTCCTCAGCGCCGCGCCGCAGGTGAACGCGCGGTTGATGGGTGCGAAGCACGGCGATTGGATACGCTGGTACGTGACTTTCGCGCAATCTCCGCTGGTCATCGGGTACAACCCGCACAGCCGTTTCGCGTCATTGTGGCATTCACGCCCCTGGTACGTCGTGCTCCAGAGGCCGGGCCTGCGCATCGGCCGCACCGACCCCAAGCTCGATCCCAAGGGGGCTCTCACGATCGAGCTGATGCGGCGGGCCGAGGCCTATTACCACATCCCGGGCCTGCTGCGGCGAGTGCTCGGCGGGCCGGAGAATACCGCCCAGGTGTTCCCCGAGGAGACGCTGATGGGACGATTGCAGTCCGGACAGCTCGATGCCGGCTTCTTCTATTCGACGGAGACCTCCGCGGCCGGCATCCCGTCAGTGGCGCTCCCGCCCGCGATCACACCCAAGGCGCTCTATACCATCGCGCTGGTGCGAGACGCGCCGCATCCGCGCGCCGCGGCGGCATTCATCGCGTTCCTGCTCGGCCCCCAGGGGCGCAAGCTGATGCGCGCACACGGACTGGCGCTGCGGCGGCTCACGCTCACCGGCAATGCGCGCGCCGTGCCGCCGCCGCTGCGCGGCCTGCTGCGCCGGGCAACCCCAACGCCCTGACGCCCCGTTGCGCAACCGACGCGCGCCGTCCCGATACCCCGAACCGGTCCTTGCAAGCCACCGCCAGATCGTCGGGTCGTTGCCGCTCCCGTAGGGTTGCCGAGCCCGTATGTCACTCCGAGCCGATCGCATGTTGCGCAAAGTACCCTCGCCCCTGCCGTGGCTCGCCGGCCTGCTCGCGGTCTATCTGATCGCGCCGCTCGCCGCGGGCGTGCAGGCCGCCGCCGCGACCCGCTGGCGCGCTGTCGATTACGCCACGCTCGCGCATGCGTGCGCGGTATCGCTCGCCAGCGCCAGCTGCGCCACGCTGCTCACCGCGCTGTGCGGAATCCCGCTGGGATTGGCGCTCGCGCGTGTGCCGGGGCGCGCGATGGGGCTGCTGGGATTCCTCGTGCAGCTGCCGCTGGCACTACCGCCGCTCGCCAGCGGCGTGCTGTTGCTGTTCATGCTCGGCTACAACTCGCCCCTCGGCCGGCTGACCGGCGGCGGGCTCACGGATTCGTTCGCCGGGATCGTGCTTGCGGAGGCGTTCGTTTCCGCGCCGTTCGTGATCATCGCGGCGCGCTCGGCGTTCGCGTCCATGGATCCGGCCATCGAGGACGTGGCGGCGACGCTCGGGCGGCGGCGGCTCGCGGTCTTCTGGCGGGCGACGCTGCCGGCCGTCAGGCCCGCGCTGCTCGCGGGTCTGTTGCTCGCCTGGCTGCGCGCCTTCGGCGAGTTCGGCGCCACCGTGATGGTCGCCTATCACCCGTACTCGCTCCCCGTCTACACGTACGTGGAATTCGGCGACAAGGGTCTGCCGGCGATGCTGCCGGTGCTGTTGCCGGCAATCGCCCTGGCGTTGATCATCGTGTCGCTGAGCAGCACGTTCGGCGCGCGCCCCGCGGCTCGCCCGATGCGGGGCCGCCTCCCGCCATCCTCGGCCGCGCGCCCGCACGCTCCCGCGGCAGCGACGGCCGCCATGGCCGGCGGGTTGCAGCTCGAAGTGAACAAGCGCATTCAGGACTTCGAGCTGACGGTGCAATGGTCGAGCCGGGCGCGCCGCCTGGCGATCCTCGGACCCTCGGGCTCGGGCAAGTCGCTCACCCTCAAATTGATCGCCGGCCTCGAACCGGCCGACCGAGCGGTCATCCGTCTCGGCGCACGAGATCTGGCGGCGCTCGAGCCGAGCGCGCGGCGCATCGGGTACGTCCCGCAGAGCTATGCGCTGTTTCCCCATCTCGACGTCGGCGGACAGCTGCGCTTCCCCGCCGGAGCCGATCCGGCGCGCGCCGAGCGCTGGCTCGAGCGGCTGGGGCTCACGGAGTTGGCGAGACGGCGTCCGACCGAGCTGTCCCTCGGTCAGCAGCAGCGCGTGGCGCTGGCGCGTGCGCTGGTGCGACCGGCGGAGCTGCTGTTGCTCGATGAGCCGTTCTCGGCGCTCGATGCACCACTGCGCGCCGCGCTGCGCCGGGAAATGCGCACGCTGCAGGCGGAGCTCCCGATCGTGACGCTGCTGGTCACCCACGATCCACAGGAGGCGGTGCAGCTGGCCGATGAGCTGCTGCTGCTCGCGGGCGGACGGCCGCTGCAGAGCGGCCCGGCGGCGGAGGTGCTGCGCCGGCCGGTGAACGAGCTGGCCGCGCGGCTGCTCGGCGCGGACAACGTCGCCGCCGGCATTGCCGAATCGAACCGTCTCATCCTGGGTCATGGGGTGGTGCTGGAGATCCGCGGCGCTGCCGTGCCGGACGGACCGGTGGGCTGGAGTCTTCCCGCGGAGCGCATCTGGGTGCACGCCGGCGGCGCGCATGCCGGCACGGTGGAGGCACTGATCGCCGGACCCTTTCCACAGGCATCG
>JAJZMI010000080.1 GCA_021798335.1 Pseudomonadota bacterium | reverse complement strand
GCTCCCCTATTTGGCCTTGCTCCAGGTGGGGTTTGCCGTGCCGGCCTTGTTGCCAAGACCGCGGTGCGCTCTTACCGCACCGTTTCACCCTTGCCGTCCTCCCCCCGTGCCGCGCGAGCGGCTCGAGCGAAGGCTTGGGCGGTCTACTCTCTGTTGCACTTTCCGTGAACGGACGCCGCACGCGAAGCTCGCGCGTTGCGCACCACGCCGTCCCCCAGGCGTTACCTGGCACCCTGATCCGCCGGAGCCCGGACTTTCCTCCCCCCCGCCCAATGGGACGGGGCAGCGATTGCCCGGCCGGCTCCCCGGCCCCTGAATACCAGAACCGGCCCGCCGGCGCAAAGCGCCCGATCATTTCACCACGCGCAGCTGCGGGCGCTTGGCACCAGAGCCACCCTCCTCGCCTTGCCGGGGCCCCGGGCGGGGTCCGGGCGGCTCGGGCGATTCCGGTCCGCCGTCCTGATCGGGGAACATCATTCCCTCGCCCGTCTCGCGCGCATAGACGCCCATCACGGCCGCGACCGGGAAACGCACATGATGGATCACGCCGGCGAAGCGGGCGTCGAACTCCACCATGTCATTGTCGATCTTCAGTCTCTGGGTGGCCGAGTAGCTCAAATTCAGGACCAGCTTGCCCTCCTGCACGTAGGGGTGCGGAATGTCCTCGCCGGCGCGCACGGCGTCCACGATCACGTGCGGCGTATGGCCGCTGTCGGTGATCCACTGGTGCATGGCGCGCAGCAGATACGGTCGTTTGGACGGTGACTTGAGCATCGCGGCGCTCTAGCGGTGCATCGCCCGCTCGGCATCCGAGAGTGCGCGCGCGAAGGCCGGCCGCGCGAAGATCCGGCTCTGATACCTGACGATGGGCTGCGCCTTCGGCGGCAGCTCGATCTGATAGTACGGCAACCGCCACAGCACCGGCGCGACAGTGGCATCAACCAGGGAAAACTCGTCCGAGAGAAAGAATGGCTTCAATTGAAACAGCTCGACTCCTTGCACGATCGTATCGAGGAGGATTTTTCTCAACCTCGGTAGTTGCCTGCGGTCCTCCTCCCGCCCGATCTGAACGAGCAGACTGTACCAGTCGCGCTCGATGCGATAAAGCGCCAGGCGGAACTGCGCGCGCGTGACCGGGTCGGCGGGCATCAGGGGCGGATGCGGGAAGCGCTCATCGAGATACTCGATGATCACTCGCGAGTCGTACAGCACCAGATCGCGGTCGACCAACGTGGGCAGGGAATGATCGGGGTTCAGATCGAGGAGGTCCTCCGGAAGGCTGCCCGGCGCGACACTGACCACCTCCAAATCGATGTTCTTCTCGGCCAGGACGATGCGCGTCCGATGGCTCCATGCGTCCGCCGGCGCCGAGAACAGCGTCATGATGGCTCGTCTGCTCGACACTGTACCGCTCCCACCGCCCAGCCGGCTCAACCTGCCCGATCTTACCGCTTCGGGGACCCGCGCCGAGTTGCTTCGTTCGCAGCTCGGGCGCATCGAGGCGCCGAGTCCGCTCAGCGCACCTCCTGCCGGCATTCGCGCTTCAGCGGCCAGGCGAGCACTGCGGCCGCCGGCTACGCCGGCGCACTCGGTCATCGGCAGAGCCTCCCAATTTCCGCCCCCAAATTTCCGCGCGGTTTCGCCCAACGCCGGGCCGGCCCCGTCTTCTTGCGCCACGCAGAGCCCCGCGCGCGGTTTCCGGCTCGTCAGAGGCGGGTGCATTATACACTTTCGCCCTGCCCCTGCCGGCCGCTCCCCGGCACGCCGCGCCGCGTGCCGATGCGCGCCAGGAGACGGGCGGCTGGTGAATAGGAGGATCTACGACATGGCACAACGTTTGAGCCGGGCCCTGACCTTCATTGCCGGATCCGTGGTCGGCGGCCTGGCGCTGGCATTCGTGATCGTGGCGCTGCATCCGAGCCTGATCACCCCGCCGCGGCGCGCCGCGGCGCACGCGCGCGCCGCCCCGACATCGGCGGCGCACGGCGCGCGGCGGCGCGAGCCGCCGGTGGTCAGCTACGCCTCGGCCGTCGAGCGGGCCGCCCCGGCGGTGGTCAACATCTACACGGCGCGGCTGGTCACCGAGCAAGTCAATCCCTTTCCGCCCTTCGCGCCGTTTTCCGGTCTGTTCGGCAACCTTCTGCCCGAGTACCGCCAGCGCATCGAGCGCACCCTGGGCTCGGGCGTCATCATCGACAAGCAGGGACACATCGTCACCAACTACCACGTCATCGCCAACGCCGAGGCGATCCGCGTGCAGCTCGCCGACGGCCGCATCGCCAAGCCGCGCATCGTCGGGGTGGATCCGGACACCGATCTGGCGGTGCTGCAGATCGATCTGCCGCACCTGCCGGTCATCACGTTCGGCCATTCCAGACAGGTGCGCGTCGGCGACGTGGTGCTCGCCATCGGCGATCCCCTCGGGCTGTCGCAGACGGTGACCAACGGCATCGTCAGCGCCACGGGGCGCGAAAATTTCGGCATCTCCGCCTTCGACAATTTCATCCAGACCGACGCGCCGATCAATTTCGGCAACTCCGGCGGCGCCCTGGTCAATTCCAACGGCCAGCTGATCGGCATCAACACGGCGATCGTCGCCAAGAGTCTCGGGGTGGAGGGCATCGGCTTCGCCATCCCGGTCGACATCGTGCGCGGGGTGGTGCACGACATCATCAAATACGGCAAGGTCATCCGCGGCTGGATCGGCATCGTTCCCGAGGACATCTCCAACAGCCAAGCGCGCCAGGTCGGACTCGCTCGCGGCGGAGTGGTCATCGCCAACATGTACGTGGACAGTCCCGCGCAACAGGCGGGACTGAAGGCCGGCGACCTCTTGCTCGACCTCGACGGCAAGCCGGTGCACTCGGCCGAGCAGGCGCGCGTGCAAATCGCCAGTCGCAAGCCGGGCTCGAGGCTCGCCGTGCGCGTGCTGCGCGGCACGCGCACGCTCAACGTGACGGTACAGGTGAAGCAACAGCCCAAGTGAGCGCACCGGACATTGCGCTACCATTGACACGCACCCCGATCACACAGGACCCGGCATGCAGAAGATTCACATCCGCAGATTCGCAACCCGCGCCGAACTCGACAGCGCGCTCGCCGCGCGGCTCGAGCAGGCGATCCTGGCCGCCGCGCAGTCCCCCGCGGCCATCATGCTCTCCGGCGGCCATACGCCGCTGCCGGCGTACCGGCAGCTCGCCGCGCGCCTGCGGCCCCTCGACGCCCGCCAGCGCGCGCACCTGCACGTGCTGTTCTCCGACGATCGCTACGTCCCGCGGGATTCCGAGGCGAGCAACTACCATGCCTCGCGGCCGCTGCTCGATGCCCTCGCCCTGCCCGAGGCACAGGTGCTGCGGGTGCGCACCGAGCTGCCGCTCGAGCAGGCCGCGCTCGATTACCAGACGCGGCTGCAGGCACTGTTGGATCAGAGCGTGCCGGTCACGCTCGGCATGCTCGGCGTCGGGGCCGATGGCCACACCGCCTCGCTGTTCCGGCCCGATGATCTGGCCCGTGCGCGCGGCCGGCTCGCCATCGCGGTGAGCCGCCCGGACGGCCTCTCGGGCATCAGCGTGACGCCGCAGTTCCTGGCGCACGTTCCCGAGCCGTTCTTCGTCGTGGCCGGCACGGGCAAGGAAGCGGCGCTCGCGGGACTCGAGCGCGAAGACCCCGGGGTGGTCGCCGTCCAAGCCGTGCAGGGCTGCGCGCGCGCCGAACTCTGGGTGGAGCAAGCGGCCGAGGGCGGTACCTGATCCCGGCCCCGCGCACACCGGCGAAACTCCTGGCCGCCGCGCGGCGGGCGTCGGTCCGCCAACCGCGACCATCATGATCGTGCCGGCACGGCAGCCCGGCCCGCAAGATGGCCCGCGGGGCCGCGCGGATCGATTACAATCGCGCCGGCGCCGCTGGCGGGCCCGACCGCAAGAGCACGCGCGCATCGAAGCATGGTCCATGCCGCGCATGCGGCCTGCGGGCGCGCAGCGGCCGATGCGCGCCATGCGTTCCCATCAAACAGGAGACGGACGATGGCATTGACCCGACAAGTTGTCTCGACGCTCAACAACGACGGCACGGACGTGATGGGGCCGAACGTCCTGGCGTTCCACTATCCCGACGAGAACCTGGTATCCGGGAGTCTCCTCACCGTCGAGGCCAATCACTTCGCGGTATTGAAGTCCCGCGGCGCGGTGCTCGGGGTGTATGACACCGGCCAGTACCCCATCCAGACCCCCGACAAGCCGTTGCTCGGCAGCATCGTCACGGGATTCTTCGGCGGCCAGTCCCCGTGGCAGTACGAGGTTCTGTACGTCAATCGGGCCAAGCTCCTGGTGCGCAACACCGGCATCGGCACCTCGGCGGAAATGGCCGAGATGGCCTACCAGGTCGAGTACTACGTGCACGTCGACACCAAGGACGATGCGCTGAAGCTGATCACGCACATGCCGTTCGCGAAACACTTCATCGGCACCGACGAGGTGGCGAGCTACGCCGGCCCCGTGGTCGAGCAGGCGATCAATCAGGTCATCCAGGTCACGCCGATGGAGAAGATCAACGAGCACATCCACGAGATCGTGGAGCTCGTCAAGGAGCATCTGGGCAGCTTCCTCGGCGTGTACGGCATCACGCTCAACGACGCCAAGGTGCTGATCCTGCCCAAGGACGAGCGCATGCGCGAGCTGATCTCGCTGCGCGCCTTCGGCCTCTCCGGACTCGACGCCGTGCGCTACTACGTAGCGCTGAAAATGGCGGAGAAGGGCCTGGTGTCGGCGCCGAACGCGGCCGTCGGCGAGCCGTTCTTCATCGGCGGCGCGACCATGGGCACCTTCCCCGTCACCAACGCCCTGCAGCCGGCCGGTTCCGGCCCGGCAGCCGGCAAATAGCCACTGTGGGCGTGGCGGCCGGGCGTGCCGGCCGCCACGCCCACGGGAGATGCCCCGTGGAGCTGAAAACCGCCCCCAACCCGATCGATTCGGCCGGCCCGGTCAAACAGGTTCTCTCCAACCTGTTCTATGGTTGGGGATACAACTTCTACCGGCGCGAGAATCAGCTGCGCGCCGACGACCTGCTGATCCGCAGCAAGCTGAGCGCCCTGCTCGGGGAGTGCCGCCAGCACGCCAAAGAACTCGAGGCGAGCTTCCGGCGCGAGCACCTGCCCGCCCCGACCCGGGAGCATCCCTTCGCCGATCCGGCCGCGCTCGCCAGCGCGCACTCGCTCCAGCGGGCCGCGCAGCAGCTCGAGTCCCTCGAGACCACGATCCGCACCGCGCCGGTGCCCGAGATGGACCGCATCCATCAACGGCATCGCATCGAAGGCGCGACGCTCGAGCAGTTGATCGATGTCGACGGCAAGCTGGTGCTGGCGGTGGTGGCGCTGCGCGACGCGGTGGTGGCGCTGCAGGACGGCGCCACGGCCGCCGCCGAGCTCAACCGCCTGCTCGCCTCGAGCACGATCCACACCTTGTGGGAGCAGCGCGAGCGGATCCTCTCGGCCCTCGGATAGCGGCCGACAAGCCGCACTGGCCATCGCTGGCGGCAGAGCCCCCGGCCCTCGCGTCCCGCCCAGGCGCTCGCCGCTGCGCGGCTTACCCCTTGCGCTCGCCCTGACCGCCGAAGCCGAGCCGCATCGCCCCGAACGCCTTGTCGGCGAATTCCCCGTTGCCGCGCGAGGCGAAACGGGCATACAGCGCCGCGCTCAACACATGCGCCGGCACCCCCATTTCGATGGCGGCCTGCACGGCCCAGCGTTCCTCGCCCGAGTCGGGCACTTGACCGCTGTAGCCCGACAGCGAGGGATCGTCGGCCAGCGCCCGGGCCATCAGATCCAACAGTTTCGATGAGACGATGCTGCCGTGCCGCCACACCTCGGTGATGGCGGCGATGTCGAGCCGGTACTGGAACAGCCGCGGATGATCGAGCGGCTCGCTGTTGGCGTCGGCGGACTTGCGCGGCTCGCACAGGCCGGCGTCGGCGTTTTGCAGCACGCTGAGACCTTCGGCGTACGCGGCCATCACGCCGTACTCGATGCCGTTCAGCACCATCTTGACGAAGTGGCCGGCGCCGCTCGGACCGCAGTACAGATAGCCCATGGACGCCATCGCCAGGGCATCCTCATTCGCGGTGCCGTGCCGCTGCCCCGCCCCGGGCGCCGAGCCTGCGGCCCGTGCGGCTCGCGGTGCCGCGCGCCGCTCCGCGACCCGCCCGCCGGGGGAGAGCGTGCCGAAGATCGGCTCGAGCATCTCGAAGGTATCCGGATCACCGCCGACCATCAGGCAGTACCCCTGCACGACCCCGAGGACCCCGCGGCTGGTGCCGACATCGAGATAGTGGACACCGTCGGCGCGCAGCGCATCGGCGCGGCGGATGTCGTCGGAATAATGCGAGTTGCCGCCATCGATGAGGATATCGCCCGCCGCGAGCTGCGAGCGCAAATGACCGATCACCTCGTCCACCGCGCCGGCCGGCACCATGATCCAGATGGTGCGCGGCGCCGGCAAGCGCTCGATCAGATCCGCGGTGGAGGCCGCGCCGATTGCGCCCACCGCCGCGGCGGCGCGCACGGCCTTGACGGATTTGTCATACGCCACGCACTCATGACCGTCCTCGATCAGACGGCGCACCATGTACGCGCCCATGCCCCCGAGCCCAATCATGCCGATCCGCATCGTATCCCCCTCGAGTCTTCAGTCTACGCTCGGCCGCCGGTGCGGCGGCCCGCCGCTCGCCGCCGCCGGGACGCGCCACTGCGAACGGCCCCCATGTCAGTTTGGCACCCGCTTGATCTGGGCCCCGAGCTGCGAGAGCTTCTCCTCGATGGCCTCGTAGCCCCGGTCGATGTGATAGATGCGCTCGACCTCGGTGCGGCCCTCGGCCACCAGTCCCGCGAGCACCAGGCTCGCCGAGGCGCGCAAGTCCGTCGCCATCACCGGCGCGGCGGTCAGGCGCGCCACGCCGTGAATGATCGCCGTATTGCCCTCGAGCCGGATCTCCGCGCCGAGCCGCCTCATTTCCAACATGTGCATGAACCGGTTCTCGAAGATCGTCTCGATGATGGTGCCGACGCCGCTCGCCACGGTATTGAGCGCCGCAAACTGCGCCTGCATGTCGGTCGGAAACGCCGGATAGGGCGCGGTGCGCACATCCACCGCGCGCGGCCGGCGGCCGCGCATGTCGACCTCCACCCAGCTGTCCCCGACAGCGATGTCGGCGCCGGCCTCCTGCAGCTTCACCAGCACCGCATCGAGGTGATCCGGCCGCGTGTTCTTGATGCGCACGTGGCCGCCGGTGATCGCCCCGGCCACCAGATAGGTGCCGCTCTCGATGCGGTCCGGCAACACTTCATAGTGGGTGCCGCTCAGGCGCTCGACGCCCTGGACCACGATCTTGTCGCCGCCGGCGCCCTCGATCTTCGCGCCCATGCTGATCAGGAAATTCGCCAGGTCGACGACCTCGGGCTCGCGCGCGGCGTTCTCGATGAGCGTCTCGCCCCGGGCCAGCACCGCGGCCATCATCAGGTTCTCGGTACCGGTGACCGTGACGGTGTCGAGCACCAGCCGGGCCCCGCGCAGGCGGTCAGCGCGCGCGCGGATGTAGCCGCCCTCGATGGTGATGTCGGCCCCGAGTGCCTGCAGCCCGGCCACGTGAATATTGACCGGCCGGGCGCCGATGGCGCAGCCGCCGGGCAGCGACACGTCCGCTCGCCCGAAGCGGGCCACGAGCGGGCCGAGCACCAGGATCGAGGCGCGCATGGTCTTGACCAGCTCGTACGGGGCCGAGTAGTTGCGCACCGTGCTCGCATCCACCTCGATGCGCATGCGCTCGTCGACCGTGACCGTCGCGCCCATGCCGCCGAGCAGCTCGACGGTGGTGGTCACATCCTTCAGGTGCGGCACGTTGCCGACCACCACCGGACCGTCCGAGAGCAACGCGCCGGCCAGGATCGGCAGCGTCGCGTTCTTGGCCCCGGAGATGCGCACCTCGCCCTCGAGCGGCACGCCGCCCTGGATCTGCAACTTGTCCACGTCAGCCGCCCGCCTCGGTGGGCGCCAGCGCTTCGATCGTCAGCGCGTGAATCTCCCGTCCGACGCGCTCGCCGAGCGCGCGGTATATCAACTGGTGGCGGGCGAGCCGCCCGAGGCCGGAAAATTGCTCGGCCACGATGCGCGCCTCGAAGTGGGTCTGGTCTTGCGACTGCACCCGGACCTCGGCTCCGGGCAGGCCGGCGCGGATCAACCGCGCGACTTCCTCTGGGTTCATTGCAGCATATTACCCTGAA
>JAJZMI010000167.1 GCA_021798335.1 Pseudomonadota bacterium | reverse complement strand
TCGAGGAGTGGCGCAATATGGCGAAAAAGGGTAGCGCTCCGACCAAGTCGGAAGTCCTGACTCAAATTTCCAAAGACACGGGGCTCTCGCGCAAGCAGGTCGGCAGCGTGTTCGATTCGCTCAATGGCGTGATCAAGAAGAGCCTGCGCAGCAACGGTCTGTTCACCATGCCCGGGCTGCTGAAGATGAAGGTCGTAAAGAAGCCGGCCACGAAGGCACGCGAGGGAATCAACCCATTCACCGGTGAGAATATGATGTTCAAGGCAAAGCCGGCCAGCAAAAAGGTCCGTGTGATGCCGTTGAAGAACCTCAAGGCGATGGTCAATTCCTGAACGCGCCGAGCGTGACGCTCAACGGGGTTCGCGGAGCGAACCCCGTTCATTTCGCGACGCCGCGCGGGCGCCGCTCAGGGAAGGTGGCACCTCAGTCCGCGCCGCGCATGAATTGCGCCACCGCTTCGCGCAGCTCGCCCAATCGTCCGTGAAAGAAATGCCCCGTATCGGGAAAGCGGCGGATCTGCGCCGGCACGCTCTGACGCTGCGCCCATTGCAGCACCTCGAGCGGCTCGATCACCTCGTCGGCATCGCCCTGCACGATCAGCCAGGGGCAGCGCGGTGAGGGCACCTCCTCCATCGCCATCTTGGTGACGCCGGGCGCCACCAACACGAGCTTGTCCGGCTCGGCGCGCGCGGCGGCGCGCACAGCCACCGCCGCTCCGAAGGAAAAGCCCGCCAACCACAGCCCCGCCCCACTCCAACGGGCGCGTCCGTAAGCGATCGCCGCCAGCGCGTCCTCGGTCTCGCCGCGGCCGCCGTCGTAATGACCCGCACTCGCGCCGACACCACGGAAATTGAAGCGTATCGTCGGGGCGCCGCACTCCTCGAACGCGCGCGCCAGAGTGTAGACCACCTTGTTGTCGAGCGACCCGCCGTAGAGTGGATGCGGATGGCACACCACGGCGAAACATCCGCCCGGGCGGCAGTGCTCCGGCTCATCCTCCGGCGGCTCGCTGAGCAGTGCCTCGAGCTGCCCGGCCGGACCGGGCAGCAGCGTGTGCTGCGGTCGCGGCAACCTCACGCGGTCTGACCCGCCGCCAGCTCCACCAACAGGCGGTTGAGCCGCTGGACGAATTGCGCCGGATCGCCGAGTTCCCCGCCCTCGGACAGCTCGGCTTGTTCGTACAGCAGCAGTGCCAGCTCCTGGAAGCGGCCCGCATCGCCGAGCTTCTCCAGGTACTTCACCAGCGGATGATCCGTATTGAGCTCCAGCGCCGGCTTGGAGTCGGGCACCTTTTGCCCCGCGGCGGCCAGAATCTTGCGCATCCCGGCGCCAAGGTCGTTTTCCGCGCGCACCAGACAGGCCGGGGAGTCCTTCAGCCGGGTGCTGATCCGCACCTCGGTGATGCGCTCGCCAATGGCGTCCTTGACCCGCTTCAACAGGCCCTTGCTCTCCTTCAGCGCCGCCTCGCGCCGGTTGCGCTCCGCCTCGGTCTCGAGCGGGCCAAGGGCAAGATCACCGCGCGCGACGTCCTTGAAGCGCTTGCCCTCGAACGCCTCCAGTTGCCCCATCATCCACTCGTCGATGCGCTCCCCGAGCAGCAGCACTTCCAGCCCCTGCTCGGTGAGCCGCTCGATGTAGGGGCTGTGGCGCGCCGCCCGCACGTTCTCGGCCACGACATAGTAGATGTGCTCCTGGCCCGGCTTCATCCGCGCCACGTACTGCGCCAGGGTCACTGTCGGCTCGTCGGCCGCCTCGTGCGTGCTGGCGAATCGCAGCAGCGCGAGCAGCGCAGGACGGTTGGCCACATCCTGCACCACGCCCTCCTTCAGCGCCGGCGCGAATTCCTTCCAGAACGTGGCGAATTTTTCGGGCTCGTCCTGGGCAAGCTTCGCGAGCATGTCGAGCACCCGCTTGGTGAGACTGCCGCGAATGGCCTCCACCTCGGGCTCGCGCTGCAGCAGTTCCCGTGAGACGTTCAGCGGCAGGTCGCTCGAGTCGATGACGCCCTTGATGAAACGCAGATACGGCGGCAGGAACTGCTCGGCGTCGTCCATGATGAAGACACGCTTGACGTACAGCTTCAGGCCGTGCGCCGCACCGCGCTGCCACAGGTCGAACGGCGCGCGCCCCGGGACATAGAGCAGACTCGTGTACTCGCGCTTGCCCTCGACGCGATTGTGGCTCCAGGCGAGCGGCTCGCTGAAATCATGGGCCAGATGCTGGTAGAACTGACGGTACTCGTCCTCGCTGATCTCGGCGCGCGGCCGCACCCACAGGGCCGTCGCCTGATTGACCGTCTCGTACTCGAGCGAAGCCTCGCCTTCTTTGCGCATCCGCACCGGGAAGGCAATGTGGTCGGAATAGCGCCGGATCAGTCCGCGCAACCGGAAGGGGTCGGCGAATTCCTTCGCCTCCTGCTTCAAATACAGCTTCACGGCCGTGCCCCGCGCCTCGCGCGTAATACTTTCGACCGTGAATTCCCCGTCGGCATTCGACTCCCAGCGGACGGCGGCTTCGGGCGGCGCACCGGCGCGCCGCGAGAGCACCTCCACGCGCTCGGCCACGATGAAGGCCGAATAGAACCCGACGCCGAACTGGCCGATCAGTTGCGAATCCTTTTGCCGATCGCCCGAGAGTGAGCGGAAGAATTCCGCCGTTCCGGAGCGAGCGATGGTGCCGAGGTTCGCCATCGCCTCCTCGCGCGTCATTCCGATTCCGTTGTCCACGACGGTGATCGTGCCCGCCTCGGGATCGGCCTCGATGCGAATCGCGAGTTCCGCGTCATGCTCGAGCAGCTCCGGAGAACCGATGGCCGCAAAGCGCAGCCGGTCATTGGCGTCCGAGGCATTGGAGATCAGCTCGCGCAGGAAGATTTCCCGGTGGCTGTACAGGGAATGGATCATGAGCTTCAGCAGCTCACGCACCTCCGCCTGAAAGCCGTGCGTCTGCCGGTCTGAAGCGGGGCTGGAAGGGGTCTCGGCGGTGGGGTTCACGGTCCACTCCTACATCGCTGTGGAGCGGACGATTTTGGGCGCAACGAAGCGTTTTTCAATGCGCGGGCGCGCTGAAGAGGGGCCGCACCGGCAGCACGCTCAGGCCGGCAGCCTCAGCAACTGCTCGATGACGCTGCCCAGGGCCCGGCGCCGCGGCAAGACCGCGACCTCGGCAATCACCTCCCGGGCAACGTGACACACCAGCGCCGCCAGGTCATCCAGCTCGTCCCACCAGAGCATTACGAATTCCATCGGCCCGTCCTCAATGATTGGGCGTCCTCGGGCCCTTGCCCGTGTGCGGCGCGGCGCCGGCCTCGGGCGAGTCCTCGGTCCAGGTGCTGCGCATGCGCTCGGCCCAATTCTTGTAATTGGACCACGTATTGAGACTGCGCGTGATCGCCTCGTGACGGGCCCGAACATTCTGCATGCGATCGAGCCAGGTCGGAAACGGTGCGGGCGGCGAGCCCTTGACGACCCGCTCCTCTTTCACCTCGGGCGGAGCGTCGCGCTCCCTGAACGATGAACTCATGGACGCACCTCGGACAACGGGAGTCCAGAGTACGTTTCGCACGCCCATGGCGCAGGTACTGGTTCACAGGCGCCTCGGCTCGCGCGCGTCCCATGAGGAAATGAATCGGCTTATGCAATGAGGCCCGAGATTATGTCATATGACGCCGACGCCGGTTGCGCCATCGAGCGCTAGGCGACCAGGCGGTAGACCGGCCGGTAACTGCTGCCGGGCAATTTCATGCGGCCCTGCGCGACGAACGCCGCGAGCAACTGATCGAGCAGTTGCATGATGTCGCGGTCGCCGGTGAGCTCGTACGGTCCGTGCTGCTCGATCGCGCGGATACCATGCTCTTTGACGTTGCCGGTGACGATGCCCGAGAAGGCCCGCCGCAGATTCGCGGCAAGCTCGTGCACCGGCTGGTCGCGCCCAAGATCGAGCGCGCGCATCGACTGGTGCGTGACCGAGAATGGATGCTGAAACTGCGGCCGAATCGACAGCAGCCAGTTGAAACTGTAAGCGTCTTTGTGACGGCGACGGAAATCCCGCACCGCTTCGATGCCCCGCACCATGTGGCGGCCGACCTCCGCCGGATCGTCGATGACGATGGCCAGGCACTCGAGCGCCGTCTCACCGAGCGTGCCGCGTATGAAATGGCGGATCTGCTCGAAGTATGCGGCGCTCGAGCGAGGGCCGGTGAGCACGACGGGGAAGGGCTGATCACGATTGGCCGGATCGAGCAAGATGCCGAGCAGATAGAGAATCTCCTCGAGCGTGCCGACGCCCCCCGGTAGCACGACGATGCCGTGCGCGAAACGCACGAACGCCTCGAGACGCTTCTCGATGTCCGGCATGATCACCAGGTGATTGACGATGGGGTTCGGAGGCTCGGCGGCGATGATGCCCGGCTCGGTGATGCCGATGTACCGCCCGCGCTCGATGCGCTGCTTGGCGTGCCCGATGGTCGCTCCCTTCATCGGCCCCTTCATCGCGCCCGGACCACAGCCGGTACAGACATCGAGCCCGCGCAGTCCCAGCTCATAGCCGACGCGCTTGGAGTACTTGTACTCCTCGTTGCCGATCGAGTGCC
This sequence comes from Pseudomonadota bacterium, assembly GCA_021798335.1. GTDB lineage: Bacteria > Pseudomonadota > Gammaproteobacteria > Steroidobacterales > Steroidobacteraceae > 13-2-20CM-66-19. The sequence continues at coordinate 3,872 of JAJZMI010000167.1, read as the reverse complement.
CGCCCCAGCACACGACCAGGTTGGGATGTGTGTTGAACTCGAGCAGCTGCGCGTTGCGCAGGATATGGAACACCGCATTGGTGATCGAGGCGGACTCGGTCAGGTCGAACCGGCCGCCGGCCAAGATCTCGTTCGAGGTGAAGACTATGTCACGCAGCACCGCGAACAGATGCTCCTTGATGCCGCGGATCATCTGGCCATCGACGAACGCGCTGCCCGGCGCGTGGTGCATCTCCAGATGAATGCCCCACGGCTGGCGCTTGATGCGCACTTCGAAGTCGCGGTAGCGGTCGAATATCTCCTTGGCGTTATCGGTCTCGGCGCCGCTGTTGAGCACCGCCAGAGCACATTGGCGGAACAGCGGATACAACCCGCGCTGCCCGGAATCGAGCAGCTTGGCTATTTCCTCCTGGGAGAGGTTCTCGAGACTGCCGCGGGGATGAACGCGCGCTTCGACGAACTGAGGCTCGGAATCGTGCACTTCCATGCTGGAACGAAGTCTCAGGGTTGGATGTCGATCGGCGTGCCGTCGCGGGTCATCATCCAGATCTGCATCATGTCGGCATCGGAGACGGCGATACAGCCATCGGTCCAATCGCTGTGCAGATAGTAGGACAGCGGAGCAGTCAATCGGTTCGGCAGGCCATGGATCATGATCTCGCCCCCGGGCCGCCAGCCGTGCGCCCGGGCGAAGGCGCGCTGGGCCCGATCGGGATAGGAGATCTGGATCGACATGAAGAATTCGCTGTACGGATCACGCCGCACGAGCTTGTACCATCCCTGCGGGGTCCGGAAGTCGCCGGAACGTCTCTTCTGCCCCCGCGGCATCAGTCCAAGGTGAATCTTGAACGAACGCACCACCTTGCTGCCGTCCATCAGAAACAAGCGCCGCTCGTGCTTCTTCACCAGCACGTATTGGACCTGTGGAAGATGCGGGTCGGTCCGCAGGGCGACGCGCTCCACCCGCGGAGCGGCGTCGGCTAGTGCCGCGGCGACGCCGAGCGTGGCCGCCAGGATGATCGTGGAATGACGCATGATTTCATTATAGACGCGAGCGGCGGCGGCTGGTGCGCGGCTTCCAGCCCCGCAACGCCGTACTCAGCTTCCTGCGGCGACGGCCTCGATCCGCGGGACGACCAAGCGCGTGCCGGGCTTGAGGGCAAAGAAATCAATATGAGGATTGTACTGGCGCAGGAGCCATTCGGGCAGTCCCGGGAAGCGCTGCATCAACGTCCACAACGAGTCGCCACTGCGCGTCACGTAGTAGAACACGCCGTCGATACGGTGCGTCGCGAAGTAGCGCGCTTCAAGGGCTCGATGATAGGCCACCCGCTGCTGCTCGAACTGTGCGGGCGTCACATGCCGGAAATCCAGCCGGATCCGCTCGCCGATCCACAGTGATTGGCCGACGCGCAGATGATTGATCCGACGCAGATCCATGGCGCTGACCCCCAACCACTCGGCGTAGTACCCGAGCGATTCGGCCGCAGCCACCCGGATCGTATCGTTCGATCCCACTGAATAATCCGTTGGATCGAGACTCGGCGCCGAGTGGCCGCCTGGACCGAGCCCCGGCCCCCGCGCCTCCACCTTGTCGATGGAGGACGGCCGGGCCGCCCTTGCGACGATACCCGCTGGCAGGGGCGCCGGTTCCCCTGGACCGGGCAGCCGCAGGCGCTCCCCGATGCGCAAGATGCCGTCGGGCTGGATGCCGTTCAGTCGAGCCAGCGCCCAGGTGCTCACGCCATAGCGGGCGGCAATGCCCGAGAGCGTATCCCCAGGCTGCACGCGGTAGCTTCCCGGCAGTCCGGGTCCGGGCCCGGCATTGGCCGCCAACAGCGCCGCCGGCGGCGCAGCCCCGGGCAGCCGCAGATGCTCCCCGATGCGCAAGATGCCGTCGGGCTGGATGCCGTTCAGTCGAGCCAGCGCCCAGGTGCTCACGCCATAGCGGGCGGCAATGCCCGAGAGCGTATCCCCAGGCTGCACGCGGTAGCTTCCCGGCAGTCCGGGTCCGGGCCCGGCATTGGCCGCCAACAGCGCCGCCGGCGGCGCAGCCCCGGGCAGCCGCAGATGCTCCCCGACGCGCAAGATGCCGTCGGGCTGGATGTCGTTGAACTGAGCCAGCGCCCAGACACTCAGCCCGTAGCGCGCCGCGATGCCCGAGAGCGTATCCCCGGGCTGCACGCGGTAGCTTCCCGACAGTCCGGGTCCGGGCCCGGCATTGGCCGCCAACAGCGCCGCCGGCGGCGCAGCCCCGGGCAGCCGCAGATGCTCCCCGACGCGCAAGATGCCGTCGGGCTGGATGTCGTTGAACTGAGCCAGCGCCCAGACACTCAGCCCGTAGCGCGCCGCGATGCCCGAGAGCGTATCGCCCCATTGCACGCGGTAGATAGCCGGGCGCAGCTGCTCGGCAAGCAACGCGCCCGGGCGAAGGCGGTCGATGAGATCGGCAACAGTCCAGATCGGCGCTCGCTCCGGTAAGCGCAGACGATAGCCCTTCGGCACATCGAGCTCGCCGTCCCAGACCGGCGGCAGAAGCGCCGGGTTCAGCTCGCGCAGACGGGCAACAGGCACATCGAGCGCTCTCTCGAGCGCAGCCATGGACACATAGCCGGGCAACGGCAGTTCGTGGAATCGCTCCTCGGGCAACTCGTGCAAATTGCCGAAATAGCGATGAGCGTGCTCATCGACGTACAGGGCCGCCAGGAACGACGCGTAGAAATTGCGCGATGCAAATCCGAACATGGGCGTCCGGTAACGCAGCACGATGGCGCCGATGTTCTTGGTGCCGACGGTGCGAACGGCGCGCAGCATCCCTGCGAGGCCATGATTGTAGGCCGTAATCGCCAGCGGCCAGGTTCCCAGGATCCGATGGTTGTAGGCAAGCAGCTGCGCGGCCGCCACCGTGGCGCTGAACGGATCGAGCCGCTGATCGAGGGCCGAGGTCATGCGCAGGAAGCGCTGTGCCGTACCCGGCATGAACTGCCAGATACCGGCCGCGCCGTCCTTGGAATACGCCAGCGGGTTGTAAGAGGACTCCACCAGCGGCAGCGCGGCGAGCTGCGGGGGCAGCCCCTGCTGAGCGAGCGCTCGCGCGATCGCATGGTGCCAGGCGCCGGAACGGATCAAACCCGCCTTGAATCGATTCGACTGTCCGAGCTGGAATCGAATGTCGTCCGCCGCCCGCACCAGGCGCGCCCCGCTCACCTCCGGGCCCCACAGGGCCCGGATACGCCGCTCCTGCGGCGTCAGCGGCCGGGCGCCGGCGGCGATGGCGCGCAACTCGGCGGCGAGCCGGTCACGGTCGACGTCCACGATGTGTTGACGCTCCCAAGGAGAGCTGCCTGGCGGGAAATGCACCGTCTGGTAGATCACACCGAGGTTGTTCGGATCGTGTAGGAAGCCCCCGTTGGTACCCACCTGGGTGTAAACGCGAATCCAGAAGCGGACCGCAGACTGCAGTACCGATGGGCAGGGAAAGGCGGATCCGAACGACAGCAGCGAGGCACTTGACCCCGTTCGGGGCACACGCAGCCGCTCCCCCGTACGCAGCATGCCGTCGGGCTCGATGCCATTCAGTCGCGCGAGCGCCTGAACACTGAGGCCATAGCGCGCCGCGATGCCCGACAGCGTGTCGCCGGGCCGTACCTGATAGAACGCCGCCGGCAGTGCCGCGGCGGACGAGGCGTCAGCCGCCACCGGCGATGGCGAGCCGGCCTCAGGGACACGCAATTGCTCCCCGATGCGCAGCATGCCGTCGGGTTGAATGCCATTCAGTCGCGCGAGCGCCTGAACACTGAGACCGTAGCGCGCCGCGATGCCCGACAGCGTGTCGCCGGGCCGTACCTGATAGAACGCCGCCGGCAGTGCCG
>JAJZMI010000055.1 GCA_021798335.1 Pseudomonadota bacterium | reverse complement strand
CTACGCGCCTGTCGCGGAATTCTCCTGTAAGGAGGGTCGCGAACGATACAAGAGCGAGGCGAGCCGCGCAAGCTAATCCAAGGCATTCCAAGAACTTACGCTACCGCCCTCACGCGACGCCCAACTCGAGCCGTTTCAGCCGCGCGACCTCGTCGCGCAGCTGCGCCGCGGCCTCGAATTCCAGATTGTGCGCCCGCTCGAGCATCTCGCTTTCGAGCCTCTTGATCCGCCGCGCGATCGCCGCGGGCTCGAGCGACTCGGGGGCGGCCGGGGCCTCGGCGCGACCCTGAGCGATGGCGCGCCGCCGGCCGCGCGGCGCGGGCGCCGCGGCGCGGGCGCCTTCCATGATGTCCGCCACCGTCTTGCGGATCCCCCGCGGCGTGATCCCGTGCACGGCGTTGTACTCCAGCTGCTTGTGCCGGCGGCGGTCGGTCTCCTCCATCGCCCGACGCATCGACCCGGTGATCCGATCGGCGTAGAGGATGGCCCGACCATGCAGATTGCGCGCCGCGCGACCGATGGTCTGGATGAGCGAGTTGTCCGAGCGCAGGAATCCCTCCTTGTCGGCATCGAGAATCGCCACGAGCGACACCTCCGGCAGGTCGAGCCCCTCGCGCAGGAGATTGATGCCCACCAGCACGTCGAATTTCCCGAGGCGCAGGTCGCGGATGATCTCCGTGCGCTCGACGGTCTCAATGTCGGCATGCAGGTAGCGCACCCGAACACCGTGCTCAACGAGGTACTCGGTGAGATCCTCGGCCATGCGCTTGGTGAGGGTAGTGATCAGCACCCGCTCATCGCGCGCCGCGCAGGCGCGGATTTCCGAGAGCACATCGTCCACCTGGGTGGTGACCGGCCGCACCTCGACCTCGGGGTCCACGAGACCCGTCGGGCGAACCACCAGCTCGACCGTCTGACCCGAGTGACGCGCCTCGTAAGGTCCGGGTGTCGCGGACACGAAGATCATCTGCGGCGCCAGGCGTTGCCACTCCTCGAACTTCAGCGGACGATTGTCCAGTGCCGAGGGCAGACGAAAGCCGTACTCGACCAGCACCTCCTTGCGCGAGCGGTCGCCGCGATACATCGCTCCGAGCTGCGGGATGGTCTGGTGACTCTCGTCGATCACCAGCAGCGCGTTGCGCGGCAGATAATCGAACAGGCACGGCGGGGGCTCCCCGGGGGCGCGGCCCGAGAGGTAGCGCGAATAGTTCTCGATTCCAGCGCAGTAGCCCACTTCCTGCATCATCTCCATGTCGTACATCGTGCGCTGCTCGAGCCGCTGCGCCTCGAGCAGCTTGCCCGCCCCACGCAACTCCTCCAGGCGCGCGCGCAGGTCCGCGCGGATGTGATCGATCGCCCCGAGCAGCCGCTCCTTGGGCGTGACGTAGTGGGTGCCCGGATAGACGGTGAAGCGCGGCACCTTGCGCTCGATCGTGCCGGTCAAAGGATCGAATACCGAGAGCGACTCGATGGTATCGTCGAAAAGCTCGACTCGTATGGCCTCGCGCTCGGACTCCGCCGGAAAGATGTCGATGACATCACCCCGCACTCGATAGGTGCCCTGGGTCAGATCGAGCTCGTTGCGCGTGTACTGCATGTCCGCCAAGCGCCGCAGCATCCGCCGCTGATCCATGGGATCCCCACGCTTAAGATGCAGGATCATCTCGAGATAGGCTTTCGGGTCGCCGAGCCCATAGATGGAAGAGACTGTGGCGACGATGATGGCATCGGGCCGCTCGAGCAGCGCCTTGGTGGCCGAAAGGCGCATCTGCTCGATGTGCTCGTTGATCGAGGCATCTTTCTCGATGTACGTGTCCGATGCGGGAACGTACGCCTCGGGCTGGTAGTAATCGTAGTATGAGACGAAGTATTCAACCGCGTTATGCGGAAAGAAGCCGCGAAATTCGCCGTACAGCTGGGCGGCCAGCGTCTTGTTGTGCGCGAGCACCAGCGTGGGGCGTTGCGCGCGCGCAATAACCGCACTGACGACATACGTCTTACCGCTGCCCGTGACCCCGAGCAGGGTTTGTGCGCTCAAGCCGTCATCGAGGCCCTCGAGCAGTTTCTCGATGGCGGCGGGTTGATCGCCCGCCGGCTGGAAATCAGCCTCGAGCTCAAAAGGAGTATGTTCCATGCCCGCTCGATCCTCGCCGTTTTCGCCCGCCACCGGATGGTGGCGTCGGCGCCGATGGCTTAATATAGCGATGCCCGTTGCTCTGGCGCATCACAGGAATTCCAGTGGCTGTAACCCTTTCCCGGCGCATTCAGCGCGTCAAGCCTTCGCCGACCCTGAACGTCACCGCCCGTGCCGCGCGCCTGCGGGCCGAGGGAAAAGACGTGATCGGGCTCGGCGCCGGCGAACCAGATTTCGACACGCCGCACTATATCGCCGAAGCCGGTATCGAGGCCATCCACAGGGGAATGACCCGCTATACCCACGTCGAGGGTACCAGCGAGATCAAGGATGCCATCATCGCGAAGTTCGCGCGCGACAACGGCATCCAGTACGAGCGCTCGCAAATACTGGTTGCCACCGGCGCCAAGCAGGTCCTCTATAACCTGTGCATGGCGGTGCTCGACAAGGACGACGAGGTCATCATCCCGGCGCCCTACTGGGTGTCCTACCCCGACATGGTGCTGCTCGCCGACGGGCAGCCGGTGATTCTCACCTCCGGGCCCGCGCAGGGCTACAAGATCAGCCCGCGCCAGCTCGCCGCGGCGATCACGCCGAAAACGCGCCTAGTGTTGCTGAACAGCCCGTGCAATCCCACCGGTGCCGCCTACACCCGCGCCGAGCTGCGCGCCCTCGGCGAAGTACTGATCGATCAGCCGCGCATCGTCATCGGCACCGACGACATGTACGAGAAAATCTATTGGGGGTCCGAACCCTTCTGCAGTTTGGTCACGGCGGTGCCGGAGCTCTACGGCCGCACCGTGACGATCAACGGTGTGTCCAAGACCTATGCCATGACCGGCTGGCGCATCGGCTACTGTGGCGCGCCCAAAGAGCTGATCACGGCGATGGCGACCATCCAGGGACAGTCGACGTCGAACGCCTCGAGCATCTCGCAACACGCTGCGGCCGCGGCACTCTCGGGAGACCAGAGCGAGGTGGCGCGCATGAACGAGGCATTCAAGGCCCGTCACGACTACGTCGTCGAGGCACTGAACGCTCTTCCCGGGGTAAGCTGCCTGCCCGGATCGGGCACGTTCTATGCCTTTGCGGACGTGACCCACGCGATGGCGGCCATCGGCTCGAGTTCGGACACTGATTTCGCGGAGATGCTGCTCACCGAGGCAGGAGTCGCCGTGGTCCCGGGCTCGGCGTTTGGGGCGAGCGGACACATCCGGTTGTCCTTCGCATGCAGCTTGGAGACATTGAAGAATGCCATGGAGCGCATTGCGGGTGTCCTGAGCAGAGGAAGCGCAGCCCGCCGCACCTAAGGTCATGATCTGGCGAATACTCGCCGATGGTCTGGTCCTCGTCCACCTGGCGTTCGTCGGGTTCGTGATCTTCGGCGGCTTCCTCGCCTGGAAGTGGCGCCGCGCGGCGTTCGCCCACATTCCCGCACTGGCCTGGGGACTGTGGGTGGAAGTCTCCGGTCAGATCTGCCCCCTGACGGCGCTCGAGAAGCATCTGCGCCGCCTGGCCGGCCAGGCCGGCTACCACGGCGGCTTCCTGCGCCATTACCTGCTGCCGATTCTGTATCCCCCCGGACTCACGCGACCGAGTCAATGGGCGCTGGCGGGCCTATTGCTGGCAATCAATGCAATCGCCTACGGGCACCTCTGGGCCCTTCGCGAGCGCAGGCTCGCCTCGGCCCGCAACGACTGAGCCGCCTGCTGCACCATCCCCAGCCGCGCCACGCCGCCGCGGACACACATGAATTCTTGCTGCGGGTTCCTTGACGCGGGACCAGCGCACACCGCAAAATTCGCGCCCTTTCGCGGATCCCGCGAACCGGTTCCCCGGTAGCTCAGTCGGTAGAGCGTCGGACTGTTAATCCGTTGGTCGTTGGTTCGAGTCCAACCCGGGGAGCCAATAAAATCAACCAGTTACGGCATTCTCGTCGCCCGGCGTCGAGGCGCTGTCTAACAGCGTGGCAACGTCCCGCCTGCCCCGTCAATTGCACGTAGCTGAGGCCTGCCGAGCACACGCGCACCCGCCGCGTGGGCGACCCTCGCCAGCCCCTCGGCGCGCACATGCGCGTACACGTCATTCAACGAGCTTCGAGCGCGCGTGCCCCATCGACTGCCCGACGTTGAGCGCGAACTCGCCGGCGGTGCGCGCGAGCGACGCGTAACTGTGCCTCGCGGAGTAGATAGCACGGGCGGGCACCCCTACCCGCTTCAGCAACGGTCGCCAGATGTCGCGGTGGACGTTGCTCGGATTCATCGCATTGTCCTTGCCCGTCCGAAACAGCAACCCCTCGCCGCTCCCCGCCTCACGATACGCTTTTAGCTCGGCGACAAGCTCAGGGACGATGCGCACCTCACGGCGCCCTGATTTCGTCTTCGGCGGCACTTACTTCTTCGGCCATTTCTCCCGGATCAACCCTTACGCGGCCGCATAATCCACTCGCTTCTCAACAGAGCCTCTTTTCCCCCGCCGGGATCAGCGGCAGGGTAGGCACGACGGGTTTTGGCTCACGCGGCAGCGTCGCGGGGAGTGACTTTGCGCTCAATGTCCTTTCGGGTCGGCAGTGTGCGCAGGTCGTAGTCCCCTTGCAGCGCCAGCCAACTCGCAGCATCGCCGCCGAAGTAACGCGCCAGGCGCTCGGCTGTGTCGGCACTCACGGCGCGCCGCTCTTTCACGATTTCGTGCAGGCGGGTGGCCGGCACCCCAAGTTCCATGGCGAGTGCATGCACGCTCATGCCTAGGGGAGCCAAGTACTCCTCGCGCAGCACCTCGCCAGGGTGAATGGCGCGCATGCGGTCGGTTGGTTTGCTCATGGGGTAGCCCTCAGTGGTAATCGACGATCTCAACGTTGTGCGCCCCCGCTTCCGTCCAGATGAAGCACACGCGGAACTGGTCGTTGATGCGGATGCTATGCTGGCCCTTCCGGTCGCCCTTCAAGGACTCCAGTCGGTTTCCGGGCGGTGAGCGCAGAAAGTCGAGGGTCTTGGCGACGTTCAGCAGCCGCAGCTTGCGCGTCGCCACGTTCTCGAAGGCCTGGAATTCTCGCGGATGGCCGCCCTGGAATAGTGCCTCGGTGCGCTTGCAGGCGAACGACTGGATGGCCATGCAGCGAGAATATTACGTCTCGCGTAATACGTCAATAGGAACACAGAGGCAGCGCTGCGTCACGCGATTGAGGGCCGCACCAGCCGCACGACGTTCGATTGCTGGCCGTTGCCTTCCTTCACTCCTTTCATGTGCGCGGCCCACAACGCGAGGGTGTGCGCTTTCTCGGGTGCGTAATCATGGCGGTCATAGTGTCGGTTCTGCACGCCGCCCAGGCCGTGACTCTGTAACTGCGCGCGAATGTCGGACGATACGCCAAGGCCGGCCAGCATCGTCTCGCACGTGCGGCGCAGGTTGCGCAACTGGAACGGTTCGCGCACCGCCCTGGCCTCGACCAGTGCGATCGAGATGTCAGCCACGGCAGCGGACAGCGCCTCTGGCGTCATGCTGAACAGCCTATCATCGCCGTGCAGGCCGGTGATTCGCGGCTCCACGATTGCCAATGCCTCGGGCACCAGCGGCAGCAGGTGCAGGCGCGACGCGTGCCGCCATCTCGGCAGCGGGAATTGACAGAGCCTATGCCAGGCATATGCTTATCGTCAGGAGGATCCCCGTTATGAGCATCAAGAGAAAGCCCGGGCGCAAAGAGCCTCCGTCCCGCCGGACGGCAGCCAAGTCGATGGCCACGGTCGCTTTGCGCCGTGCGTCCATCTTCCGCAATGGCGCCAACCAGGCGGTGCGGCTCCCTCAGGAGCTGCGCTTTCCGGAGCAGGTGACGGAGGTCCGCATCCGTAAGCAGGGCGATAATCTCGTGCTCTCCCCGATCCGGCCCGACTGGGCGTCTTTCTTTGCGCTCACAGTGGACGTCCCCGACGATTTCCTCGCCGACCGCGGCGACTCCCCGCCGCAGGACCGCGAGCCGCTATGAAGCTTTTCATGCTCGACACGGATATTTCGAGCTACATCATCCGCCGCCGCCCGAAATCGCTCGCGCAGCATTTCCAGAGGCACGCCGATGAACTCTGCGTGTCCGTGATCACCGCGGCGGAGCTGCGCTTCGGAGTCGAGAAATCAAAGAGCGCGAAGCTCGCCGATCTCGTGGAGAGCTTCCTCGAGCGTCTCTCGATTCTTGATTGGACTAACTCGGTGACGCCCCACTATGCCCGAATCCGCGCCGCCCTCGAACGGCTCGGAAAGCCGATGGGAAACGCCGATCTCATGATCGCCGCCCATGCCGTTTCCCAACGGGCTACCGTCGTCACCAACAATGTACGGCATTTTGCTGGCGTGCCAGACCTCAAAGTCGAGGACTGGACCGATTAGGAACGTTCGCCCGAGTTCGGATTCCGAATGGGTGAGCTCACGGCAAATCATCTTGTGGAGTCACCCGACCCCGTAATGCATCCGCCAGTCTCGGGTTCCACGCGACCGCTTCCGTCATATTCGCAGCCAAAGCAGCTGTGCCCCGATTACAGCCCGGCCCGGCGGCGCACGGCGTCCCGGTGCAGCGTCTGTATCTGGCGCGTTGGAACGAACTCGGTATGTCTCAAGCCGACGCGGCAACGCTCCTCGGCCTCTGCAAGCGCACCCCGGAAAATTGCGAGCAGGGAGCGTCAGCGCTCTTTCCGAGAGCCCGACGCTCAGCTCTTGCCCGGAGCGTCCCCGCCGCCGGACACGGCACTGTCGGTGGCCTTGAAGCCGATCTTGGCGTGCGTGCCGTCGCAGAACGGCCTGCTCTTCGAGCCACCGCAGCGACACAGATAGACTGGACGCCTCGCGGTGACATACGTCGCACCGCTCGAGTCGACGACCGCCACCTCGTCTCCCTCGACCTGATAGGGGCCATTCGGCAGAACTTTGATCGTTGTCATTCACGTACTCCCGGTCACTCGCCGCAATTGCGGCGCCTTTTTCATCGTGATCGCTCGAGGGGCCCGCACGGTGCGCCTCATGAGACCGACACCGCCGCGGCGAGCCGCCGATAGCCCCTCGGCCGAAAAAACACAATTCCAGCGATCAGACCACCGATACCAACCATCCGGGTGATCATGTCGAAGGTTGAGATCGCGTAGATCCCCAGCGTCATCAGTATAACCGCGCTCAGCGCCGGCGCCGCCACGTATTTCAGGAACGTTCCGAGGGACTCCCGGTAGCTCCACCGGTAAAGCCAGGCACACACCAGGCCCGCGAGGCCGTAATAGTAGGAAACCTGCACGGCGATCGCGTTGACCGAATCGGCCAGAATCGAGGCGACCGACGGCATGAGGCTCGCGCCGAAGATCGCGACGAGCCCGACCGCAAGCAGCAGGTACATCGTTCGGACCGGCGTGACGGTGCGCGCGTGCACCTCGCCGAAGCAGCCCGGTAATGCCCGATCGCGTCCCATCGCGAACAGGGTGCGCGAGAACTGCAGCATCGTGGTCTCGAGTGTGGCGATGCTGGAGAGAATCAATGCCAGCGCCGCGGCATAACCGCCGGCCTTGCCCAGACCGGCCGCAATGGCAACCTGATAGATCAGGTTGTCGGAGAATCCGGACGACTCGCGCAGCGAGAACAGCATGAGCGTCGCCGCCGTGAACGCGGCGAACGACGCGATCGTCACGAACACGCTCAAAAATCCGCCATTACCGGCCGCGTTCGGGCGGTCGTTGCGGGTCTCCTCCGAGAGATTCGCGGTGACGTCCCAGCCCCAATAGAGGAAGACGACGATCAACGCCGAGGACGCGAAGCTCCCCCGCGAGTAGTGCAAGCCGAACCAGCTCCACGAGAACGGATTGACAGCGTGTCCGCCCGCGGTGCGCAGGAACGCGGCGACCGAGATCGCAAACAGAATCGACAGCTCGATCGAACTCATGACCACCTGCACCCGGCTGGTGATCTCGATCCCGGCGATCAGGACCAGGCCGATACCGAGGAACCAGACCGCGCCGATACCGGTCGTGAGCAGCACGTGGCCGGCGAGAGCCGGCGCGACCAGATCGATCGTCGCGGTGCCGAGCGGCACACTGCCGGTGATCATGAACACCATCGATGCGACCAGGAGCGCCCAGCCCGAGAAGTATCCAGGGAGCTTGCCGAAACCGATCTTGGTCCACTCGTAGGCCGCCCCGGCGTTGGCGAACTTCTCGTTCAGACCCTTGTAGGCGAGCGCGATACCAAGCATCGGTAGCGCGAAAAGCAACACCGCGTTCAACGACAAATCGCCCGCGGTAGCCAGCAGGCCGGATATCGCCACCGCGATCGAGAATCCGGGCGCGCTGCCGGCCACGCCCATGATGATCGACTCGAAGAACGAGAGTGAATCGGCCTTCAGCGTGTCG
>JAJZMI010000135.1 GCA_021798335.1 Pseudomonadota bacterium | reverse complement strand
GAACCCCAGCCGCACTGCCTGGTTTGATGCCTGCCTCTGCCGGCCGACATCGAGGGGCCTACCCTCATCTCCTTCTGTAGCACCGAAGAACCGGTCCTTCAGTCCTTCGTTCACGTCGCACCTACACCTATCCGATCGGGCGCACGCACAGTCTGGAGAATGTCGCCAAGTGGGTCACGCCGGAATTCGACCGGCTCGGAATCACCTACGAGACTCTGTTCAACATGAAGGAAATTGACGGGCGCGGCAAGGTGGTCCACAGCGAGGAAGGGACCGAGGCGCCGTATGATCTGTTGATCGCGATACCGGCGCACAAGGGGATGGAGGTGATCGAGAAGAACGGACTGGGCAAGAGCGGCTGGATTCCGACCGATCGCCATCGCCTCAACATGGAAGGGCGGGACGATGTTTTCGTACTCGGTGATACCACCAACCTACCGATCAGCAAGGCCGGCTCGACGGCGCACTTCGAGGCCGACGCGCTGGCGGAAAATCTCGCAGCCATGGCCAAGATCGGCTCGCCGGTGCGCGACTATGACGGTAAGGTGTTCTGCTTCATCGAGGCGGGCAAGGATCGCGCCACCTACGCGATGTTCGACTATCAGAACCCTCCCAGTCCGAAGCCTCCGACCAAGGCCGTACATTGGTTCAAGACGGCGTACAACAGGCTTTATTGGGCATCTGCCCGCGGGCTGCTCTGAGGAGGCGCGTTATGAGCGAACCACAACCCGTCGAGCCTGCGAGTCAGCCCGAGGAGCTCGGGCACCTCGCGGCAAGCGCGCGCGACGCACTGAGCGACGACATGGTCGGCCGACTGGCCGGCACTTTGGGCGAGGCGCTCGATCTGGTCGACCGGATCAACCGTAGCCGCCTCACCGATGCCCTGGACGTCCTCACACAGCTGGCCGCCAGCGGCGATCTGGAGCGCCTGGCGCACCTGGCGCGCCTGCTCGGCGCGGCCGAGGACGCCCTCAACGACGAGATGGTCGCGCGGATGGCGGGTGTGCTCGGCGATGCACTGTCGCTGCTCGAGCAGCTGACCCGCAACGATGCACTCGGACGCATCCTGACGTTCTTGCTGCGGCCGGAGGTGCAGACCGTTCTGGTACGCTTCGGCGAGGCGCTGCTCGCGGCAACCAACGAGTACCAGCAGATGCCACCGCCGAAAGGCGGAATCCGCGGTTGGTGGCACTTGCTCGCCGAGCGCAACAACCAGCAGGCGGTCCAATTCTTCGGTCTGTTCGGCAAGCACCTGCAGAGCCGCACACCCTGACAAGCCGCCGCCGCCTCGTCCGCAAGAGTGCCTGCGGACCTCGCCGCGGCCGGTGCCGCCGGCGGAGTGCCCTATTGCGGCGCGCTGCCGGCGCCGGCCGCACCGGTCAAATGGGCCACGAGCGCCTTCTGCGCCAGCGTCGCATGGCGGTCGCGGTGGCGCAGCAGGGCGTACTCGCGTTGCGGCAGGTCAATCGGGATCTGCCTGAGCCTGCCGGCCTCTATGGCGGAAGCAACCACGTGGCGCGAGATGATGGTCGCGCCCGCGCCGGCCTCCACCGCCGCGCGCACCGCCTCGTTGCCGGGCAGCTCGAGAAAGATGTTGAGATCCTCGAGCGACAGGCCTTCACGCATCGCCAGATCCTCGAGCGCGCGGCGCGTGCCCGACCCGGGCTCGCGGATGACCCAATTCAATGCGCGCAGATTCACTACGCCGCCTTGATCTAGCGCTGCACAGACGCGATCGGCGGCGACCACCAGCACCATCTGATCATGATCGAGCCGGATGCGGGTCACAGCCGGATGCTGTGTTGGTCCCTCCACGAGTCCGATGCTCACTTCGCCGTCGGCGACGGCGCTCTCGACTTCATGCGTGTTGCGGATCGTCACATTGAGCCGAACGCTCGGATTGGCGAGATGGAACGCGGCGAGTCGGCACGGCAGCCAATAAGTGGCGATCGTCTGACTGGCCGCCAACGCAATCGGTCCGGCCGGGCTGCCGGCCAGATCCTGCAGCACCGACTGCGCCATGGACGCGCGCTCCAGCACCGCGCGGGCCTCGCGCAGAAATATCCGTCCCGTCTCGCTCAACTGGATTCCGCGGCCTACTCGATCGAAGAGTTTGATTTGATAGTGCTCCTCCAGCGCGGCAATCGCCGCCGAGGCGGCGGACTGGCTGATGTGCAGGGTTTCTGCGGCGCGTGTGACGTGGCCCCGCTCGGCAACTTCGACAAAGACCCGCAACTGATCGAGTGTCATAATTAATCATTTTATCATATTAGAATAAGCAATTTAATTGATTGAAGCGATCATTGCGAACCAGCTCGCTCCGGACTAGAGTCAGCCTCGCTTTGGGCTTGGGATCCCGGGGCGGATTCCAAACCACACAATACCGACAACCGAGGCATGCCGGAGATCACCAGTGTTCACGCTCAATCCGTTTGCCGAACTTCCCGCCTCCATACCACCGGTCGCGATGCAGGCCTATGTGGCGGCCATGTTCGCGCTGGTCGTATGTGGCACGCTGATCGATCTGGCCCACAAGCGAAGCGCCCGGTACTTCTTCGATCACCGCCGGACCGTGCAGTCGGCCGCGACCCGCCGGATCGGCGGCGCGGAAACAGCGGCGCTCGCGGTCCAGACGCTCGTGATCACGGGCCTCGCCGCCGGTGAATTCTGCAATCCGTGGCGAAGGGTCACCCACCTGCTGACGATGTACGGCTTCCTGCTCTACGTCCTCACCACTGTCATGTTGGTCTTCGCGTATCCCGCCGCCGGCGCGCCTGCCCCACCGATCGTGCCCGAACTCTGGTATCTCGGCGCCGCGTTGATTTGCCTGGGCGGCTACTGGTTCTGGCTCCTGCTGCGCGTCGACGTCGCCGCCGAAGGCCACTCGCCGCTGCGGCTGGTGCGCGCCGATCTATTCATCCTCGCCCTGCTCTCGAGCGCGACGTTCGGGCTGATCTGGGCACGCCTGCAGACGGCGGGTGATTCAACCTCCGCCAGCGTATTTTTCGGCCTGTATCTGCTCGGCACCACGATCCTGTTCGGCTCCGTTCCGTGGTCGAAGTTCGCCCACATGTTCTATAAACCGGCCGCGGCGTTTCAGCGGCGTATCGAGCACGCGAACGGTTATCGCCGCAACCTGCCCGCTCCGGCAGACCGGCCCGAGACCCTCGGCAGCGCCATCCGCCCGCCGCGCAACTTCTGAGGAGCACCCCTCATGCCCACGTTTGTCTACATGACGAGCTGCGACGGCTGCGGCTACTGCGTCGACATTTGCCCGTCCGACATCATGCACATCGATCCCACGTACCGGCGCGCATACAACGCCGAGCCGAACATGTGCTGGGAATGCTACTCGTGCGTGAAGGCCTGCCCGCAGCAGGCCATCGACTGCCGGGGTTACGCCGACTTCGCTCCCCTGGGCCACAGCGTGCGGGTGCTGCGCGAGCCGCAGAAGGGCACCGTTTCGTGGCGGATCAAGTTTCGCGACGGCCGGGAGAAGAACTTCGTCTCGCCCATCAGAACCACGCCCTGGGGGTCGATCAAAGGTCCGTCCGATTACACGCTGCCGGACGCGGCGGCGTTGAAGTCGCAGGAACTCGCCCACGAGCCCGAGGCGCTCAAGGTCGCAGTCTTGCCCACGCTCGCACGCAGTCGCTTCAAGAAGGGGTTGGTGTCATGAGCCGCAAAACTGTATACGTCGACGCGGACATCCTCGTCATTGGCGGCGGTATGGCCGGGTGCGGCGCCACGTACGAATCCCGATATTGGGGCCGGGACCTGAAGGTCGTCTGCGTCGAAAAGGCCAACATCGAGCGCAGCGGCGCGGTAGCCCAAGGCCTGTACGCAATCAACTGCTACATGGGCATGCACTGGAACGAGAACCAGCCTGAGGATCATGTGCGCTACGCGCGCAACGACCTCATGGGGCTGGTCAGGGAGGATCTCGGCTACGACATCGCGCGCCATGTCGATGCCACCGTGCACAAGTTCGAGGAGTGGGGTCTGCCGATCATGAAGGACCCCAAGACCGGCCGGTACCAGCGCGAAGGCAAGTGGCAGATCATGATCCACGGCGAAAGCTACAAGCCGATCGTCGCCGAGGCCGCGCGCAAGGCCGCGAGCGAGGTCTACAACCGCGTCATGGTGACGCACCTGCTCATGGACAGCAAGCGGCCCAAGCGGGTCGGGGGCGCTGTCGGCTTCAACGTCCGCACGGGTGATTTCTACGTCTTCCGCGCCAAGGCGGTCATCGTCGCCGCCGGCGGCGCATCGCACATCTTCAAGCCGCGGGCCGCCGGCGAAGGCATGGGCCGGACATGGTACGCGCCCTGGAGCAGCGCCTCCGCGTATGCCCTGCCGATCCTGGCGGGCGCGAAGATGACCCAGATGGAAAACCGCATCGTCCTGACACGGTTCAAGGACGGCTACGGTCCGGTCGGCGCCTACTTCCTGCATCTGAAGACCTATACACAGAACGCCTATGGGCAGGATTACGAGGCGTTCTGGCGCGACTCGATCGAGCAGATGGTCGGTGACTACGTCAACCACCATCCGGTACCGACCTGCCTGCGCAATCATGCGTTGCTCGAGGAAGTCAAGGCCGGCCGGGGTCCGATCCGCATGGTGACCACCGAGGCATTCAAGGATCCCCACAAGGAGACCGTCGGCTGGGAAAACTTTCTCGGCATGACCGTCGGCCAGGCGGTCGTGTGGGCGTCGCAGAACATCGACCCCAAGGAGATCAATCCCGAGCTCACCACATCCGAGCCGTACGTCATGGGATCACATGCAACCTGCTCAGGCGCCTGGGCGAGCGGTCCGGAAGATTACGCGCCGGCGGACTACCAATGGGGCTACAACCGGATGATGACCGTCGAGGGACTGTTCGGAGCCGGCGACACCATCGGCGGCACGGCCCACAAATTCTCCTCCGGGTCCTTCACGGAGGGCCGGATCGCCGCCAAGGCGGCGGTGCGCTATATCACGGACCTGGGCCGCGACACGCCCACGGTCAGCGAGGCGGAATACACCGAACTCAAGAAGATCGTCTACGCGCCCCTGGAGAACTATCGCGTCGGCCGCAATGAGATCGTGGCCGGAACGGTCTCGCCGAGCTATCTGTTACCGATGCACGGACTGCAGCGCCTGGAGAAGATCATGGATGAGTACGTTGGGGGCATCAGCGCTCACTACACGACCAATCAACCCCTGTTGACCCGCGGGCTCGAGCTGCTAGCCATGCTGAAGGAGGATCTGGCCCGCCTCGGGGCAGAAGACCTGCACCAGCTGCAGCGCGCCTGGGAACTGCAGCACCGGGTTCTCGCCTCCGAATGCGTGACGCAGCACACTCTGTTCCGCCGGGAGACGCGCTGGCCCGGCTACTACTACCGCGCCGATCATCCAAGACTGGATGACAAGGATTGGCATTGCTTCACCCTGTCGCGCTATGACCGGCAGTCCGGACAGTGGGAGATGGAGAAGGCGCCCGTGTACCACATCATCGACTGAACGCCGCGCGCGCCGACGGCCATGTCGCATCTCGTACCCCCGCACGGCTCGGCTTGCGTTCGGCCGCTGCTGCTGCCGCAAGAACAACGGGCCGAGGCGCGCGCCCGGGTCGGTGGCTTGCGCGCAATCCCGCTCGACTCCCGCGCGGTTTCCGACGTGCTCATGCTCGCCATGGGAGCGTACACGCCTCTGGAGGGCTTCATGGGGCAGGACGATTGGCGCGGAGCCTGCGTGGACATGAGGCTGGCCAGCGGCCTGTTCTGGCCTATCCCAATCACCCTGCCCGTCCCATCCGACTTGGCAGACCGTATCCGCGTCGGGGAGGAAGTGGCGCTCACAGATGGACGCAGCGGCGAGGTCTTGGCGATCCTGGAGGTCGGCGAGAAATACGCCATCGACAAGGAGACCGAGGCCGAGCACGTCTACCGCACGCGAGATGCCCGGCACCCGGGTGTCGCGAAACTTTTTCGGCAGGGCGGGGTCAATCTGGCTGGGCGAGTACTGGCGCTGAGCGAAGGGGAATATCCGGCTCGTTATCCGGGGCTGTACATCCGCCCCGCAGAATCCCGGGCCCTGTTCGTCGAGAAGGGCTGGTCCCGCATCGCCGCCTTTCAGACCCGCAACCCGATGCACCGCAGTCACGAATACCTGGTCAAGATCGCCATCGAAGTGCTGGACGGCGTGTTCGTTCATCAGGTGCTCGGAGAGCTGAAGCCAGGTGACATCCCGGCCGAGGTGCGCACGCGCGCGGTGCGGGCCATGGTCGACAACTACTTCCAGGCGGGAACCGTCATCCAGGCGGGCTACCCCATCGAGATGCGCTATGCGGGCCCGCGCGAGGCGCTGCTGCACGCCCTGATCCGCCAGAACTTCGGATGCTCGCACCTGATCGTCGGCCGCGACCATGCCGGGGTCGGCGATTACTACGGGCCCTTCGATGCTCAGCGCATCTTCGATCAATTGTGGGACGGCGCCCTTGAAACCGCCCCACTGAAGCTCGATATCACCTTTTATTGCCGGAAATGCGCGGGCATGGCGACTTCGCGGACCTGTCCTCACGATTCCGAGCACCACATCGCGATTTCCGGCACGCGGCTGCGGGAAATGCTCTCCACCGGGATGGACATCCCGCCCGAGTTCAGCCGGCCGGAGGTGGCGGCGATTCTCAGAGAGTATTACGCCGCCGCGCGCGCGGCGCAGACTGGCTCCGAACCATGATCATCGCGCAGATATCCGATACCCACATCGCCCGCAGCCTACCCGACGCTGAACAAAGAGCCGCCGATCTCGCGCGCACGATTGCCGATATCAACACCCTCGATCCAGCCCCCGATGCGATCATTCATACCGGCGACGTCACCCACGGTGGACGACGCGAGGACTATGAGTTGGCGGCCGCCTTGCTGCGCCAGGCGCAAGCGCCGGTGTACATCGCCCCTGGAAACCGCGATGACCGGGAAAACCTGCGCCGGGCGTTCTCGCCATGGGCCTGCCGCGCCGCCGCCACCGGATTCCTCACGTATGCCGTGGATGACTTCCCGGTCAGGCTGATCGCGGTGGACACGGTGACCGCGCACAGCAACAAGGGCGACTTCTGTCCAGAGCGGCTCGAGCGTCTGGTCGAGCTGATCGACGCCGAGCACACCAAGCCGATCGCGGCATTCATGCATCATCCGCCGTTCATGGTCACCGTGGGGCCGGATCCGCTCAATTTCGTCACGCCCGAGGCCATGGCACGGCTCCAGCGGGCGCTGCGGCACTCGCAGCGCGTGACCGCCGTGTTCTGCGGCCACGTCCATCGCTCGACCGGCGGGCGGATCGGGGAGATTTCCGTGATGGTGACGCCCTGCACGGCGACCGGCCTGCGCAAGGGCAATTATCCGGCGCGGATGCACGACCAGCCGGTCTATCATTTACATCGGTTCGATGCCGCTCACGGGTTCGCGACCGAGGCAAGAATCGTTGCAGCGGCGAGTGGGAACGACGATACCGCCAGAGGAGCACAGAGATGAGAATCGGGGATTTTCTGCGGCGCTCGCGCCAACAGGTGGTGACGTGCGGGCCAAATGACAGTCTGGAGACCGCTGCGAAGCTCCTGCACAAGCATCGCATTGGTGCCATGCCGGTCTGCGAGTCGGGCCCGGGCTCGCGCATGATCGGGATCGTCTCCGAGCGTGATCTGGTCAGGGCCCTGGCAACCGATGCGCGGCGCCTGCCGGACATGCGCGTCCGCGACCTCATGACCACAGAGGTCGTGACTTTCTCGCCGGATGAGACGATGCAGGCGGCGCAGGCGCTGATGCGCAACAGAGGATTCCGCCACCTGCCGATCTTGGAAGGCCAGCGCCTGCTCGGCATCCTCTCGATTCGAGACACGCTGGCGAGCCGCCTGGAGGAATCCCGGATCGAAATCGACACCCTGCGCGATTTCGCCCTCGCCGCTCGGTGCCTTCCCCTCGACCCCAGCGGTTGAGGGCGCGGAACCGCCCCGCCGGCACGCCTCCCGAGGCCCGCACTTGACGGGTCGGGGATCGTCGGAACGAGCACGGAGGCGAGTGACCCCGCCGGCATGAGCCATTGCGCAACGCCCGCGCACGCCAGCCACGGCGGCGTTGCGTGCGCAGTGAAGCAGGGCGTCCGGCGGCATGTGTGAGATTTGTCCTGCCCGTTGAGCCGGTTCGCTGATCTGGATATAATGACAGCATGGGTGAAAGTCGCACCATCGAGCGCGCCTATCGTCTGCGGGTCTACCCGACCCGCCGGCAACAGCGCGTGTTGGGACGGCTGTTTGGCGCCTCGCGCTACGTGTGGAACTGGGCGCTGGCGCGGCGTTCGCAGGCTTACCAGACCGACAAGATCAAACTCAACTGGGTGTCGCTCTCACGGGAGTTCACCGCGCTCAAAGCGGTCCGGGGGACGGCCTGGCTCGGGGAGCTGCCGCGCGAGCCGTTCAACCAGGTGCTGCGCGATCAGGAGCGGGCATTTGGGAATTTCTTCGCCGGCCGGGCACGCTATCCGCGCTTTCGCCGCCGCGGCAGCCAGGCCCGCGTGCGCTTCACGCTGGATCAGCGCCGGGAGCAGGTTGCCCGCGGAGGCGATGCCGAGCGGTGGGCATACGTGCAGCTGCCGGGCTTGGGGCGGGTGAAGCTGCGGCGCACCGAGGCGCTTGAGGGCCGGCTGCGCTCGGTGACGCTCTCGCGCGATGGTGCGGGCCGGTACTTCGC
>JAJZMI010000066.1 GCA_021798335.1 Pseudomonadota bacterium | reverse complement strand
CCGGCCTGATCGGCCCGCTCGGGGAGTGGATCCTGCGCGATGCGCTCGGCGCGGCCCGCCGCTGCCGGGCGGCCGGGTTGCCGCTTGCGCAGGTCTCGGTGAACGTCTCCGGAGTGCAGATCGCGCACCACTCCTTCCTGCACATCGTGCAAGAGGCGCTCGCCGACAACGATGTCGAGCCGCGGATGCTCGAACTCGAATTGACCGAAACGGTCCTGATCGAACAAAGTGCCGCGACGTCGCAGGCGCTCTGTGCGCTGCGCCAGCTCGGCGTGCGCGTCGCCCTCGAGCCGGTCGATGGTCGCACCAGACTCGAGGTCCGCGATGACGGCCTCGGCTTCGATCCGGCCTCGCGATCCCATGGCGACATGGGCATGCTCACCATGACCGAGCGGGCCGAGCTCATCGGGGCGCATTGCGCGGTCGCTGCGACCCCGGGCGGCGGCACCTGCGTGCTCATCACCGTCCCTGCGCCGGCTGGGCCCGTGCGAGCCTGATCGCGTGCCCTCCAGGCGCATCATTGTATTGGTCGCTGACGATCACGCGGTGGTGCGCGACGGGCTCGTCGCGATTCTCGAATCCTCCCCTGACATCACGGTGGTGGGCACGGCCGCGAACGGTCGCCAGGCGATCGGGCGGGTCCTCGCCCTGAGCCCGCAAGTGGCGATCCTCGACGTGTCCATGCCCGAGCTCGACGGCATTACCGTGACGCGCCAGATTCTCGCGGCACGGCCCGACACGGCGGTGGTGATTCTCTCGATGCACTCCTCCGCTCAGCACGTCATGCAGGCGCTCGAGGCCGGCGCGCGCAGCTATCTACTGAAGGAGAATGCCGGCCGGGAAATCGCCGAAACTGTCCGGGTCGTGCATCTCGGCCGACGGCACTTGAGCAGGCGCATCGCCGAGATCGTCGCCGAAAGCATCAGCAACCGCCGCGGCGCGAGCCCCGTCGACACCCTGAGCCACCGCGAACGGCAGATCCTGAAACTGGTCTGTGACGGACGCTCGAGCGCCGAGATCGGCCGGACTCTCGGCCTGTCCCCCAAAACCGTCGATACGTATCGCAGCCGGCTGATGCAGAAGCTGCAGGTCGCCGATCTCGCCGGCCTGATCAAGTTCGCGATCCTGCACGGGCTGACGCCGCTCGAATAGCGCGCGCGTCGAGATTTCCTTACAGACCCGAGCTCGAGTGCGTGCTGAACTGTAGCGCAAACAAACGAGCCGGCTACTTGACGATGACGACTTGCAATCCGTGCGATCCGCCTACCGGCCGGCAACGCGAAATCCGCATTCTGATCGTGGAGGACCATGCTCCGACGAGCAAAGCCGTCACTGAGCTGCTGCTCGGGACGCTCGGCCGCGAGCCCGCGCTCAACCGGCCCTTGACGGTCGCAACGGTCCAGGACGCCGAGACGGCGCTCGAGCGGATCGCGAACGACACGCCCGACATGGTGCTGATGGACATCAGTCTGTCCGGTATGAATGGCATCGAGGCGACGCGGCGTATTCGCGACATTGCGCCGGCGGTTCCCGTGATCATCCACTCCCGAAGCGACACCGAAGTCTACCGGGCGAGGGCCGCTGCGGCCGGCGCGAGCGGATTCGTCAGCAAACAGCGCACCGCCGAGGAACTCGGCCCGATGGCCCTCAGCCTGCTGGCGCGCACGGCCGATCACGCATGCGACACCCAACCTCGGGGCCGACGCTCGTAGCCAAAGCGGATCTCGACCCGGCGTGCGCCGCAGCGCGAGCAACGAAACCGCGCCAGGCGCGCCATCAGCGGAGTCTCCCACCCCAGCATTCTCGCCAGCGCCTCGGCTCGAACCTCGCGCTGATGTGCGCACGCCGCACAGCGCAGCTCCACGCGGGCGTCGCGGTGGTCGGCCAGTCGGGTCGAGGAGGTCAGTGGCAAGGCCATGGACGTGAGCTTTCCGCGTTCGAGACACCGCTGTCCACCCAGTCCCAGCGGCTCTCCGGGACTGGATGCCGCAACCCATTGAATTGCGGGCTCATGCGCCGAGCCATGCACATCCGTGGCACCGCAGGCGCGGGTCGGCTAGAGTGAATGCGTGTGCGGACGGTACATCCTGGCGCAACAGGCCAAGTTCGAACGGGAACTGCGCCTCGGTCGCATCGACTGGTCGTTCAGCGCCCGCTACAACGTTGCGCCCTCACAGTCCGTGCCGGTCGTGCGCGTCAGCGAGGGCATCCACGCGGGCGTCATGATGCGCTGGGGGCTGATCCCGTTCTTCGCTCACGGGGTGCCGCCCCGGTACGCCACCATCAATGCGTCGATCGAGCGGCTCCAGAGCGCGCCGGCCTGGCGTGGGCCGTGCGAGCGCGGCCAGCGGTGCATCCAGGTCGCGGCCGGCTTCTACGAGTGGCATCTCGAGGCCAATGGCCGCAAGCAACCGTACTTCATTCATTTGACCGATCACGAGGTCTTCGGCTTCCCGGGCCTGTGGGACCGCAGCATCGCCGCCGACGGCACGGTGATCGACAGCTGTGCTCTGGTGACTCTGCCGGCCAACGAGCTGCTGCGCGACATCCACAACACAGGCGCGCATCCGGGACGGATGCCCGCCATCCTCGCACCGGCGGATTTCGACCGCTGGCTCGAGGGCAGCGCGAGCCAGGCCCGCGCGGCACTGCGCGCCTATCCGGCGCGGCGGATGGCCGCCTACCGGGTCAGCACCCGAGTCAACAGCCCGAAAAACGAGGGTGCCGAGCTGATCGAGACGGCGCAGGACGACGAGCCGGGCGCTGCGCCTCCTGCGGCCCCTCACGCTCGGTAACCCGCCCGCGCGCTGCGGCCGCGGCGGCGCCCCGTCACCCGAGCCATTGGTCGAACAGCTTGCGCCCCCAGTACATGCCAAAGCCGCTGCCGATGGTGCTCAGCACGAACGCGGTACCGAAGCCCACGTATGCCCCGATCCACCAACCGACCGAGCCGAGCACTATTGTGCCGATGAAGGAGAATGATGCCCGCATGATCGTGAGCTGATTACCCCGGAGCGAGGGCTGTCGGCCATGAACTGCGCCACGATTCGCGCATTCGAGGCCGAAGCGGCGCTGGCCCGAGCCTATCGGCCCGCATCCTCCGCCCGTTCGGTCCGCAGATAGATCTGCGGATCGATGCGCTCCATGTGCCGCTCCGGGTGAGCAAGGCTCTGGAAACCGAACTGCCGATACAGGCCGTGCGCATCATGGGTGACCAGCAGCCAGCGCCTCAGTCCCTGCAATCGCGGATGACTCATCGCCGCGGCCATCATGGCCTTGGACACGCCGCGGCCGCGGTGCGCTTCGAGAACATAGACGTCCGAAACATAACAGAAGATGGCGAAATCCGTGACCAGCCGGCACAGGCCGACCTGCGCGCCATCCCCATCGTAGGCCCCGATGCACAGCGACGCGCGCAGCGCACGCTCGATGATCTGCATCGGGATGCCCTGCGACCAATACGCGGTGCGCAGAAAGGCATGCACGGCCCGCACGTCGATCCGCAGCGGATCGTCCGTGATGACATATTCCCCGAGTCGAACGTTCACCTCCCCGCCCATCGCCCCGCTCCGCATCGTGATTCCAGCGGCCATTGTGCGCCGTGCGCACCCTCATCGTCACCGCACACTCAATGCACCCCGTGCATGAGTTTGCCGACCCGCGGCGCGCCGAGCAGATAGCCGAGGCTTACCGCCGTGCCGACCCCGAACATCCACAGGTAGACGTGCTCGTAATCGACAATCCCGGCATACGCGCTCGTGCCCGACCCGGTCGTCAGGGTAGCGATCCAGCCCGCCAGCTGATAAGCGAGCGCGCTGCCGAAGAACCATCCGCCCATTGCGAACGATGCCTCCTCCTTGGCGGCGAGCAATCCCACCAGACCGTAACCGATCGGCGAGAGCGCCAGCTCCCCGATGGTCTGCAGCAGATAGCACCCCGCCAGCACCCACCAGCCTACCTTGCCGCCGGCGCTGGTCGCGAAGTGGATGCCGGCGGCGACCAGACCGTAGCTCAACGCAACCAGCAGGATGCCGATGCCGAATTTGCGCGGCGTCGAGGGATCCTGTCCCCGGCGGCTCAGCCACGGCCACAACAGCGCCATCAGCGGCGCGAACAGTAGTATGTACAGCGGGTTGGCGGACTGGAACAGCGTATAGTTGAACGGCGCATTGACATAATCGCGGGCAAAGAAGTTCAGCGACGTCACGCCCTGGAAGCTGAACGTCCAAAACATCACCAGCGCCCCGAACAGCAGCAGCAACGCCAGGTAGCGCCGGGTCTGCACGCGATCGCGGCGGCGAACGCAGCTGACCACGAAATACACCACCAGGGCGGCCATGAACGCATACATCGCCCAACCGAGGATCCGCGGCCGCGACAGCAGCAGCGCAGTCGGCACCACGAGCACCGCCATTCCCGCGATCACCCCGAGGGTCGCCCGCATGCCCGCCACGGTCCGGGTGCGCGGCAACAGCGGCGCGAGCTTGTGCTCGCGCAACTGAAAAATGATCGCGGCGAGCGCCTCGCCCACCGCCGCGGCGATGAACCCCCAGCGGTATCCATAGCGATGACCGACCAGATCGGCACAGATGAACGGCGCGATGAACGAGCCGAAATTGATCGCCAGATAAAACAGCGTGTAGCCGCCCTCGCGGCGCGGATCATCATCGGCATAGTTGCGCCCGATCAGCACCGTCAACGGGATGTTGAGTCCGATGGTCAGCGCGCACAGCGCCATCCCGATCTCGAAGCCGAACAGGGTCGATTGCGCCATCAGCAGCAGGGCGAGGAGGTTCAGCCACAGCGACAGCCGCACCGCCCGCGCCTCGCCGAGGATCTTGTCGGCGACATAGCCGCCGGCAATGGGCGTCGTATACAGCAGCGCCAGGAACCCGCTCGCCAGCAGATCCGCATGGCGTTGCGCCGCCGCGGCCGACAGGCCGCCGTAGAAGTGCTCGGCTATGTATGGCGCGAGGTACGCGCGATACCCGTAGAAAGAGAAGTTGAAACCCGCGGTGACTGCCAACAGCATCCACAATTGGCGCGGATGGCCCCAAAGTGTCGGCGGCGCCTCGTCCGTGCGCACCGGCGTGTTCTGCTCGCTCATACCTCGACCCCCTCATGCACGATGTTATTGCTCACCAGCGCCCCGGCGCACTTGCGCTCGCGGGGCGGCGAATCCTACCAATGCGGCGCGCTCGCGGACAGACCACCGCGCCCGGCCCGCCCCGCGGCCCGCTATACTGCGCACGTGAGGCCGCACGAACAGTACGCCGCAAGACAGACCGCCCGCGAGGCACGCCGCGCCGCCCTGCAGCGCCAGAGCAACCGGCTGAGTTCCATGCGGCTCGCGCTTGCCGCGCTCGTTCTGGCCATGGCTTGGATGACCTGGTACGCCCATTGGTTCGCAGCGGCATGGATCACGCTGCCCGCCCTCGCGTTCGCCGCGGCCGTCGTCACCCACAGGCTGGCCGGCGAGCGGCTCGCCCACTCATCGCGCCAAGTGGAATTCTATCGCCGCGCTCTGGCGCGCCTGGAGGAACGCTGGGCGGGCACCGGCGACCGCGGCACGTCGTTCGAGAACGACCAACACCTCTATGCGTCCGATCTCGATGTATTCGGAGAAGGAAGCCTGTTCGAGCTGTTGTGTGCGGCGCGCACGCCGATGGGCGCACGCAAGCTCGCCGACTGGCTGCTCGCACCGGCCGATCGGGCCGAGATCGAGCGGCGCCACCAGGAAATCGCGGACTTGGCGCCACGGCTGGATCAGCGCGAACGCATCGCCTCGTTCACCGCGGACACCACGGCGGCCACCAATCCCGGGGCGCTTCTGGAGTGGACTCTAGAGCGCAACGCTCTGGAGGGCTCGGCGGTGCGCTGCTTGGCTGTCGGGCTGCCCGCCGCGCTGCTCGTCGCGCTGAGCTGCGGCTGGTTGCTCGGCCTGTGGACGCCGGCCATCGCGCTGCTGCTGCTCGAATGGGGCGCGCTCCATCGGTTCCGTGCCGCCATCAGCCGGGTCAACACCGCTGTCACCGGCGCCTACGATGCCAGCGGACTTAGAACGCTCGTCGCGCTGGTGCGGCTGATCGAGCGCGAGGCGTTCGATTTGCCTTCCCTGCGCGCCCTGCAGGCGGCCCTGAGCGCGCACGGCCAGCCCGCATCGGCGGCCTTGGATCGACTGGCATCGATTGCGTCCCTGGCCGAGGCAAGCCTCGGCTCGACGTTCGTGCGCTGGTTCCTCAACGTGCCGCTGCTGCTGCCGTTGCAGATCGCCCGCAGCGCCGAGCGGTGGCGCCGCGCTCACGCCGCGCACATCGAAGGCTGGCTAGAGGCGACGGCACGTTTCGAGGCACTCTCCTCGCTCGCGCAATACCGCCATGAGCACCCCGATGACCCGTTCCCCGAAATCCTCCCGGAGCCGGCCACCTTCGAGGCGCACGGGCTCGGCCACCCGCTCCTGCCGGCAAACCGCTGCGTGCGCAATGACCTCGCCCTCTCTAGCGCGACACCTGTCGTGCTGGTGAGCGGCTCGAACATGTCGGGCAAGAGCACGCTGTTGCGCGCTGTCGGTCTGAATGTCGTGCTGGCCATGGCCGGCGCGCCGGTAAGGGCGCGGACGCTGCGTCTATCGGTGATGACGGTCGGCGCGAGCATCCACGTCAGGGATTCGCTGCGCGAGGGGCAGTCGCGCTTCTACGCCGAGATCCTCCGGCTGCGGCGCATCCTGTCGATTCCCGAGGCCGGCGCGCCGCTGCTGTTTCTGCTCGACGAGATCCTGCAGGGCACGAACTCCACGGACCGGCGCATCGGCGCCGAAGGCCTGCTGCGCGGGCTGATCGATCTCGGCTCCGTCGGCCTTGCGACCACGCATGATCTGGCTCTGACGCAAATGCCGAGCCTCGCCGGCCGCGTGCGCAACGTTCACTTCGGTGAGACGCTCGATGCGGGCCGGATGCACTTTGACTTCACGCTGCGCGAAGGAGTCGCGACACGCAGCAACGGTCTGGAGCTGATGCGTGCGATGGGCCTGCGCGTGTGAGACTCCCAGTCCCCCCACCCTGCACCCGCACCCTGCGCAGTCGGCCCCGCGCGCCCCCCCCGTCGCCCCGTACACGGGCCGGGACGAGCGGCCGCTCGAGCGCAGGCTCGGCAAGCCGCCGCAACTGCCCGAGCGGCGCGCGCCGAGGGGGCGCAACGGCGTGCTTCGCCCCGCGCTCGGCGCCGCGGAACGTGGTGCGCGAACCGCCGTGACCGTGGCCCTACTTGATGAACTCGGGCTTCGGTCCGGCGAGCTGTCGGACCAATTCGCTCTTGAGCCGGCCGGATTCGAACCACGCGATCGCCTCCTCCAGGGTCACGAACACCTCGGCGAGGCACTTCTCGGCGAATTGGTTGCCGTAGTCCTGGGTCAAGCACAGCTCGCTCACGAGATTCCCCCCCTGCGTCTCATAGATGACCGCGCGGCGCACGGTGACGCTGTCGAATTTGTCTTGCGCTTTGGCGAGGATATGACCGTAGAACCGCAGCGCGCTCTTTCCCCCGCTGCGGCGGATGACGTACTCGATGAATCCCGGCAGGCATTCTCCGGTGATATCGGCCATGACGGCGGCCCCTCTCCGCGCTGAACGCCGCGGCTACCCAGCTCGAGCGCAGGAGAGTTGCCTCCCGCCTCGCTCTGGACTGCCCGCAAGCGATTTTCCCACCCCGCCCGATGCGCCAATGCGGACGTTCCCTCGTGCTCATGCCCCTGCGGCACCGCTCGGGGATGCGGGAGGGCGGATCACCCGGCACGTCATCGTAGCGCAGGTGCGCGCCAGCGGCACCAACTGCAGCGCAGGGGGCGCCGGCATGCGCGATCGCCCCTATTCGTCGTAGCAGCGGCGCAATTCCTTGGTCATGCCACGCCTGCTCTTGGCCTCGAGGCGTCGTTGCCGCGCGCCGGCGCTCGGCCGGGTGGCGATGCGCTTTGCGGGCACCACGGCGACGCTGTGAATGAGTTCCCGCAGCCGCGCGAGCGCACTGGCCCGATTGCGCTCCTGAGTGCGATGCTGCTGCGCCTTGATGATCAGGACGCCTTGTCGGGTGATACGTCGATCGGACAGATGCAACAGCCGTTCCTTGTAGACGGCGGGCAGCGAGGAGGCGGGGATATCGAACCGCAAGTGGATTGCGCTGGAGACCTTGTTGACGGCCTGGCCTCCGGCGCTTTGGGCGCGCACGCCCATCAGCTCGATCTCATCCAACGGAATGCTGAGGCGGGCCGAGATCTGCAGAACGTTGCTGTTGCGGCTCATGCCCGCCATTGTGTGCCGCCGGGGCGATCACGGCACACGTTTGCGGCCGCGGCATGCTGTGCACGGCACCGCAGCCGCACGCCCCCGCGCATCAGGAGTTACAGAACGCTAGGAACATCATAGACTTACGATTCTTTCCTCGCGCGACGGCTCTGACAACCTCCCTCAGAGGTTCCGCCCTTCTACGTGCGCAGCGGCTTCGGCACGAATGTCAGACCGAGGGCATGCAGGACTTTGAGCACGGTCCCGAAACTCGGGTTGCCGTCCTTCGAGAGCGCCTTGTACAGGCCATCGCGGGTAATGCCGGTCGCCTTCGCGAGCCGGACCATGCCATGGGCGCGGGCGATATCGCCAAGCGCTGCGGCAAGGAACGCGGGATCGTCAGGGGCTTCCTCGAGGCAGGCTTCGAGGTATGCGGCCATGTCCGCCTCGGACTTCAGGTAATCGGCGGCATCCCACCGGGAAAAAGTCT
>JAJZMI010000106.1 GCA_021798335.1 Pseudomonadota bacterium | reverse complement strand
TGGGCGTCGGCAGCCGCCTGCAGGCCTACTGCACCGCGCTCGGACGAGTGCTGCTCGCGAGCCTGCCGAGCGCCCAGGCGGCAGCCGAGCTCGCGCGCGGCGAGCTCACCGCCCATACGCGCTTCACCGTCACCTCGCGGCCCCGGCTGCTGGAGATCCTCGCGCAGGTGCGCGCCGAGGGCTATGCGCTCAACGACCAGGAGCTCGAGATCGGATTGCGCGCGATCGCCGTGCCCGTGCGCAACGTGGTCGGCGAGACGGTCGCGGCGATGAATGTCAGCGCGCAGGCATCGCGTTTCTCGCGCCGCGAGCTGATCGAAGCGGCGCTGCCGGCGCTGCGGGCCGCCGCCGAGCGGCTCGGCGGCGAGCTGGCTCCATAGCGACGCGGGTATTTCGGACGGACCGCCCCGGCGGGTACACTGGGCGGATGTTGCGCATGCTCACACCGGCCGTGCTCGGCCTGATCGCGGCGAACTTCGTGATCTTCCTGCTCGAGCGGATCGCCTTCGATCCGATCGTGTTGCACTTCGCGCTCTGGCCGCCCGGGCCCTACTTCCAGCCCTGGCAGCTGGTGACCTACGCGTTTCTGCACGCCGGCTGGCTGGACATCTTATTCAACATGTTCGGACTGTTCATATTCGCCCCGGCGCTCGAGCGGTACTGGGGCGCGCGGCGCTTTCTCATTTACTATTTCGTGTGCGTGATCGCCGCCGGCATCACCGAGATCGCCGTGCAGCATGCCACCGGCAACCCCGAGCCGACCATCGGCGCCTCGGGGGGCGTATTCGGCGTGCTGCTGGCCTTCGCCTGGCTGTTTCCGCGCGCGCAACTGCTGCTGCTGCTGCCGCCGATTCCCATGCCCGCGTGGCTGTTCGTCACCATCTACGGCCTGTTGGAGCTGTTCTTCGGCGTCACCGGCATCGAGCCCGACATCGCGCACTTCGCGCATCTCGGCGGCCTGCTCGGCGGGGCGATCATGATGCTTCTGTGGCGCGTGCGTCCCGATCCGGGGAGGTGGCGGTCGCGCTAGGGGGAACTTTCGCGGCGGTCGGCACTCTATGGCTGCCTAGGTGGAGGGGTCAGATGATCAAGACCGAGCATTTGTGCAAACGCTACCCATCACTGACGGCCGTTGAGGACGTCAGCTTCGAAGTGCGCCCCGGAGAAGTGCTCGGGTTCCTCGGGCCGAACGGCGCCGGCAAAACCACCACCATGCGCATGCTGGCCGGATTCGTCACGCCGACCTCCGGCCATGCGAGCATCTGCGGGCACGACATCGAATCCGAGGCGCTCGCGGCGCGCCAGAGCCTCGGCTACCTGCCCGAGGGCGCGCCGAGCTACGGGGAGATGCGCGTCGGCGGCATTCTCGATTTCATCGCCGAGGTGCGCGGTCTGGACCGGGCGCGCAAGCGCGCGCGGCTCGATTACGTGATCGAGCGGCTGCAGCTCTCGAGCGTGCTCGATCAGACGATAGAGACGCTCTCCAAGGGCTTTCGCCGCCGCGTCGGCCTGGCCCAGGCGATCATGCACGATCCGCCGGTGCTGATTCTCGACGAGCCCACCGACGGACTCGACCCGAACCAGAAACACGAGGTGCGCGCGCTCATCAATGAGATGGCGCGCGAGAAAATCATCGTGATCTCCACGCACATCCTGGAGGAGGTCGACGCGGTGTGCACCCGGGCGATCATCATTGCGCGGGGACGCATCGTGGCCGACGACACGCCGATGCAGCTCGCGACGCGCTCGCGCTACCACAACGCCGTGACGCTGCAGCTGGAAAGCCGCGAGAAGCTCGAGGCGGCGCGCGCCGCCGTCGCCGCACTGCCGCAGGTGGCCGCGGTGGAAATGAGCGAGCGCGAGGCGCGCCTGACGGCGCTGCCGCGCGCCGGCGCGCTGATCCTCCAGGATGTCTCCGAGCTCACCCGCCGCCAGGGGCTACAGCTGAAGGAGCTGCACCTGGAGTCCGGCCGGCTCGACGAAGTCTTCCGCACCATCACCGCCTGAGAGCACCCCGGGGGTTTCATGCGCAATGTGGCATTGATTCTGCGCCGCGAGTTCGCGAGCTATTTCGCGACGCCGCTCGCTTACGTTTTCATTCTCATCTTTCTCGTGCTGGCCAACGCCTTCACCTTCTATGTCGGCGACTTCTACCAGCGCGGCCAGGCGGACCTGCGGCCGTTTTTCATGTTCCACCCGTGGCTGTATCTGTTCCTGATCCCGGCGCTGACCATGAAGCTGTGGGCCGAGGAGCGTAAATCCGGCAGCATCGAGTTGCTGATGACGCTGCCGGTGAACGTCTGGGAGGCCGTGGTCGGCAAGTTCCTGGCCGCATGGCTGTTCACCGCGATCGCCCTCGCGCTCACCTTCCCCATCTGGATCACGGTCAACTATCTGGGCCACCCCGACAACGGCGTGATCTTCGCCTCCTACCTCGGCAGCCTGCTGCTCGCCGGCGGCTTCCTCGCCATCGGCTCGTGCATGTCGGCGCTGACGCGCAATCAGGTCGTGGCGTTCATCCTCGGGGTGGTTGCCTGCTTCGTGCTGCTGCTCGCCGGCTATCCCCTGGTCCTCGATGCCTTCCAGGGTTGGGCCCCCGAGACGCTGATCAACGCGATCGCCTCGCTGTCGCTCCTCACGCACTTCCAGTCGATCACCCGCGGCGTGCTCGAAGCGCGCGATGTGCTGTACTTCGCGATGTTGATCGGCTTTTTTCTGTTCACCACCGCGGTCGCCATCGACCTGCGCAAAGCGGACTAGGAGCGCGGCATGACGAAACGCTCGACTCTAGGTTGGGGCACGGTCGGCGCGCTCGGGCTGCTGCTGATCGGCCTGATCGTCATCTGCAACTATGCGCTCGCCGGCTGGCAGCTCGACCTGACGGAAAATCATCTGTACACGCTCTCCAGCGGTACCGACCGTATTCTCAAGAGCATCCCCGAGCCGATCGACCTCTACTTCTTCTATTCCCGCAGAGCGGCCGAGAACATTCCGCAGCTTCGCGCCTACGGCGATCACGTCGAGAACTTCCTCCGGGAACTCGCCGCGCGCGCCGACGGCAAGATTCACCTGCACATCATCGATCCGCGGCCGTACTCGGTCCAGGAGGATCGCGCCGCGGAGCTCGGGGTGAGCAGCGCGCCGCTCAACGCCGCCGGCAGCAAGTTCTACTTCGGCCTCGCCGGCACGAACTCCACCAATGGCCATCAGGCCATACCGTTCTTCGACCCGAGCAAACAGCGCTTCCTGGAATACGACGTCGACAAGCTCATCTACCGGCTCGTGCATCCGCAAAAGCCGGTGGTCGCGTGGTACTCCTCGCTGCCGATGACCGGTGGGTTCAACCCGCAGACCGAGCAGATGCGCCAGCCCTGGCTGGTCTACAGCCAAGCCCGGCAGCTTTACGACCTGCACACGCTCGCGCCCGGCGCCACGCGGATTCCCGCCGATACGCGCGTGCTGGTGCTGGTCGATCCGCATGGACTGCCGGCCGCCACCCGCTTCGCGATCGACCAGTACGCGCTCGCCGGCGGGCACATCGTGGTCTTCGCCGACCCGCTCGCCGAGTCCGCCGGCGGCGGTCCCGGCGCTGCGCCGCAAGGCACTGGCCCGAAGTTCGCGCGCCTGCTCGCCAGCTGGGGCGTGCACTTCAACCCCAATCAAGTCGTCGCCGACCGGTCGCTCGCGCTCACCGTCAGCGGCCCGAGCGGCGCGCCGAGTGTCGATCCTCTGGTCATCGGCCTGCGCCGCAAGCAGATGTCACAGCAGGACGTGGTCACGGCGGGCCTGTCGAATATCAATCTCGACACCGCCGGCGCGCTGAGCCCCATCAAGGGGGCCGGCACGACATTCAAGCCGCTGCTCTGGAGCAGCAAGGACGCCGAGGTGGTGAGCCGGCGCTCCGTGGCGGGCACGTTCGATCCCTCCGGCCTGCTGACCGGCTTCAAGCCGACCGGCAAGCACTATGTCTTCGCCGCTAGCGTCACCGGCAAGGTGAAGACCGCCTTCCCGGACGGGCCGCCGAAGGGTGTCAAGCTGCCGCCCGGAACGAACGTGTTGAAGGCATCGGTCAAGCCGTTGCACCTGATCGTGTTCGCCGACTCGGACATGCTCGCCGACTTCCTGTGGGTCCACCACCTCAACCTGTTCGGCCAGCCGCTTGAGCAAGCATGGGCAAGCAACGGCGACGTGGTGCTGAACGCGCTCGACAACATGGCCGGGAGCGACGACCTGATCAGCGTGCGCGCCAAGGCGGGCTTCAGCCGGCCGTTTACGCGGGTCCAGGCGCTGCGACGCGCCGCGCAGACGCGCTATCACGCTGAGCAGGTGAAGCTGCAGAACGAGCTGCGCCAGACGGAGCGGCAGCTGACGCTGCTGCAGAGCAGGCGCAACGCCAAAACCACGCTGATCCTCACACCGGCGCAGCAACGCGAGATCCAGCACTTCGAGCACGAGCGGCTGACCATCCGCAAGCGCCTGCGCGCGGTGCAGGCCGGCTTGGTGCGCAGCATCGACAGGCTGGGGACGGAGCTGAAGGTCATCAATATCATCGTCGTGCCCGGCGTGTTCGCGCTCGCGGCGCTGCTGGGCGCCGCCCTGCGCCGGCGGCATCGCCGGGCGGCGCGCCAATCGGCGCGGGAGCACTCATGACACAACGCCGATTGATTCTGCTGTTCGTAGTGAGCCTGGTCGTGCTCGGGCTGGCCGTATGGGTGACGAACCGCGAACAAAACAGCGGCGCGTCGCTCGCCGGGGCGCGGGTTCTGCCCGGGCTGCGCGCCCGGCTCAACGCGGTCACCCGGGTGCGCATCAGCGGCCCGAACGGCAAGCATGTCGTGATCGAGAAGGGCGCCAGGCGCTGGATGGTCAGCGAGCGCGACTACCCCGCCAACACCGGCCAGCTGCGCAAGCTGCTGATCGATCTGGGCAACCTGAAGGTCGTGCAGACCAAGACGCGGCTCGCGAAGAACTATCCGGTGCTCGGCGTGCAGTCCTTGTCCGCCAAGGGCGCCACCGGCGTACGCATCGACGTGATCAGTCCACGGCGCACCTGGTCGCTGATCGTCGGACACACCGCCCTGCAGGGAACGGCCAGCTACGTGCGCCGCGTGGGCCACAAGCGCAGTCTGCTCGCGACGCCGCTGATCATGACCAATGCCAAGGCCGCGCAATGGCTCGAGCCGGTCATCCTCGACATTGCGGCCAAGCGAGTGCGCAGCATCGAGGAGCGCCTCGCCGGGCAGCGCCCCTACAGCATCGAGCGGGCCAAACCCACGGATGCCCATTTCACCGTGCTCGGCATTCCTGCGGGACGCAGGATCTCGAGCCCGGGTGCCGCCGACGATGACGCGAGCGCCCTGGCCAACCTCACGCTGACGAACGTGCACAAAGCCCTGGCTCCGCCGCGGGGCGCGGCCCTCTCGCGCGCAATCTTCACGACCTTCGGCCGGCTGAGCCTGACCGTGAGCGGCTACCGCATCGGCAAGAAAGGGCCGTGTCACATCGACATCACCGCCCGCGGCACCGGGACCAAGGCCCTCGCCGAGGCCGAGGCCATCAATGCGCGCGTGCACGGCTGGACGTACACCATCCCCTCGTACGAATACCGGCAGATCTTCCAACGGCTCTCGGGCCTGCTGCAACCGCTGCCGAAGCCGAAGCGGCCCTGACCGCGAGACCTGTCCGCCGACCGGCCCGCGCCGCTCAGCGCGCGCTGGCCAACAGCAGCAGCGTCACGGTGGCCAGCAGCGCCGTCGGCAGCCAGGCGAGGATCAGCGGATTGAGGTGAAAGACGATCGTGCCGCTTTCGATCAGCCGCTGCAGCAGGAAGAAAAAGATGCCGATGGCCAGCCCGAGCAGCGTGCGGGTGCCGGCGCCGGCCGAGCGCATCGAGCCGAGGACGAATGGAACGGCCAGCAGCACCGCGAAGACGATCGCCACGATGCGCGCGATGCGCGACCAGAACGCGAAGACATACGGACTGGCATCCAGGGAGTTGGCCCGCAGATAGCCGATCAGCGCCCACAGCGAGCGCACCGTCATCTGCTGCGGATCCTGGACCGCGAAGCCGAGGAAACTGGCCGATACGTGCGTATGCAGCACTTTGCGGGCCGGCGGGCGCGCCGTGACCCGATCCCCCTCGAAGCGCGAGGCCGTGTAGTTCTCGAGCAGCCAGCGATCGTGGCCGGCGGCGGTGGCATGGGTGGCGTGTCCGATCGAGAGCAGTTGATGCCGCGCCGATAGCTCGAATACCTGCATGCCGCCGAACTGGCGCGAGCCGGACTGCCGGGCGACGTTCAGGATGAGGTCCCCGTCGCGCACCCACGCGCCGGTGCCGCCGCCGAAGCTGATGGTGTTGTACTGACTGAAGGCGCGCTGCTCGTTGGCCACTTCCTGCAGCTGCGGCGCGACGAACTCCCCGACCACCGCCTCGAAGGCGACCAGAATGCCCGCCGCGATCAGGGCCGAGGCGGCCAGCCGCGGCACCGACACGCCGGTGGCCCGTATCACGGTGATCTCGCTGCCGCGCGCCAGCGCGCCGAGCCCGAGGAGCGAGCCGATGAGCGCGGTGATGGGCAGAAGCTGGTAGGCCTGCTGCGGCAGATTCAGCAGAGTGAACCACAGCGCATCGGCCAGCGTGTAATGCCCCATCCCGATGTTGCCCTGCTGGCTGATGAACACGACCAGCCCGCCGAGCACCAGCATGACCAGCAGCACCAGCAGCACCGAGCCGAGAATGGCGCGCACGACATAGCGGTCGAGGATGCTCATGCGTGCGCCCACCGGCGGCGCAGCCGCTGCGTCGTGCCTGGAACGCCGGTAATGGCCAGCGCCAGCAGCACCATCACCCCGTGCACCCACCACAATCCCAGAACCAGCGGAATCCTGCCCCGGGCCAGCCAGATCTCCCCGGCCGAGAGCAGGTTCATGTAGACCAGATACACCACCACCGCGAGCCAGATGCGCGCGTAGCGGCCCTGGCGCGGCGCCAACCGCGAGAGCGGCAGAGCGATGATGGCCAGCATCAGGCACATCAGCGGCAGCGCGATGCGCCACTGGAGCTTCGCCTGGTGACTCGGCTCGCTCGAGGCGTACAGCGCGGCGGTGGGCGCCGCGTCGAGATCGGTCACGACGTCGTGCGCCGGCGGCATCGGGATCGGCACGGTGTGCTCGGCGAAACGCATGATGCGGAATTTCGCGCTGCCCGGT
Organism: Pseudomonadota bacterium; assembly: GCA_021798335.1. Classification (GTDB taxonomy): domain Bacteria; phylum Pseudomonadota; class Gammaproteobacteria; order Steroidobacterales; family Steroidobacteraceae; genus 13-2-20CM-66-19. The sequence goes on along the minus strand of JAJZMI010000106.1, from coordinate 1,811 downwards.
ATGCCGTCGAAGCGCTCGCCGTCATACAGCTCGATAGTCTGAGTCCTGCCGTTCGGCGAGACGGTGTGGCGCGCCTGAGCGGCGACCACGACCTGCGCCACCGGGCCGCGGTTGCGCTCGAGGAACACGTTCTCGAGCGTGCCGTCCGGCTCGACCGTCTGCGCGTAGACCACGGCGCTGCCGCCGCCGAAGGAGCGAAACTGCCCGGGCCGCAGGGGCGCGAACTGTCCGGCGCGGATGGCCTGGTCGCGCAGGCTGAGCGCCTGATACGTCGCCGAGGGAGCCAGGATCAGAGTGACCACCGCCAGCGCCGCGGCGATCACCACACCGAATCCGATCACCGGTCCATACAGTGTTGCCGGGCGCACGCCGCAGGCGAGCGCGGCCGCCATCTCGCTGTCGTGGTACAGGCGGCCGAATGCCCAGACGATGCCGAGCAGCAGCGCCATCGGCGCGACCAGGCTCACGTACTGCAATAGCCCCAGATAGATCAGACGCAGAATGACGCCCTGCGGGAACTGGCTGGCGGCGGCTCGCTCCAGCACCGCGGAAACCTCGAAGGCGGTCAGGATGATCAGGAGCACCAGCATGCTCACCAGCCACGCGGCGACCACCTCGCGCAGTACGTAGCGACCCAGGATTTTTCCCACTCGAGCGGCCCATCCTCGCCGGCGCTCCGGCTTGAGTTACACTGCCCGCTCACGCCCGCGCCGGAACGCGATCGCGGTACGAGCCCGGCGCTCAATACGTCGCGGCGCGCAGCGGTGACCACGATAAAGCAGCGGGTTGCGTAGCTCAATGGGACGCAGCCGCACAGGAGCGCGCGCCGGCGGGCCGGCATGCGGGAGAAGAGTAATGCGATTTGAAACCTGGAGCACGAGTGTCGAGGCGACCAACGCCGATTGCGTGGTGGTGGGGGTTTTCGAGGACAGCGAGCTCGGTGCGGCCGCCAAGGCGCTCGATCGAGCGCTCGAAGGGGCTCTGAGCAAGATACTCTCGCCCGGCGACTTTCCCGGCCGGGCCGGCGAGACGATGCTGCTCGGTGCGCTGCCGCGCTTCGCGCGGCGGCGGGTGCTGTTGAGCGGCCTGGGCCCCCGCAAGAGCTTCGGCCGCAGAGCCTGGCGCAAGGCACTTGCCGCCGCCGTCGCGGCTCTCGGCCGCACGGGTGTCCGCAGCGCCGCGCTGGCCCTCGATCGCCCCCCGGCCGAGGAGCTCGACGACTACTACTATGGGCGGGCGGTGGCCGAGATCACCGGCTCGACCCTGTACCGGATCAACGACTTGAAGACCGGCAAGAAGCCCAAACCCCCGGCTCTGGCGCGCGTGCTGGCCGGACCAGTCGCCCGCACCGGCGCCCGCGCCATGACGCGGGGCCTGAAACACGGCAATGCGATCGCACAGGCGGCCGCCGTGCAGCGCAATCTGGGCAACCTGCCGGGCAACGTCTGCACGCCGCGGTATCTGGCCCAACAGGCCCGCCTCCTGGCCGGCAAATACCGCTCGCTGCGGGTGCGGGTGCTGGACGAGGCGGCGATGCGGCGCGAGAAAATGAATTGTCTGCTCGCGGTGGCACAGGGCAGCGCCGAGCCGCCGCGGCTGATCGTGATCGAGCACCGCGGCGCCCGGCCCGGCCGCGCGCCGGTCGTGCTGGTGGGAAAGGGCGTGACCTTCGATGCCGGCGGCATCTCGCTCAAGCCCCCCGCCGACATGGACGAGATGAAGTACGACATGAGCGGCGCGGCGGCCGTGATCGCCGCGCTGTCGTTCGCAGCCGACGTGGCCCTGCCGCTGAACGTCGTCGGCATCGTCGG
>JAJZMI010000048.1 GCA_021798335.1 Pseudomonadota bacterium | reverse complement strand
GGGCGCGTTCACAGGATCGGGACGATCTGCAGGCTCTGCGCGAGCGCATGCGTGCCGCGACGCTGCGGCCCGAAGGGGCGGCCGTCGCGCAGCTGCGCGAGACGTTACTCGGCGTCGAGGCACCGTTGCGGGCCGCGCGCACCGAGGCCATCGCCTGGGTTCACGCCGCTCGCGCGCACGCCCGATCCGGCTCGCTGGTCGAGTCGCTGCTGGCGCAATTCAGCCTGGACAGCGCCGAGGGCAAGGCGCTGATGAGTCTCGCCGAGGCGCTGCTGCGCACGCCCGATGCGCTGAGCGCGGATCGTCTGATCGCCGAGCGGCTCGCCGCGCTGCGCACCGGGGCGAGGGATGCGAGCCTCAAGGTGCGGCTCGGCCTGGCGCTGCTGCGCACCGCGGGCCGGACGCTGCCCGATGCGCGCGCGCTGCTCACCGAGACGCCCGCGCCGCGCCCTCTGCTCGCGCCGGCGACCCGCGCGGTCATGCGCCGCGCCATGCGGCTGATGGGTCACGCATTCATCGTCGGGGAATCGATCGAGGCGGCGCTCGCGCGTGGCGCGACACATCCCGAGCTCGCGCTGTGCTCCTTCGACATGCTCGGCGAAGGCGCGCGCACCGACGCGGACGCGGAGCGCTACTTTCAGGCCTACCGGGGCGCCATCGAGGCGCTCGGCCGCCAACCGGCCGGTCCCGTGCACGCGCGCTCGGGCATCTCGGTCAAGCTCTCGGCGCTCGAGTCGCGTTATCAACTGCTGCAGCGGCCGAGAGTCCTCGAGCGCCTGGTTCCCAGGGCCGTCGAGCTGGCCCGCAGCGCCTGCCGCGCCGGCATCCCGCTCACCGTCGATGCCGAGGAAGCCGACCGGCTCGACCTGTCTCTCGATGTCATCGAGGCGTTGGCGCACGATCCGCAGACGCGCGCGTGGGAGGGCCTCGGGCTGGCGGTGCAGGCCTACGGGCGGCGCGCACCGCTCGTCATCGCATGGTCGGCGGCGCTGGCGCGCAAGACCGACCGGCGCATGAGCGTGCGCCTGGTCAAGGGCGCTTATTGGGACAGCGAGATCAAGCGCGCCCAGGAGCGGGGCCTGGCGAGCTTTCCGGTGTACACCGCCAAGGCGGCGACGGATGCAAGCTATCTCGTGTGCGTACAGCGATTGTTCGAGGCCCGGGAGGTCATCTATCCGCAGTTCGCCACCCACAACGCGCTGACCATCGCCTGCGTGATGGCGCTTGCCCCGAGCGGCGCGCGCTACGAGTTTCAACGGCTGCACGGCATGGGACAGGCTCTGTACGCGGTGGTGCGCGCCGAGCGACCCGGGCTGGCGCCCGTACGCGCGTATGCGCCCGTGGGCACGCATCAGGACCTGCTGCCGTACCTCGTGCGGCGGCTGCTCGAAAACGGCGCCAACACGTCGTTCGTCCATCACTTCCTCGACAAGCACATACCGGTGGAACAGATCGTGGGACAGGTCATTGCGGACAACATCGAACCGCCGCCCGGGGTGCGCGAGCCGCCGCATCTGTACGGCACACGCGCCAACTCCCGCGGCCTGGATCTCGGCAACCCGGCCGAGATCGCGGCGCTCCTGGCTGATCTCGAGGCGGCGCGTGGCCACCGCCTGCCCGGCGGACCCATCCTCGCCGGCGCTCCCGGCGCACCGCCCGACACGCCGGTCAAGTCCCCGACCCATGGCGAGACCGTGGGCCTCAGCCGGGACGCCAGCGAGACAGAGATCCTCGCGGCCCTGCAGGCCGCGGACCGGGCTCAGCCGGACTGGGATCGACAACCGGCCGCCGAGCGCGCCGCAATCCTGGAGCGTGCTGCGGCGCTGCTCGAGGAGCGCCGCGCCGCGTTCGTCGACCTGCTGGTGCGAGAAGCCGGCAAAACGCTCCCGGACGCCCTCGCCGAGGTGCGTGAAGCGACGGATTTCTGCCGTTACTACGCCGAGCAGGGTCGGGCGCTGTTCGGCGCCCCCGAGCGCCTGCCCGGCCCGGTCGGCGAGCGCAACGAGCTGTGGCTGCAAGGGCGCGGCGTGTTCGCCTGCATCAGTCCCTGGAACTTCCCGCTCGCCATCTTCTCCGGGCAGATCACGGCCGCGCTCATGGCCGGCAACACCGTGCTCGCCAAGCCGGCCCCGGCGACCCCGCTGGTCGCCCACGCCATGGTTGCCGTGCTGCACGAGGCCGGCATCCCGCGCGCCGCGCTGCAATTGACGCCGGCGCCAGGGCCTCTGTTCGAGCGAATCGCCCTCACCCATCCGGCGATCGCCGGCGTGGCTTTCACCGGCTCGACGGCCACCGCGGCCAGCATCAACCGCACGCTCGCGGGACGCGATGGGCCCATCGTGCCGCTGATCGCCGAGACCGGCGGCGTCAACGCGATGATCGTCGATGCCACGGCGCTGCCCGAGCAGGTGGTCGACGATGTGATCACCTCGGCCTTCACCAGCGCCGGGCAACGTTGCTCGGCACTGAGGCTGCTGTACGTGCAGGAGGAGATCGCCGGACGGGTGATCGAGATGTTGATCGGCGCGATGCGCTGCCTGACGATCGGCGATCCTGGCAACCCCGCCACCGACATCGGACCGGTGATCGGTGCCGAAGCGCACGCGAAGCTCGCCCGCCATGCCGAGCGCATGCGCCGCGAGGCAAAGCTCCTGTATGCCTGTCCGACCGATCATTGCCCGCCGCACGGTCACTTCTTCGGGCCGCATCTGTTCGAGCTGAGTGCGCTCGATCAGCTCAAAACCGAGGAGTTCGGCCCCGTCCTGCACCTTGCCCGCTACCGCGCCGAGCAGCTGCCGCAGGTCCTGGAGGCGATCCGGGCCACCGGCTTCGGCCTGACGCTCGGCATACACAGCCGGCTCGAGTCGCTGGCCGAGCACGTGTTCCGCGCCCTGCCGGTCGGCAACACCTACGTCAACCGGAACATGATCGGTGCCGTGGTGGGTGTCCAGCCGTTCGGCGGCCAGGGACTCTCCGGCACCGGACCGAAGGCTGGCGGCCCGCACTACCTGCAGCGATTCGCCACCGAGCGCACGCTGACCGTCAACACCGCGGCCATTGGCGGCACGGTCGAGCTGTTGGCCTAGCCTCGCAGCGCCGCGGCGAGGGCGCCGAAGGACTCGAGCGGCTCGCCACAGACGCTGCCGCGACACACGTAGGCCACGGCCGGCCCGCGCGGCCCCTTCGCGGCGATTGCCGGCGGCAGATCCGCCGCATCCGCGCTCGCACAGATCACCATCCGCCCCGGCGCGTACACTCGCTCGAGCTCGCAGCGCCACGCCTCGATCACCGTCGGCTCGCCCCGCAGGATCACGATCACGGGGGGGTGCAACAGCTCCTCGAGAACCCCGAGCAGCGTGGCGTGCGCGTGCGGATGGTGCTCCAGAGCCGCCCATCCGGCCCGGACCGTGCGCTCGGCCGCCTCGATATAGCGGCTCTCGCCGAGCAGGTACCCCAAGCGCAACAGCACGCGCGCGGCCACCGCATTGCCGGCCGGGAGCGACTCGTCCGCGAAGGTCTTCATCCGGTGCAGCAGCGGCTCGTGATCATCGGAAGTGAAAAAGAACCCGCCCTCGGGCGCGGCGAAATGCCGTAACACGACTTCCATCAGCTCCCCGGCGAACGCCAGCTCATCGCCCCGCACGCGCAGCTGTTGCAGCTCGAGGACCGCGTCAGCGAGAAACGCGTAGTCATCGAGATAGGCGTTCAGCCGCGCCCGGCCGCCGCTGTAGGTGGCCGCCAGCCGGCCGTCGCGCCACAAGACGCGGCGCGCGAACTGAAGCGCCCGGCTCGCCGCAGTCTCGAGCTCGGGGTGCCGCAGAGCGCGCGCCGCGCGCGCCAGCGCCCCGATTGCCAGCCCGTTCCAGGCCGTGAGGACCTTCTCGTCGCGTGACGGACGCGTGCGCCGCTCCCGCACCGCGAGCAGTTTGGCGCGCGCGCTCGCCAGCAGCGCCTCGAGTTGCGGCGCGGATATCCCGAGCGACTCGGCGAGCTCGCGCGGCGCGCGCGCGCCGTACAGATGCCAGCGGCCCACGAAGTTCGGCGGCTGATCGAGTCCGAAGCGCGGCGCAAACACCGCATATTCCTGCGGCTCGAGCGCCGCGCGGACCTCGTCACGATCCCACAGGTAGAACTCGCCCTCATGGCCGTCGGAATCGGCGTCGAGACTCGAATAAAAGCCGCCTTCGGGCGATTGCATCTCGCGCCGCATCCACTCGGCCGTATCGCGGGCGATGCCGGCATACAGCGCATCGCCGCTCGCCACGTAGGCGTCCGCGTAGACGCTCAGCAGCCACGCATTGTCGTACAACATCTTCTCGAAATGCGGAATCATCCACTCGGCGTCGACCGAGTAGCGACAGAACCCCCCGCCGAGCGCATCGTGAATACCACCCTCGGCCATCCGTGTCAGCGTCAGGCTCGCCATGTACAACGCGCGCAGATCCGGCTGCTCGCGGCCGGCGCCGCGCTGCCAGTGGCGCAACAGCCGCTCGATCGAGCCGGGATGGGGAAACTTCGGCGCATCGCTGAACCCGCCCCGGCGCCCATCGAAGTTTCGCTCGAGCGCGGCGCGCGCCCGCTCGAGCGGCGCGCCATCGAGAGCCAGATCCGCCGACGGCGCCGGCGGATCGATGCTCGCGAATGCCGCCGCCAGGGCCTCGCCCTGCGCGCGCAGCGACTCATGATGCGCCTGATAGTACTGCGCGACGCGCTCGAGCAGCTCCCTGAACGCCGGCAGGCCGTGGCGCGGCTCGGGTGGAAAATAGGTGCCGCCGAAGAACGGCACCCCCTCGGGCGTCAGGAACATCGTGAGCGGCCAGCCGCCCGGGCCGTGCGTCAGCATTTGTTGGGCGATCTGGTAGATCCGATCGATGTCGGGACGCTCCTCGCGGTCCACCTTGATGTTGACGAACGAATCGTTGAGCACGCGGGCCGTCTTCTGGTCCTCGAAGCTCTCGGCGGCCAGCACGTGACACCAGTGGCACGCGGCATAACCGACGCTCAGATGCACCGGACGGCCCAGATCGCGCGCCCGGGCGAACGCCTCTTCGCCCCAGGGATACCAATCCACCGGGTTGTGGCCGTGCTGGCGCAGGTAGGGGCTGGTTTCGCCGGCGAGCCGATTGGTGTATTGCGGCGAGCCGTCGGCATTCGCATGTCGGACTTGCATGACACTCCTCCAGAGCGAGCCGGGCTCCAAGCCGCAGACCCGCAATCGGCCCCACCGCCGGGAGCCGCTCCCGGGCCGAACGGCGCCAGCCGGCGGGGTACCGGCCGAATTTCCGGGGACGGTCCGGCACGAGCGAAACTCTCAGTCAGAGGCACAGCCCGCCACGGGCTCACCCGCCCGCACTGCGCAACCCAGGCCCCAAGCATAGCGCGCGCGGGCACCGGCGGCCTGTATACTGCCCGCCCCCGCTCACCGATTCCGCCGTTGCCGTGACCGATCTTGCCGCCATCGCCGAGTCCGCCGCGCGTTCCGAGCCCGTGCTGCGTCTGAAGCGCGGCGAGGAACGGCGCGTCGACGCGGGTCACCCGTGGGTGTTCAGCAACGAGGTGGCCGACGCCACACCGTTGCGCGCATTCTCGGCCGGCGAGTTGGCCCGCGTCGAGTCCTACCGCAGACAGTTCCTCGGCCACGCCTACGTCAACCCGCATGCCCTGATCTGCGCGCGCATCGTGAGCCGCACGGCGGCCCAGCCCGTCGATCAGGCATTGATCGAACGGCGATTGCGGCACGCCCTGGCGCTGCGCGAGCGTCTGCACGGCGCGCCGTACTATCGGTTGGTATTCGGCGAGTCCGACGGTCTGCCGGGACTCGTCCTCGACCGCTATGGCGAGATCCTGGTCGGGCAAATCGCCACGGCCGGCATGGAGGCGCTGCGCCCGACGGTCGAGGCGGCCGTGCGCCGCAGCCTTGCGCCGAGCGCGCTGTTCTGGAAAAACGATTCCGGCGCCCGAACTCTGGAGGGGCTGCCCCAGGAGGCGCACACGGCCTTCGGCGAGATGCCCGCGGAGCTCGCGGTGCGCGAGGGAAACCTGCAGTTCCTCGCGCCGCTCGAGGCGGGTCAAAAAACCGGATGGTTCTACGATCAGCGGGCCAACCGCACCCGGCTCACGCGCTTCCTACCCCGCGGCGCGCGGGTACTCGACGTTTGCAGTTACGTCGGGGCCTGGGGTCTGACGGCGCTTGCGGCCGGCGCCGCCTCGGCCTGCTGCGTCGACGCCTCCGAGACTGCCCTGGCGTACGCCGTGCGCAATGCCGCGCGCAACGGACTGCAGCTGCAGACAGTGCGCGCCGATGCATTCGAGGCGCTCACGGCCCTGCGCGAACGCGGCGAGCGATTCGACGCGGTGGTGCTCGATCCCCCGGCATTCATCAAGCGCAAGAAGGACATCCCGCGCGGTCAGGCGGCCTACCGAAAACTCAATCAGCTGGCGATGAGCGTGCTCGCCGAGGATGGGCTGCTGGTCTCGTGTTCCTGCTCGTATCACCTGTCGGGCGAGGCGCTGATCGGGATACTGCAGGCCGCTGCCCGCCCTGCCGGGCGCGAGGTGCGGATCCTGGAGGCCGGCGGCCAGTCGCCGGATCATCCCATCCACCCCGCGATCCCCGAGACCCGTTATCTCAAGGCTTTCTTTTGCCGCATCGGCGGCGAGGTCGGCTACACTTCACCCCTATGATCATATATCCGGACATCAATCCCATCGCATTTCGCATCGGCCCGCTCAAAGTACACTGGTACGGGATCATGTACCTGCTGGGATTCGCCGGAGCGTGGCTGCTGGCGCGCTACCGGGCCTCCCGCCCCGACTCCACCTGGAAAGCGGTGGACGTGGATGATCTGATCTTCTACTGCATGCTCGGGGTGATCCTCGGGGGCCGAATCGGCTACGTGCTGTTCTACGGCATGACGTTCTGGACGGCCCATAACCCCTGGTACCCCATTGAAGTGTGGGACGGCGGAATGTCCTTCCACGGCGGCCTGCTCGGGGTCATCGTCGCGATGACGCTGTTCGCCATGCGCCGCCACCGCAGTGCGGGCGACGTATTCGACTTCACCGCACCCCTGCCGACCGTCGGGCTGTTCTTCGGGCGCCTGGGCAACTTCATCAACGGCGAGCTGTGGGGCAAGCCCACGACGCTGCCGTGGGGATTCCTCTACAAGGGCGTGGTACGCCAGCCCTCCCAGCTGTACGAGGCCTTCTTCGAGGGCATCGTCCTGTTCACGGTGATGTGGCTGTTCACCACCAAACCGAAGCCCAGACTGGCCGCCTCGGGACTGTTTCTGTTGCTCTACGGCATATTCCGGTTCGCGGTCGAGTTCGTGCGCCTGCCCGATCCGCAGCTCGGGTACCTCGCCTGGGGCTGGCTCACCATGGGACAGGTATTGTCCTTCCCGATGATCGTGATCGGGATCGTGCTGCTGATCTACGCATATCGGGCGCGGGTCCCGTCGGGTAATCACCTCGCCGCGGGCTGAGCCACCATGGGCCCGTATCTGGACTTGATGCGCCGCATCCTCCAGAGCGGCACGCCCAAGGAAGACCGCACCGGGACCGGAACGCTCGCGCGGTTCGGCGAGCAGCTGCGCTTCGATCTCGCGCAAGGCTTCCCCCTGGTCACGACCAAGCGCATCCACCTGCGCTCGGTGGTCTACGAGCTGCTGTGGTTCCTGCGCGGGGAAACCAATGTCGCGTGGCTGCACGAGCATGGCGTGACCATCTGGGACGAATGGGCCGACGAGCACGGCGAACTCGGCCCGGTCTACGGCAAGCAGTGGCGGGCGTGGTCGAGCGCGAACGGCCGCACCATCGATCAGATCGCCGGCGCCGTCGAGCTGATCCGGCGTGATCCAGACTCGCGACGCATCGTGGTGAGCGCTTGGAACGTCGGCGAACTGGAGCGCATGCGCCTCCTGCCCTGCCACGTCCTGTTCCAGTTTCACGTCGCCGCTGGCCGACTGTCCTGCCAGCTCTACCAGCGCAGCGCCGATGTTTTTCTCGGCGTACCGTTCAATATCGCCAGCTACGCGCTCCTGACCCACATGGTCGCGCAACAATGCGACCTCGCGCCCGGGGAGTTCATCTGGACCGGCGGGGACTGCCACCTCTACCGCAATCATCTCGAACAGGCACGCACGCAGCTTCAGCGCGACCCGTTCCCGCCGCCGCAGTTGCGCATCCGCACTCGCCCGCCGACGATATTCGACTACGCCTACGAGGATTTCGAGTTCGTGAATTACCGGCATCACCCCTCGATCCCGGCGCCGGTGGCGGTCTGAGGTGGCGCACACGCCCGGCAAACGCGCCGCGGGCCGCGCGCCGTATTTCCTCATACGCCGTTCGCGCGTCCACGGCCGCGGCGCGTTCGCGCTGCGCCGCATCCGCAAGGGAACCCGGATCGTGGAGTACCTGGGCGAGCGGGTCTCGCATCGCGAGGCCGACCGGCGCTACCAGGATCGCGACACGCGCGACAACCATACTTTCCTGTTCATCGTCGATGCGCGCACCGTCATCGACGCCGGCGCGGGTGGCAACGAGGCACGGTTCATCAATCACTCCTGCAATCCCAACTGCGAGACGGTGATCGAGGCCAAACGGGTCTACATCGAGGCCATCCGCACCATCGAGCCCGGGGAGGAGCTGAGCTACGACTATCAGCTCGCCCGCTCCCCCGACGACCCGCCCGATGTCGACGCGATCTATGCCTGCCGGTGCGGGCAACCCGAGTGCCGCGGCAGCATGCTCTGGCCGCCGAAGAAGCCGCTGGCCAAGGTCAAGCGCAGCGGCAAGCGGCCGGCCAGGGCGCGAGCCGGCAAGCGCAGTACGGCCCGCAAGCCCCGCGCCGATACCACGGCCAGACGATGAGTACCGGCGCGTCGCAAGCGCGCGCTCCATCGCTGGCTGCGGTCGTCGGCGCGAGCGGCGTCGCCGCCCACGCCAGGCACCCGGCGCGATGATCATCCTGCAACAGCCTGGGGTCTCGTTGATCGTGGCCATGGCCGAGAACGGCTGCATCGGCCGCGACAACACCCTGCCGTGGCGGCTGCCGGAGGATCTGCGGCGCTTCAAGACCCTCACGCTCGGCAAGCCGATCC
>JAJZMI010000199.1 GCA_021798335.1 Pseudomonadota bacterium | reverse complement strand
TGGTGCAGCCGCCAGCGCTCCAGGCGGTGCATCCGCATCCTGACCTGGGCGTTGCTCGAGGTGGCGCTCCAGCCGGGATGGGACATCTGCATGGCCGGCGGCCGGGCAAGCGCCACGCTCGCGGCACCGGCGAGCAGCAGCAGGATGAGACTACGTTTCATGGCATTTCCTCCATCAGGACCTGGACGGTAGTCAATCTTAACCGCCTCCGCGACATGCGCCGTAAGCAAATGTACCGGCTGGGGCCACGCCCGAGTTCACCCTCACCGTGAGCCACCGCCCCGCGGCAGGCGCAGCTCGGCGGTGAGCCCGCCCTCGGGCCGGTTGCGCAGCAGCACCGTACCGCCGTGCGCCTGGGCCACATCGCGCGCAATGCTCAGACCGAGCCCGCTGCCGCCGGTGTCACGGCTGCGGGAAGTCTCCAGACGGAAGAACGGCTCGAAAACCCGCTCCAGCGCCTCGGCCGGGATGCCCGGTCCGTCATCGTGCACGAGAATCCGCAGCGCCGCGCCATCGTACAGCTCGATCCGCGCGCGCTCACCGAAGCTCACCGCGTTCGACACCAAGTTGGTCAGACAGCGCTTCAGGGCCTGCGGTCTGCCCCGGTACGCGGCGCTTGCGCGGCCGGCGACTGTCACCTCGCGGCCCATGTCGGTGAAGCCCTGGCGTAGCGACTCCACGAGGGCATTGACGTCGATCGGCTCCGGGGCATCCTCCTCGTCGAGGCCGCGAAACAGCGCGAGCGCTCCGCGCACCATGCCTTCCATCTCATCGAGCTCGCGGCCGAGGCGCGCGCGCAGCGCCGGTTCCTCCAGCAATGTCTCGACCTGCAGGCGCAAACGAGTCAACGGGGTCTTCAGGTCATGCGACATCGCAGCGAGCACGCCGGTGCGGCTGTCCAGATAGCGATGCAACCGCTCCTGCATACTGTTGAACGCGTGCGCCGCGTTGCGCAGCTCGTGCGGCCCCGCCTCGGACAGCTCCGGCGTGCGTTCCCCGCGGCCGATCGCCTCGGCGGCTCGGGCCAGAGCGGACAGCGGCCGGGTGATCCCGCGCGTGGCCACGTACAACGCCGCGACCAACACCGCCACCAGCAGCATCAGATTCACCAGCAGGCGCGGCGGCAGCACCATCCGCGGCGTCAGCCGGGCCAGTCGGAACACGAGCGCCGGCGCGCCGGGACCGCTCACCCGAACGTCATAGTACCCGCTCGGGCGGGCGAGCCGGCCCATGAACGGCGGCGGAATGCGGATGACGCGCGATGCCGGCATGCCCGGTGCCGGCAGGCTGACCCGGTACCCCCGACCGAGCTGCGCGCGCACGCGCTGCACCACCAGCGCATCGGCGTTGCTGGCGAAGGGCAGGCCGATCAGCAGTCCCGGGGGCACCCGCCGCCGCGGCGCCAACCGTCGCCACAGCCACCAGGGATACGGCGGCCCGGGACGACCCGGCGGCACGAGCCGCATCCCAAGGCCACGCCCCCCTGGCCGCAGCACCGCAATACCCCCCCGCAGCACGCGCCGGCGCGGCACCCAGCGCAGCCAAGGCGCACCGGCGATCGACCCGGTTGCGCCCGTGGCCGCCAGGTGGTCAATGAATGCCGCGCGCTCGGGCGCCGGCAGCTGCCTCAGCAGCAGGACGATCTCGTCGATGCGATGGGCCCAACGGCGCGTGGTCACCTGCAGCACGACGCGTTCCTCGTTGCGTGCCACCAGATACAAGCTCGCCAGCTGCGCCAGCAACACACCGAGCACGGCCGCGGCAATGAGCCTTCCGAACAGGGAGCGTGGCCAAAGGCAACCGAGCACACGCACGCCGGCCGCCTCGCCTCATTCGCTCTGCACAGGCACGCCGATCACATAACCCTGACCGTAGACGGTCTTGATGATGCGCGGCGAGCGGGCGTCATCGCCAAGGATCTGGCGCAGGCGGCTGACGCGCACATCGATGCTGCGATCGAAGGGATCCGGATCCCGGCCACGCAGCAGCTCGGCGAGCTGCGCGCGCGTGACCACCCGGTTGCCCGCGCACAGCAGCACGGCGAGCAATCGATACTCGGCGCCGCTCAGGGGCACATCCCCCGCCTCGCCCACGAGCGTGCGCCGGGTGGTATCGAGCCGCCAATCGCCGAAGCGCAAGGCGCGCACGGCCCGCGGGTCCGGCTCCGGCGAGGCATGCGCGCTGCGGCGCAGCACGGCGCGGATTCGCGCGAGCAGCTCGCGCGGATTGAACGGCTTGGGCAGATAGTCGTCGGCGCCGATCTCGAACCCGACGATGCGGTCGGTGTCCTCGGCGCGCGCGGTGAGCATGATCACCGGCAATTGCGAGCGCGTGCGCAGCTCGCGGCAGATCGACAGGCCATCCTCACCCGGGAGCATCAGATCGAGCACCATCAGGTCGAAGTGGTTGTGCTGCATGACACGGCGCATCTCGGTCGCATCGGCCACCGCCGTCACCCGCAAGCCCTGCCTCTCCAGGTACTGACTCAACAGCGCGCGGATCTCGCGATCATCGTCGACGATCAGCAGATGGGGATGGTCGGTCATGGCAGGCTCGTTGGCGCAACGATACCGAAGCGCGGGCAACCGCGCTTCGCTGTTACAATTGCTTACGAGCCCGCCAGGCGCGGCGGCAGCTTCGCGCCGATCACCAGATCGGCGACGTTGGTTCCCGTCGGACCGGTGCGCAGCAACGCCCCCGCCGCCGCCAGCGCCGTACCCGAATCGGCCCGCCTCAGGCTCTCGTCGCAGTCCAACCCGTGCAGCGCGATCCGTCCGCAGGTCTCGCCGTCGACCACCGCCCCAGTCTCCGCGGTCGGTCCATCGATGCCATCGGTGCCGGCCACGAGCAATGCCAGATCCGGATAGCCGGCCAGCAGCCGCGCGGCCGCCAGCGCCAGATGTTGATTACGGCCGCCGCGACCGGGTGTCGCCGGCAGGCGCAGCGTCGACTCGCCCCCCCACACGCGGATCTGCGCTTTCCCCAGCGCGAGCTCGTGCGTGAATTGCACGGCCAGCCGCGCCACATCGCCCGCAAAGCGCGCGCGTGCGCGCCGCGCACTCAGGCCGCGCGCCCGCGCCGCCTCGACCACGGCATCCATGGCCATATCGATCGACGCGATGACCGTGCGCCGGATCGAGTCCCCGCCGGGCGCCGGTCCCAGCAATCCCGAACCGATGAGAGCCGGATCGTCCCCTGGGACGTCCGAGATGAACAGGGCGAGCGCCGGCCGGCCACCGAGACGCGCGGCCAGCCGACCCCCCTTGATCTGCGAGAGCGCGGCGCGCGCGGCGTTCAGCGCCGCGATATCCTGGCCCTCAGCCAGTCCGCGCCGCGCGACACGCACCAGCTCATCGAGCGTCACGCCGCTGATGGGCACCTCGACCAGAGCCGAGGCCCCACCCGAGATGAGAAATAGCGGCGTCACCGCCACCGGCAGTGCCTCGAGCCAGGACAGCAGTCGCGCCCCGGCGTGCAACGAGCGCTCATCAGGCACGGGATGAGCGCTCCGATGAATCTCGAGGCCCGGCCGGTCACCGAGGCTCTGGTCGGGCCGCTCGTCCGGACAGATGACCAGCAGCCGCTCGAGCGACTCGCCGAGCGCCTCTTGAGCGCCAAGCGCCATGGCGAGCGCGGCCTTGCCGATCGCGGCCGCCGCAAAGCGTCCAGGCGGGGCTGCGGCCAGCGCCGCACGCACGCATCGGCGTCCGTCGACCCGCTCGAGTCCCGCCCGAAACAACTCGACCAGCAGCGCCCCGCGGGCTCCCACGGTCGCGACGCGCTCAGCCACCGTGAACGAGTTTCAACGGGCCGCGGCCATCACGGCTGCGTTGCTTGGCCTCGTCGGAACGTTCGCGCTGCAGACGCTCCAGATACTCTGGCGTGACGTCCCCGGTGATGTACTCGCCGGAGAAGCAGGAAGTGTCGAACACCTGGACCGAGGAGTCCTCGTGCCTGCAGGCGGCGATCAGGTCCTCCAGATCCTGATACATCAGCCAGTCCGCGCCGATCATGCGCGCCACCTCATCGATGGTGCGGCCGCTGGCGACCAGCTCGTGCGCCGCCGGCATGTCGATCCCGTAGACGTTGGGGAAGCGAACCGGCGGGGCCGCCGAGGCGAAATACACCTTGCGCGCCCCCGCCTCGCGCGCCAGCTCGATGATCTGCGCCGAGGTCGTGCCGCGCACGATCGAGTCATCGACCAGCAGCACGTTCTTGCCGCGGAACTCCAGATCGATGGCGTTCAGCTTGCTGCGCACGGAACGCTGGCGCTGGTCCTGGCCCGGCATGATGAAGGTGCGGCCGATGTAGCGGTTCTTGATGAACCCCTCGCGGTACTTCAGACCGAGCCGCTGCGCCAGCTGCAGCGCGCTGGTGCAGCTGGTCTCGGGAATCGGGATGACGACATCAATGTCGTGGTTGGGCCGCTCGCGCAGAATCTTCTCGGCCAGCCGGTCGCCCATGCGCATGCGGGCCCGATAGACCGAGATATGGTCGATCTTGGAATCCGGCCGGGCGAAATACACGTACTCGAAAATGCACGGCGCGTGCCGCGTGACGGCGGCACATTGGTGCGAGTGCAGCCGGCCGGCCGCGTCGATCAGCACCGCCTCCCCCGGCGCGACGTCGCGCACCAGGCGGAACGAGAGGATGTCGAGGGCAACGCTCTCGGAAGCGAGCATCCACTCCGGCCCGCGCGGCGTGTCGCGCTGGCCGAGCACCAGCGGGCGAATGCCGTTCGGGTCGCGGAATCCCACCACGCCGTGGCCGATGATCATGACGACCGCCGCGAAACCGCCGCGGCAGCGCCGATAGACCGCCTCGAGGGCGGCAAACACGTCGGCCGCCGCGACCCGCGGCGTACCGATGCGCTGCAGCTCCGAGGCGAGCACGTTGAGCAGCACTTCGGAATCGGAGGCCGTATTGAGGTGGCGCCGATCCTCGCGGCTGAGCACCTCGGCGAGCTCGGCGGCATTGGTCAGATTGCCGTTGTGCGCCAGACAGATGCCGTAGGGAGAATTGACGTAGAACGGCTGCGCCTCCGATGCGCCGTCGCACCCGGCGGTCGGATAGCGCACGTGACCGATGCCGATGTTGCCCCTCAGTCCGAGCATGTGCTGTTGCTGAAAGACGTCGCGCACCAGGCCGCTGGCCTTGCGCACGCACAGTCCGCTTTCCCCGCAGGTGGCGATACCGGCAGCGTCCTGGCCGCGGTGCTGCAGCACGGTCAGCGCATCGTACAGACGTTGGTTGGCCGCGCTCGTACCAACGAGTCCGACGATTCCGCACATAGACTACCTCACGACCGTCCGGCTCCCGCCAGCGCGCGCAGACCGCCCGCGATCTGCTCGCCATAGGGCAGGAGCATGGAATGACGCCACCATGACTCGCCATCGAGATGCAGCAGCTCCCCCACGATGACGAACACTCCGAGCAGCACCGCGCCGCGCGCCGCGCCGAACATGAAGCCGAGGAAGCGATCGGTGCCGCTGAAGATCGACAGGCGCACGAAATGCCCGACGATCGCCCCGAGGGCCATGCCGCACAGCAGAATCAGCGCCGCGATGATCACGCGCGCGGCCCATTCCCGCACCTCGGAGCGGGCGAGCAACCCACCGAGATGCGGCGCGACCAGATCGGAGAAGTGCCAGGCGACGAACAGTGCCACCAACCAGGCGCCCAGCGCGATCGCCTCGCGCAGAAAGCCGCGCACCGCGCCCACTACGGCCGACACGACGATCGCCGCGACAATGACGTAATCCGCGTCGTTCATGCGCCGCAGCCGCGCGAGCAACGGCGAGCGCCGCCGAGCCGCGCCGATGGCGGAAGGATGTCGCTGTGCGGCAGCCGCTGTGGACGCATCATCAAACGCACCGGTTCTGGCGGGCGCGCATTGTACAAGAGTGCACTGCGGCGCGCTGAGCACCCGTTCAATTCGGGAGCAGCTCGCCCTTGATGTCATGCGCGCGCAGCCGCCGCGCCAACGCCTCTGCGGCCTGCGCGCCGCTGACGGGTCCGGCGATCACCCGCCACAAGAGACGGCCCCGCAGGCTCATCCGAGCGATCCGGCTGGGGATCCCCAATGCGCGCACGCGTCCTTGCATGCGCAAGGCATCGCCATGCACCGCGAAAACCCCGACCTGTACGCCCCAGCGTACCCTGGAGCGTGACGGTAAGGCATCCTGGGCGGCGAGAGGTACCGTCCGAGGGCCTGACACGGCCGCGGTGCCACGGCGGGCAGACGGTCGAGCCGGCGTCTTGGGCGCAGTCACAGAGGTCTGCGGCACGGCCGCCCGCGCCCGAGGCTGGCGCATCGTCCCGGAACTCGCCCTCGGCATCGCCTGCGACACCGTCCGGGATGATGCGGTTGGCGGCATGGCGGTGCCGGGCGCCTCGAGCGCCAGAGTGTAGGAGCGAACGGGCGCGCCGGCCGCGGATGGGCCCGGCGACGGGCTCACGCGCCCCACCGAAGCCGGTCCAGTCAACAGCTCGGGAACCAACAGCACGATCAGCGCCACGAGGATGATGGCGCCCGTCAGTCGCTCTTTCACACGCGTGAGTATACTCCAAGCCACTCGAGCGCCGGCCCGACCGTAAACACCGAGCCGCACACGAGCACGCGGTCCTGCGCGCGCGCGGCGCGGCGGGCCGCCTCGCAGGCCTCGAGGACGGAAGGGGCGAGCACCGGAGCGCGCGCCACCGCCGCCAGGCGAGCGGCCAGCGCCTCGGCGGAGCCACCGCGCGGCCCAGGCAGCGCGCACAGGAACCATTCATCCACGGCCGGCGCGAGGGCCGCGCCGATCGCGGGCGCGTCCTTATCACCCAGGATCCCCACGACGGCCAGGGTCCGGCCCGCGCACGGGCGGCGGCGCAGCTGCGTGCACAAGACCTCGGCCGCCGGCGGATTGTGCGCAATGTCCAAGATCCATTCCGGCGTCCCGGGCACGACCTGGAAGCGTCCCGCCAGCCGTACCTGGCCCAGCGCCGCCGCGACGGTGCGCGCATCGAGCGCCGCCAGCACATCCTCGGCCCGACCGGCCACCGCTCCCCCGGCAAGCGCCTCGAGCGCCGCGAGCGCGGTGGCGGCATTGCGATACTGAATCAGGCCTTCGAGGCAGGAAGGCGGCAGATCCGCCAGGCGCAATCGCGTCCCCCGGTACCCCCAGCGCCCCTGTGCGCCGATGTCCCAGGTGAAATCACGCTCGGCCACCACCGCTCGGGCACCGAGGCGCTCGATGCTGGCATAGACGCTCGCGGGCAGATCCGCAGTGCCGAGCACCGCCGGGCGGCCGGGCCGCAAGATGCCCGCCTTCTCCGCGCCGATCTGCTCGCGAGTCTCGCCCAGCCACTCGCGATGATCGAGCCCGACCGAGCAGAGCACGGCCACGTCGGCATCGACGAGATTGGTCGCATCGAGCCGCCCGCCAAGTCCGACTTCCAGCACGGCGAAACGGACGGCGCGCTCGGCGAACAGCCACAGGGCCGCCAGCGTGTTGTATTCGAAGAACGTGAGGGTGTACTCACCGCGCGCCGCCTCGATCCGCTCGAAGGCGCCGATCAGCGCCGCATCATCGACCTCCCGGCCATCGATGCGGATACGCTCGTTGTAGCGGATGAAGTGCGGCGAGGTGAACAGACCGCACGAGGCTCCCGCGGCGCGCAGCAGCGCCTCCACATGCGCCGCCGTCGAGCCCTTGCCGTTGGTGCCGGCCACGGTGATCACGAGCGACTCGGGCCGCTCGAGCCCGAGCCGGCGCGCCACGGCCGCTACACGCTCGAGCCCGAGGTCGATGCTGCGCGGATGCGCCACCGACTGTCGTGCCAACCAGTGCTCGAGTGTCGCGCTCATGGGCTGCGCAGCCGGCCGAGCCGGTCCGGACGGTCGCGCTACGCCGCGACGGGCGGCTGCTTCAGCAACAGCCGCAATATCGAGGCGATGCGGCCGCGCAGCTCGCGGCGATCCACGATCATGTCGAGCGCGCCATGGTCGAGCAGGAACTCGCTGCGCTGGAAGCCCTCCGGCAGCGTCTCGTGAACCGTCTGTTGAATCACGCGCGGCCCGGCGAACCCGATCTGCGCGTGCGGCTCGGCGAGATTGAGGTCCCCGAGCATGGCCAGGCTCGCCGACACGCCACCGGTGGTCGGATCGGTCAACACCGACACGAACGGCAGCGCCGCCGCCTTCAGGCGCGCGAGCGCCGCGGATGTCTTGGCCATCTGCAGCAGGGAGTACAGCGCTTCCTGCATGCGCGCCCCGCCGCTGGCGGTGAAACACACCAGCGCCCGGCGCTCGCTCAGACAGTGATCGACGGCGCGCTTGAACCGCTCACCGACGACCGAGCCCATCGAGCCGCCGAGAAACTGAAACTCGAACGCGCAGGCCACGACCTGCAGGCCCTCGAGCGTGCCGGCCATGACCACCAGCGCATCGACCTCGCCGGTTGCCTTCTGCGCCTGGGCCAGCCGGTCCCGGTAGCGCTTGTTGTCGCGGAACTTCAGCGGATCCTCCGGATAGATGCCGGCGGCAAGCTCCACACCCGAGCCCGGATCGAGAAAGACGTCCAGCCGCTCGCGGGCACCGATGCGGATGTGGTGCGCGCATTTGGGGCAGACATAGAGATTGCGCTCGAGCTCGGCCCGATACAGCACCGCGTCACAGGCCGGACACTTGATCCAAAGGCCCTCGGGCACCGAGCGCGTACGCCGCTCGGTCTTGATGCGCGACGGCATGATCTTTTCGAACCAGGACATGAGCCATCCACTCTTGAGGCAATTAGAGTCCTGCCCCGACACGTCTTCATGCCGTTCCAGACAGCACTTGCCGTATCTCGGTCTTTGCAAGCCTTGGGGCTTGCAAGGACCTTTGGGCCGGTTCGCGGTTCTTCGTGGGGCGGCGCTGAGGCGGGTGAACGGTCACCCGTTCGCTGCCTCCGCCGCGCAGGCCACTCCCCGCGCGTCACTTCCCGCCCTCTCGGCGGTAGGCACGTCGTTCGTGCGGCTGAAATTATATCCAGGTCCGCGAACCGGCGCAAGGGATAGGACGACTCTCACATATGCCGCCGGACGCCCTGCTGCACTGCGCACGCAACGCCGCCGTGGCTGGCGTGCGCGGACGTTGCGCAATGGCTCATACCGGCGGGGTCACTCGCCTCCGTGCTCGTTCCGTCGCCGGGTTCCCCGAGCGGCTCGGGCAGCGCGAAC
>JAJZMI010000013.1 GCA_021798335.1 Pseudomonadota bacterium | reverse complement strand
CCGAGCGCGGCGCGCGGATCCCATTCGGCGCTGACCGTATCGAGCCGCCCGCACAGGGCCGCCTCGCACAGCACCGTCAGGTCGGTGCGCAGCCGGCTCAGCACCGGCTGGGTTTCCGGATCGCCGAAGCGGCAGTTGAATTCGAGCACCTTGGGTGTGCCGTCCTCGGCGATCATCAGTCCGGCATAGAGAAAGCCCGTGTACGGTGTGCCGTCGGCGGCAAGTCCGGCGACGGTCGGGTCGATCACCTCACGCATGATTCGCGCATGAATCCGCGGCGTGACCTGCGGCGCCGGCGAATACGCGCCCATGCCGCCGGTGTTCGGTCCCCGATCGCCGTCATCGCGCCGTTTGTGGTCCTGCGAGGTGGCGAGCGGCAGCACATGCCGGCCGTCGGCCATGACGATGAAGCTGACTTCCTCGCCGCGCAGAAACTCCTCGATGACGATTTGCTCGCCGGCGGCGCCGAATTGGCCGGCGAACATGGCCTCGATTGCCGTGCGCGCCTCGGTGCGCGTCGCGGCGATGATCACGCCCTTGCCGGCGGCGAGCCCGCTGGCCTTGATGACGAGGGGGAGCGGCTGGTGTTCCAGCCAGGTCGGATCGAAATCCTGGCGGGTGAAAGTGCGCGAGCGCGCCGTGGGAATGCCATGCCGTTCGAGGAAATCCTTGGTATAGGCCTTGGAGCCTTCGAGGCGGGCGGCCTGCCGGGTCGGACCGAAGCACGGGAGTGCGGCGGCCTGGAAGGCATCGACCACGCCAGCCACCAGCGGACCCTCCGGTCCGATGAGGGTGAGCGCCACCCGCTCGCGCCGGGCGAGCTCGACCAGGGCGGGAATGTCGCCGGCGTCCACGGCCGCATTGCGGCATTTCGGCTCGCGGGCGGTGCCGGCGTTGCCCGGCGCAATCAACACCTCGCTCACCCGCTCGGAGGCGGCGCATTTCCAGGCCAGCGCGTGCTCGCGCCCGCCGGAGCCGACGATCAGGACCTTCATGCCGCCTCAGTGCCGGAAATGCCGCACGCCGGTGAACACCATGGCGATGCCGTGCTCGTCGGCAGCGGCGATGACCTCGGCATCGTTGCGCGATCCGCCGGGCTGGATGACCGCCTGGATGCCGTGCTGTGCCGCCACGTCCACCCCGTCGCGAAACGGAAAGAACGCGTCCGAGGCCATGACTGCACCCTCGACCGTCAGATGCTCGTCGGCGGCCTTCAGGGTGGCGATCCGGCTCGAGTACACCCGGCTCATCTGACCGGCGCCGATCCCGATCGTCGCGCGCTCGCGCGCCAACACGATTGCATTCGACTTGACGAACTTCGCCACCCGCCAGGCGAACAGCAAGTCGGCGACCTGAGCCGGCGTCGGTCCGCGGCGGGTGACCACTTTCAGCTCCGTCGCGCTCACCTGCGCCGTATCGCGGGTCTGCACCAGCAGTCCGCCGAGAATGCTGCGGTATTCCAGGGCATCCGCGCCGGGCTGCAGGAGCGCCCCGAGCGCCAACACCCGCACGTTCGGCTTGGCGGCGAGCAACGCGGCGGCCGGGGCCTCGACGGCGGGCGCGGCGATGACTTCCACGAATTGATTGGCGGTGATGGCGCGCGCCGTGGCCTCATCGAGCGCCCGGTTGCACGCGATGATGCCGCCGAAGGCCGATGTCGGATCGGTGCGGTAGGCGCGCTCATAGGCCGCAACGAGCGAAGAGGCGAGCGCGACGCCGCACGGATTGGCGTGCTTGACGATCACGCAGGCCGGCTCGTCGAACTGGCGCACGCACGCGACGGCCGTGTCGGCGTCGGCAATGTTGTTGAACGAGAGTTCCTTGCCCTGCAGCAGCCGCGCATCGGCGAGGCCCGTGCCATCGAGAGGATCGCGGTACAGCGCGGCGCGCTGCTGGGGATTTTCCCCATAGCGCAGGTCGCACACCTTGTCGAACACCAGCGGGAGCGTCGCGGGCAGGCACTGCGTGTCCGCGTGGCGTTGGCGCAGATACGCGGCCACCATGGCATCGTAGCGGGCCGTGTGGGCAAACACCTTGGCGGCCAGACGGGCCCGCGTCGCCGCATCGATGCAGCCTGCGTGCGCGTCGAGTTCGCGGATCACAAGGGCGTAGTCGGCCGGATCGACCGCCACGGCCACGGACTCGTGGTTCTTCGCGGCCGCGCGCAGCATGGCCGGCCCGCCGATGTCGATGTTCTCGATCGCTTCTTCATAGCTGCAATCGGGCCGCGCCACCGTCGCGGCGAAGGGATACAGGTTCACGACCAGCAGATCGATCGGCTCGATGCCCTGCTGCTGCAGGACCGCCTCATCAAGGCCGCGCCGCGCGAGCAGCCCGCCATGGATCTTCGGATGCAGCGTCTTTAAGCGCCCGTCCATGATCTCGGGGAAGCCGGTGTGGTCCGCTACTTCGCGCACCGCCAGTCCCTGGGCCGCGAGCAAGCGCGCCGTGCCGCCGGTGGAGATCATCTGCACTCCGCGTGCCGCCAGCGCGCGCGCGAGTTCGACCACCCCGGTCTTGTCGGAGACGGACAGCAGAGCCCGCTCGATGGGCCGCGGCGTCGGCTGCATCGCGGGCGGTCAGTTGGCCAGGCCGAATTGCCGCAGCTTCTTGCGCAGCGTGCCGCGGTTGATCCCGAGGATGTCGGCAGCGCGGCTCTGATTGCCCGCGGCGTAATCGAGCACCACGCGAAACAGCGGCTCCTCCACCTCGCGCAGCACCAGATCGTACAGCCCCGAGGGATGCGAGCCGTTCAGATGCGTGAAGTAATCACTGAGCGCCCGCTCGGCATGGCTGCGCAGCGGCAGCTCGCGGCCGTTGACGCGAATGTCGGTCTCGGGCGCGCGCCCATTCTTGTTATTCGTTGCCATGTTGATTTCTCGAATGAGTTCGTGCGCTCAGGCCGCGCGCACCGCGCCGGTGTTGCGCCCGGCGAAGCCCCCGGATCGCGCCTCTTGCCGCGCGATCCCCGCCCTACACTCGATCCTGGCTGGATTCCCGGGCGCCGCTGTGCCGCCGTCGAGGCCGACCCATGCGTCGAAGTGTCGGCGCACGCCCGCCAGCTGCAAGGCGGTGCTCCTCGCCGACATCAACTCCGCACGCACCGGCTGCGGATCCGGCAGACAGCGCTCGCAATACCAGCCGATGTGTTTGCGGGCGATGCGCACGCCGGTGTCCTCGCCGTAGAAGCCGTACAGGGAATCGAGATGTGCGAGGATGATATCACGCAGCTCGGCGCGCGCGAGCCGCTCGTCGGCCCGCGTTTCCAAGAATGAGTCGATGGATCTGAACAGCCACGGCTGGCCGAAGCTCGCACGCCC
Organism: Pseudomonadota bacterium; assembly: GCA_021798335.1. GTDB lineage: Bacteria > Pseudomonadota > Gammaproteobacteria > Steroidobacterales > Steroidobacteraceae > 13-2-20CM-66-19. The sequence goes on along the minus strand of JAJZMI010000013.1, from coordinate 5,898 downwards.
GATCATGACACCGTCGGCCCCAGTGAAATCAATCACTTTGCGCGCATCGGCGGGCGTGCGGATGTCGCCGTTGGCGAACACGGGAATGTGTACCGCGCGCTTGATTTCGCGGATCGTCTGATATTCGGCCTCGCCCTGGAACAGATCCGCGCGCGTGCGGCCGTGAACCGCCAGTGCCTGGATGCCGCAGCTCTCGGCAATGCGCGCGATCTGCACGCCGTTGCGGTGATCGTGGTCCCATCCGGTACGGATCTTGAGAGTGACCGGCACGGCGGCGGCCTGCACCACCGCGGCGAGGATTCGCGCAACGAGCGGCTCATCGCGCAGCAGCGCCGAGCCGCACAGCTTGCCGCAGACTTTCTTCGCCGGGCAGCCCATGTTCAAGTCGATGATCTGCGCGCCGCGCTCGACGCTCATGCGGGCGGCCTCGGCCAGCATGAGCGGCTCGGAGCCCGCGAGTTGCACGACGCGCGGCTCGGGCTCGCCGGCGTGATCGAGCCGGTGGCGCGACTTCGGCGTGTGCCACAGCTGCGTGTCGCACGTGAGCATCTCCGAGGCGGCAAGACCCGCGCCGAGTCGGCGACAGAGCACGCGGAACGGGCGGTCAGTGACGCCGGCCATGGGCGCGAGCACGGCCCGTGACGTGAGCCGGTGTGGACCGATGAGGATCGCCATCACGGTCCGTGGGTGCAGACCATCGAGCCTGCCTCGCGCAGGCATGTGTCGATCTCGAACCCGATGGCCTGCGGGCCGGGACTGACGAAGGTGACGGTTGCGTCGACGCGCTGACCTGCGGCCAGCATCGCTGCCGGATCCGAGGATGCCGGCACGTAATCCCGCGGCGCGACATCGCGGGCCGCGATGGTCCGTCCGTAGCGGTCCTGCAGCGTGATTCGAAGCAGCGGCAGCGGCAGGGGCCAGCGTCCCATATTGGCAATGCTCGCCCGCACGGTGATCTGATGAGGGTGGCTGGCGCTCACCGTGGCGCCGAGCTGACGGGCGTCGTAGGCACGCACGTTCCACAGCGGGCTGACGGGGATGCCGAGCGCACCATAGAACGCGCGCAGCGGCGGACCGATCGAGGGCAGGGTCGCGAGCGATCCCCGGTAGTGGTTGACGGCTTGTCCGGCCAGGAGCAAGGCCAGGACGAGCGCGCCGGCCAGCCAGGCGCCCGTGTGCCGCGCCTCGGCGGTCTCGAGCGCGAATTCGGCCGGGGGCTCCAGCTCTGGCGATGCGGCCTCCGAGGGGGCCTCGAGGCGCGAGGGTCGGGGCGATAGGGCCGATACGGGCGCCTGGTCTGAGGGGGGCTCCTTGAGCACGATGGCGTCCGCCTCGATCGTCTCGTCCGCCGTCTCGCGCGCCGTGCCTTCGAGGGCTTCCTCGTGCAGCAGCTGATCCTCGGCGGACGGCACAGCAAGCTCGGAAGTCTGATCTTCCATCTGCGGGCCGAGCGTGTCAGCCAAGTGCGGCAAGATCACTTCGGAGGCATCTGGTGCCTTTGCCTCGGACGCGCGCGGTGGGGTCGGCTCGGTGAGCGGGTCGGTGAGCGGGTCGGTGGGCGACTCGGCGAGTGATTCCAGTGCATTGAACACACTGCGGCAGCGGCCGCAGCGCACATGTCCCTGCGCGGCACGCAAGTCGGCCGCCGTAACGACCAACATCAGATTGCATTTTGGACAAGCGGTGAGCATGTCATCCCGTGGTGGCCTGAGCCGCCGAGCTGTTGCGAGTACCATTGAGCGCGATCCAGCCCGCGCGCGCCCCGAACGGGCGGAGCGTAAACCATGGCGAATAGGCCTGCCGGGCTTCCTCCGCCTGGCTCTCGAGCAGTCCCGCGAGCAGGATCCGGCCTCCCGGCCGCACGAGGGCGCCGAAGCGCGGCGCCAGCGCCACGAGCGGCGCCAGGAGAATATTGGCCATGAGCAGCGTCACCCCGGCGGTGAGCCCCTCGGCCGACTCGTACGACCGGATGCGCCGCGCCAGTCGGTTCGCCGCCGCATTGTCGCGCGTCGCGATCAGCGCCTGCGGATCGATGTCGAAGCAGTGCACCCTGCGCGCGCCCAACCGCGCGGCCGCCAGCGCAAGTACCCCGGAGCCGCAGCCGTAATCGATGACCTCGCAGTCGAGGGGCGGATGCGCATCGAGCCACTCGAGGCACAGCGCGGTAGAGGGGTGCGTGCCTGTCCCGAACGCCAGGCCCGGGTCGAGTCGGACCACCGCCGCATCCGGATCCGTCACCTGCTCGTGGTGCGGACAAATCCACAGCCGACGGCCGAAGCGCCGGGCGTGAAATTCGCGCAACCACTCGCGCTCCCAGGCGCGATCGGCGATCCAGCATACCTCGAGCTGTGTCGGGTCGAGCCCGAGGGCGCCGCCGAGCCCCTGCACGGTGGCATCCTGCGGTGTGCCGGGTGCGAACAGAGCCTGCAGCCGCGTGGCCGGCCAGAGCCGCATTTCGCCGGGAGCCGGCTCGAGCACCGGCTCATCGCGGGCATCGGCCAGCGTGATCGCGCTCGCGCCGCAGTCCATGCACGCCTGCTCGGCGGTCTCCAGCGACAGCGCGCCGAGTTCGAAGCTGATCTGCAGGAACTGGCTCATGTGCTCCGATGCGCCGGAACCTCAGCGCTGGCGGGCAAGGCTCACTTCAGGCCCAGACGGCGCTCGAGATAGTGGATGTCGGTGCCGCCTTTCTGGAAGGCCGCATGATTGCAGATTTCCTGGTGCAGCGGCACGTTGGTCTTGATGCCTTCGATCACCATCTCCGTCAGCGCGTTGCGCATGCGGGCGATCGCCGTCTGGCGCGATTCGCCGTGCGTGATGAGCTTGGCGATCAGCGAGTCGTAATTCGGCGGCACGTTGTAGCCGGAGTAGATGTGGCTGTCGACGCGCACACCGGGGCCGCCCGGCGAGTGCCACAGGCGCACCGGACCGGGGCAGGGCATGAACGTCTTGGCATCCTCGGCATTGATGCGGCACTCGATCGCATGCCCGCGCACCTGCACGTCGCTCTGTATGTAGGGGAGCCGTTCGCCGGCGGCGATGAGCAGCTGCGCCTTGACCAGGTCGATGCCCGTGACGAACTCGGTGACCGGGTGCTCGACCTGGATCCGGGTGTTCATTTCGATGAAATAGAACTCCTCGTCCTGATAGAGGAATTCGAGCGTGCCGGCGCTACGATAGCCGACCGCCACGCAGGCTTCCACGCACTTCTCGCCCATGATGCGGCGCTGTTCGGCGGTGATGCCCGGCGCCGGCGCCTCTTCCAGCACCTTCTGATGGCGGCGCTGCATCGAGCAGTCGCGCTCGCCGAGATGGATCACATTGCCATGATGGTCGGCGAGGACCTGGAACTCGATATGCCGCGGCCGCTCGAGGTACTTCTCCATGTAGACCTGATCGTTGCCGAAGGCAGCCTGGGCTTCACTGCGCGTGACGCCGATGGCGTTCATCAGGGCCGCGTCGCTGTGCACGACGCGCATCCCTCGACCTCCGCCGCCTCCCGACGCCTTGATGATTACCGGATAGCCGATGTCGCGGGCAATGCGCAAGTTCTCGTCCGCATCCTCGCCGAGCGGGCCGTCCGAGCCCGGTACACAGGGGACGCCCTGCGCCTTCATCACGCGGATGGCCGATACCTTGTCGCCCATGATGCGGATCGTCTCCGCCTTCGGGCCGACGAACACGAAGCCGCTGTTCTCGACGCGCTCGGCGAAATCGGCATTCTCGGAGAGGAATCCGTAGCCCGGATGAATCGCCACCGAATCGGTCACCTCGGCGGCGCTGATGATCGCGGGCATGTTCAGGTAACTGGCCGCCGAGGGCGGCGGCCCGATGCACACCGACTCGTCGGCGAGCAGCACGTGCTTGAGGCTGTAGTCGGCCGTCGAGTGCACCGCGACGGTCTTTACGCCGAGCTCGCGGCAGGCACGCAGGATACGCAGGGCAATTTCGCCGCGGTTGGCGATCAGGACCTTCTCGAGCATGGCGGCGGCGCTTATTCGATCACGAACAGGGGCTGGCCGTACTCGACCGGGTCGCCGTTGCGCGCCATGACCGAGGTGATGCGCCCGGCCCGGTCGGCCTCGATCTGATTCATCATCTTCATCGCCTCGATGATGCACAGTACCTGGCCGACCTTGATTTCATCGCCGATCTCCACGAACGGCTTGGCCCCCGGGGTTGGCGAGGCATAGAAGGTACCGACCATCGGCGCGGTGACCACATGCTCGTTCGGCCGGGCTTTGGGCGCCTCCGCCGCCGGTGCCGCGGGCGCCTCGATCGGGGTCCCCGTGGCAATCTGCGGCAGAGCGCGAATCACTGCGCTGCCGGTCGGCATGCGGCTGATGCGCACCGCCTCCTCGCCTTCCTTGATCTCGATTTCCGCGATGCCGGATTCCTCCAGCAGTTCGATCAATTTCTTGATTTTGCGAATGTCCATGTGGGAAAGCCCCCTTGCGTCATGGGACGGTCAGCGTGGGAATGCGCTTCGGGATCAGCGTGCGTGCGGCGTCTCGCTCACATGCCGGGCCGCGGCCCGGACCGCCAACTCGTACCCGAAGGCGCCAAAACCTGAAATCACCCCGACAGCAATGTCGGAGAAGTAGGACTGGTGCCGAAACGGCTCGCGCGCGCGCGGATTGGACAGATGCACCTCGATCAGCGGGACGCGCACGGCCAGGACCGCGTCGCGCAGGGCGATGCTGGTATGCGTGAACGCGCCGGGATTGAAGATGAGGCAGGCCACCCCCTCGGCTCCGGCGCGCTGGATGCGCTCCACCAGCTCGTGCTCGGCGTTGCTCTGAAAGCACTGCAGCGTACAGCCGCTCTCGCGCGCACAGTTCGCGGCGCACTGCTCGATGGCCTGCAGGGTGTCCGATCCGTACACCTGGGGCTCGCGCGTGCCGAGCAGGTTCAGATTCGGGCCGTTGAGGAGCAACAGGCGACTCATCGAATGTCCGAGCATCCAGTGTGCGGTGGATCGGGGTCCGCAATTTACCCTAATTTCACCGAAGGTGGCGAGAATTTGTGCCGAATGGCACAGATCAGGGGCGAAAACCGGTCAACGGGACAGCCGGGCGCTGCGGATCGCGAGTCGGATCATCCCGTGGGCGATTTGCCGGCGAGCCGTGGTCAGGTCGATGCGCCCGTGGTCCAGGGCGGCGATCCGATTCAGGATCCATTGTGCCTGCGCCGCGCGCAGGGCTCCGACCTTCAATGTCACGATACGCCCGCGCGCGTCGACGAAGACCGAGAACGGGAAGACGGCCCGCACGCCGAGCGCGTGGATCGCTTCCATGCCGGTCCGCGTTCCAATTAAAAGAGGATAGCGGATTGCCGCCTGCCGTGCGTAGCGCAGCACCGCGGCCCGACGATCCACGGCCACGCCGATGACCTCGACGCCATCCGTCCGGGCACGACTGAGCCGCTCGAGCAGCGGTATTTCCCCACGGCAGGGCGCGCACCAGGGCGCCCAGAAGTTCACCAGCAGCGGCCGGCCTCGCCAGTCACTGAAGCGTCGCGGGGCCCCACGACGGTCCACGAACGTGATCCCGGGCAGTGTCTTGGCGGGGGGGCGGGGGGGGCGGTGACTCGGCTCGGCGCCGGCGGTTGGCCCGGCCCCCGCGCGAATTTGCGCGGAAGCAAAGTCGGAGGTCGCCGGGCCCCGCAGCTTGCCCAGCGCGAAGCCTGCCGCTGCCGCGGCGACGATCAATGCCGCCGCCAGCGCGATGCGCGGCATCTGTCGAGCGGTGCTCACGCGGGCCGATGGGTTGCGAATGCCGCCTGGACGCGGCGCAGAAACGCGCTGGCGCCGAGGTAGCCGACGACCTGGAATTGCTTTCGCTGCCGGCCCGAGCGGCTGTAGAACGCGACCGTGGGTGGCCCGTAAATGCCGAAATA
>JAJZMI010000210.1 GCA_021798335.1 Pseudomonadota bacterium | reverse complement strand
CGGTCAGACGGCCCTGCGCGACGCGCAGCGAGTGAGGCAGCGCTTCGTAATGCCGTACCTTTCCGGCACTCGCCAAGGCGCGCATCTTCGCCACCGAGGCCGGCGCGGCGCGGAATTCCGCCCGCCGGTGTACCAGCGCCAGGCTGGCGGCCTTGCCGGCCAGCGCGAGCGTCCAGTCGAGGGCGGAATCACCGCCGCCGAAGATCACGATGCGCTTGCCCTCGAGCGCGGCAGCCGTCTTGACCCGATACTCAATGGCAGACCCCTCGAACGCCTCCGCGCCCTCGAGTCCGATCCGGCGCGGCTGAAACGAGCCGACTCCCGCGGCAATCACCACCGCGCCGGCGTTGAAGTGCGTACCGGCGGCGGTGCCCACCGCGAATCGGCCGTCTTCCCGCCGGGAGAACTGGCTGACTTCCTGGGCCAGATGCAACCCGGGATTGAACGGCTTGATCTGCTGCATGAGCCGATCGACGAGTTCTTGCGCCCCACATACGGGCAACGCCGGAATGTCATAGATCGGCTTGTCCGGATAAAGCTCCGCGCACTGCCCGCCCGGATGAGCCAGCGAGTCGACCACGTGGGCAGCGATACCGAGCAAACCGAGCTCGAAGACCTGGAACAGGCCACACGGTCCGGCGCCAATGATGAGTGCGTCGGTCTCGATCGGTGTCGCAAGCTGCATGCTCAACGGGCTCCCGCGGCTCAGGATGACGTCAAAAACATGATCTTAACCCGGTCTCGAGCCGGGCACCGCTGCTATGCGCGGCCGGCGTTCGAGTCCGTCGGGGTATGGAAGTACTCGCTCTCGGCGGCCAATTGCTCGATCAGCCGCTTGAGTTCCGCCATGCGGCCCTCGGCCGTGCTGATCGGCAGGCAGTCTTGGCAGCGGGGGTCACCACAGGGCTGGCGGGAGTACAACCAATACTGCAGCGCCCCGGCGAGCAGTCCATCGGCGATATCCCACAGATCGGCGTCCCGATCCTTGTCCGCGATCTTGTTGCCCAGATCGACGGCCTTGGTGAATGCAGAATCGAAAGTATCAGCGATTTCGGTCATGGGCCTTGTTCTCCCACATGCGGGTAGTATAAGGCAATCGGCCGGCCCTCACCGGGAAGAGCCGGGACGAGCGGCCGCCTGTTCGAATGCAAGCTCTAGCGCTGCGGCGGCGGAGTGTGGCGGCCCGACAGGAACGCGTCGCGGGCTTGCACGCCGATCGCGGGATGATCGGTGAAGAACCCATCGATGCCGGCGGCGAGAAATTCCCGCAGCTCCCGCACCAGATCGCCGCGCTCGGCCGCCGCCGCGCTGCTGCGTGCCTCGGCCGGAAGAAACGCGTTCTCCGCTCGAAACGTCCACGGCATCACCCGCAGGCCCTGAGCATGGCTGTCAGGCACGAGCGCGGTGGGCTCGCCGAGCGCCTCGCGCCCGTCCCGCCCGATCACCAGAGATTTCTCCGGACCGATGCAGGCGGCATAGGCGGCAATACGCGCCAAGCCCGCAGGCGTGATGAGATCGGCGAAGCCGCCCGGCTCGCCGCGGGCAACCCAATCATATGGCGCACCTTCGGCCTCGATCAGCTGCACCAGCGGGACCCGCGTGCGCGCCGCCAGTGTCCGCAGGATCGCGGTCTCGAAACACTCGATGAGCAGCCCCGCCTCGGGCGCCGGACCGGACTCGGCCTCGAGCTCCCCGAGCAGCGCGTCGATCATGACAAGGCCGCAGGCGGCAAAATGAGTGGGATGCTTCAGCTCCAGATAAAGTCCGATCGGTGGCGGGGGCGCAAGTCCGAGTGCCGCGGCGCGGGTATACCGCTCGCGCTCGGCATGGCGGCGCAATCGCAGCAGCTCGCGCAGCGTGGCGAGCTCGAATTGCCCATCGAACCGGCTGTTTCCCGGGCGCAGCTCGGGGATGCGCTCGCGCGCGCGCAAGGACTTCAACTCCTGCAGCGTGAAATCCTCGCTGAACCAACCGGTCACCGCTCGCCCATCGACGGTTTTGGTGATCCGCCGCGATGCGAAGCGCGCATGGCGCGCCACATCGGTGGTCGCGCCGAGCTCGTTTTCGTGGCGCAGCACCAGAGCCCCGTCGCGGCTCATCACCAAGTCCGTCTCGAGCGCATCAGCCCCCTGGCGCAGGGCGAGCGAATACGCAGCCAGCGTGTGCTCGGGCAGCTCGCCGCTGGCGCCACGATGGCCTATGACGACGGGCGGGGACATCAGGCAGCTGCTACACTCGGGACGTGCTGCTGACCGAACACGACATCTACTTGTTTCGCGAAGGCACCCACGGGCGCGCCTATGAGAAGCTCGGCGCGCACATTCTGCCGGCCGATGGCGCGCGCCCGGCCGGCACCCATTTCGCGGTCTGGGCGCCCAATGCCGCATCGGTCGCCGTCATCGGCGACTTCAACGGCTGGAACCCGCAGGCGCACCCGCTCACGCCACGCGGCGATTCGTCGGGGATCTGGGAGGGATTCATCGCGGACATCGCGCGCGGCACACTCTACAAGTATCACATAATCTCCCGCCACGCGGGCTACACGGTCGCGAAAAGCGATCCCTTCGCCTTCCACTGCGAAACTCCGCCGCAGACCGCCTCGGTGGTCTGGGACCTGGCCTACGAATGGGGCGATGCCCGATGGCTCGCGAATCGTGCGCAAACCAACGCCCTGAATGCGCCCTGGTCGATCTATGAGGTGCATCCGGGCTCGTTCCGGCGCGTTCCCGAGCAGGACAACCGGCCGCTGAGCTACCGCGAGCTCGCGCATGCGCTCGCCGATCACGTGCAGGAGTTGGGTTTCACGCACGTGGAGCTGATGCCGATCATGGAGCACCCCTTCTATGGCTCCTGGGGCTATCAGGTGACCGGGTACTTCGCGCCGACCTCGCGCTACGGCACGCCGCAGGATTTCATGTACCTGGTCGATTACCTGCACCAGCGCGACATCGGCGTGATCCTCGACTGGGTGCCCTCACACTTTCCGGCCGATCAGCACGGACTCGCATTCTTCGACGGCACATACCTGTACGAGCATGCCGACCCACGCCAGGGACACCACCCCGACTGGAAGAGCTCGATCTTCAACTACGGCCGCTCCGAGGTGCGCAACTTCCTCCAGAGCAACGCGCTGTTCTGGCTCGAGATCTATCACGTCGATGCGCTGCGGGTCGACGCGGTCGCCTCCATGCTGTACCTCGATTACGGCCGGCGTGCCGGCGAGTGGATCCCCAACCGCTTCGGCGGCAACGAGAACCTCGAAGCCGTCGAGTTCACGAAGCAGCTGAATCTCGCCGTTTACCGCGATCACCCCCACACCCAGACCATTGCCGAGGAGTCCACCGCCTGGCCGATGGTCTCGCGACCGACCTATATCGGCGGGCTCGGCTTCGGGATGAAGTGGGACATGGGCTGGATGCACGACACGCTGAAGTACTTCGCCGCCGATCCCGTGCACCGCAAGTACCATCACCACCAGATCACCTTCAGCATGTGGTACGCATTCAACGAGAACTTCGTCCTGCCGCTCTCGCACGACGAGGTGGTGCACGGCAAGGGCTCGCTGATCGGCAAGATGGCCGGCGACACCTGGCAGCGCTTTGCCAATCTGCGCCTGCTGTACGGATATCAGTGGACCCACCCGGGCAAGAAGTTACTGTTCATGGGCGGGGAATTCGGCCAATGGAGCGAATGGCGGCACGAGGAGAGCCTCGAGTGGCATCTGCTGCAGTACCCGCCCCATGGCGGTCTGCAACGCTGGGTTCGCGACCTCAATCGGCTGTATCGCACGACTGCGGCCCTGCATGCGCGCGACTTCAGCTCCGAGGGCTTCGAATGGGTCGATTGCGACAATGCCGACGAGAGCGTCATCGTGTTTCTGCGCCGCGGGCACGGACCACGGGAGGTGGCGCTGGTGGTGTGCAATTTCACTCCCGTGCCACGCGAGCATTACCGAACGGGCGTGCCATTCGGTGGCCGATGGATCGAGCGTCTCAACAGCGACGCGCCCATCTACGATGGAAGCGGCGTCGGGAACATGGGCGCAAGCGAGGCGGTCGAGATTGCCTCGCATGGCCGGCCATTTTCCCTGCTGCTGCGGCTCCCACCGCTCGGAATGCTCGTGTTCACGCCGCAAGAATGACTGGCATTCTGGACTAACATCAACACGGCCTATCTCATCACGGTGTACGGGCCCTGCGCCAATCTGCTCCTCGCCAACGGCATCGCGGTGACCAGCCATGCCGGCATGGTTCAGGCACATTTCGATTCCGTCGACGCCCGCGGGTTTCACTGCATGATCGACACGATCCAACCGATCGACTCCCTGCGCATGCAGCGCGATCTGCGCAAGAATGAGGCAATCGATCGGGCGGTGGCGCTCCACGGTGCAACAGACGCCCCCGTCCCCTCGGGCCGGCAAGGGGCCCGACACTAGCGGCGCGCCGCGAAAACACGCGCCGCCGAGCGCCTGCCCCTTAAGTCGGTGAGGATCTCGCGCGCGGCATTATGTCCCGGCGCGCCCGTGACGCCACCGCCCGGATGCGTGCCCGAGCCGCACATGTACAAGCCCGGCAGCGGACCGCGATAGCGCGCATGACCGAGCATCGGCCGGGCCGAGAAGATTTGATCGAGGCTGAGCGCGCCGTGAAAGATGTCGCCCCCGATCAGTCCGAAGGTGCGCTCCAGATCGAGCGGGCTGAAGATCTGCCGCCCGAGCACCGCGCGCTTGAAATTCGGCGCATACGCGGCGACGGTGTCGATCATCAGATCCGCCACCGCCTCGCGGTGCGCATCCCATGACTGCCCATCGGGAAGGCTTGGCGCCACGTGCTGGCAAAACAGGCTGGCCACGTGTGCGCCGGGCGGGGCCAGCGTGTCATCGAGGGTCGACGGGATGACCAGCTCGATGATCGGCCGGCGCGACCAGCCCCGGGTGCGCGCATCGCAGTACGCCTGCTCCATGTAGGCGAGCGTCGGGGCCAGGATGATCCCCGCCGTGTGATGATCCGCCGGGGAGCGCCCCGGCAGGCAGCTGAACTGCGGCAGCTCCGCCAGGGCCACATTCATCCGGAACGTGCCGGAGCCGCAGCGCCAATGCTCGATTCGCTCGCGGAAGTCCGCCGGCAGGATCGCCGGGTCGAGCAGTTTCAGATAAAGCAGCTTCGGATTGACGTTGGCGATCACCACGGCCGCGCGTACCGTCTCGCCCGACTCGGTCCGTACGCCGGCTGCCCGCTGGCCCTCCACCAGCACCTCGCGCACCGGGCAGGCGAGGCGCAGCTCGACCCCTCGCGCTGCGCAGCAGCGGGCCATTGCCTGGGTGATCGCGCCCATGCCCCCGAGGGGGTGTCCCCATGAGCCCTTGTGACCGTTCACCTCGCCGAAGGCATGGTGGAGCAGCACGTAGGCCGTGCCGGGGGAGTAGGGACTGGCGTAGTGACCGACGATACCGTCGAAGCCGTAGACCGCTTTGATCGGATCGCTCTCGAACCAGCCGTCCAGATACTGCCCGGCCGAGCCGGCGAACAGCCCCAGCAGCTCGCGTCGCAAGGGCATGTCGAGCCGACGCAGCCGTCCGCCGAGGCGGACCGCGCTCAGCAGCTCCGGCAGCGCCTCACGCCAGCTGCCCTGGCACACGTTCGGCGGCGCCTGCAGCACCAGCTCGCGCAGCACGCCGGCGATCGCCTCCAGGCGCCGCGAATAGGACTCCAGGCGCGCCGCATCGCGCGCCGAGAACCGGGCCACTGCCTCGGCCGTGCGGCCCGGGCCGACTTCGAGGTAACGGCCGTCCTCGGTCGGCAGAAAATTCGCCAGGCGTCGCTCGAGAATGCGCAGGCCGTAACGGGCCAGCTCGAGGTCGGCGATGATCCGGGGGTTGAGCAACGAGACCGTGTATGCCGCCACCGAGTTGCGGAACCCCGGATGGAACTCTTCGGTCACGGCCGCGCCTCCGGCGACTGCGCGCCGCTCGAGCACCGTCACCCGCAGACCCGCGGCGGCCAGATACGCCGCGCACACCAAGCCGTTGTGGCCCGCGCCAATGATCACCGCATCGCAGGCATGGTCGCTGGAGCGCGCAGCGCGCATCGGATCCCCTCGGACACCCGTCAAGCTTGGGCGCGGCGGGATAATAGTGCGTTCGGGCGCGCAACGAAATGCCGGCAGGCCGGGGCCGCCGCCGTGCTATCATCCGAGGTCTTTGTCAGCCGGCCGCCCGTTCGGCCCAGTCTCGATGAGCCAAGCCATCCGCAACATCGCCATCATAGCGCACGTCGATCACGGCAAGACCACCCTGGTGGATTGCCTGCTCAAGCAATCCGGCACGTTCGCCGCCCATGAGAAGCTCACCGAGCGCATCATGGACTCGAACGACTTGGAGCGCGAGCGCGGCATCACCATTCTCGCCAAGAACTGCGCCATCGAGTACCGCGGCACGCGCATCAACATCGTCGACACCCCCGGGCACGCCGATTTCGGCGGCGAGGTCGAGCGCGTCCTGTCGATGGTCGACGGCGTGTTGCTCGTGGTCGACGCGGTTGACGGTCCGATGCCCCAGACACGCTTCGTCACGCGCAAGGCGCTCTCGCTCGGCTTGAAAGCCATCGTGGTGGTGAACAAGATCGACCGGCCGGGCGCCCGCCCCGACTGGGTGGTCGACCAGACCTTCGAGCTGTTCGACAAGCTCAGCGCGAGCGACGCGCAGCTCGACTTCCCGGTGATCTATACCTCGGCCCTGCAGGGACGTGCGGGCACCGACCACGCCGCCCCCGGCGAGGACATGAGCGCACTGTTCGAGGCCATCCTGGCGCACGTGCCGGCGCCGGCGGCCGACGAGGCGCTGGCGCTGCAGCTGCAGATCTCCACGCTCGATTACAACAGCTACGTCGGCCGCATCGGCATCGGCCGCATCCGCCGCGGCGTGATCCGACCGGGCCAGAACGTCGCGCTGCGCTACGGCGCGCAGGAACGCGGCACGGCGCGCATCGCCCAGGTGCTCACCTTCACCGGCCTGCAGCGCCATTGCGTCGAGGAGGCTCGCGCGGGCGACATCGTGGCGATCACCGGAATCGAGGCGGTGAACATCGGCCTGACGGTGTGCGACCCGGACAACGGCGAAGGACTGCCGCCGATCCACGTCGATGAGCCTACGCTCGCCATGAACTTTCAGGTCAACACCTCGCCGTTCGCGGGACGGGAGGGCAAGTTCGTCACCAGCCGTCAGCTGCGGGAGCGGCTGCAGCGGGAGCTGCAGAGCAACGTGGCCCTGCGGGTGGAGGACACCGACTCGCCGGACATGTTCCGGGTCTGCGGGCGCGGCGAGCTGCACCTGACCATCCTCATCGAGAACATGCGCCGCGAGGGCTACGAGCTCGCGGTGTCCCGGCCTCAAGTGCTGACCCGGCTGGTCGACGGGACGGTGCACGAGCCGTTCGAGGCGCTGACGGTGGATGTCGAGGAGACCAGCCAGGGCGCGGTCATGGAGGCCCTCGGACGCCGGCGCGCCGAGCTGACCGACATGGCGCTCGACGGCAACGGGCGCGCGCGACTGGAATACCGCGTGCCGGCCCGCGGCCTGATCGGATTCCAGGGCGAGTTCATGACGCTCACGCGCGGCACCGGCCTGATGAGCCACATTTTCGACGGCTTCGCGCCCGTCAAGGGCGAAATCCCGGACCGGCGCAACGGCGTGCTGGTCAGCAGCGAGCAGGGCGAAGCGGTCGCCTATGCGTTGTTCAACCTGCAGGAGCGCGGCCGGCTGTTCGTGTCGCCGGGGGAGAAGCTCTACGAGGGGATGATCATCGGCATCCACAGCCGCGACAACGATCTGGTCGTCAATCCCATCAAGACCAAGAAACTCACCAACATCCGGGCGGCCGGCAAGGATGAGGCCATTCTGCTCACCCCGCCGATCGAGCTGTCCCTGGAATACGCGGTCGAGTTCATCGCCGACGATGAGCTGGTCGAGGTGACCCCGCAGGCGATCCGCATCCGCAAGCGCTACCTGACCGACCAGGCACGACGCCGCGCACAGCGCGATCCCGGCGCCGATCCCCAGGCGCTCATCGCCTGATCCATCGCGACCTGCTGGTGTGTCGCCCGCGGACCGGGCGCATCCGCAGGCCCGAGAAGACCTCAGGCCCTGATCATCGTCGGCGCGGGAGCGTCAGCCACGCTTCGTTGCGTTTCCACGACAGATTGACGCTTAAGGCCGCCCGCGCAGCAGGCGCGCGCTAGGTTACGCGCCACAGCGCACTTGCATCGCGAGCATGACATCGATATCATTTGACCCTGGTCACTTGATATCGATGTCATTGGTCGCACGGCCGATGACGCCGGCTGTTCAGCGGTCTTTTGTGGGGGGGATCCGCCGTGCTCGCGTTAACCACTCTCAATTCGAGCCACGCCCCGCTTCATCGAAGCGGGCGCGAGATCGACATCGTGAATCGACAACCGGGCATGGGGAGACCGCAGCCACCGCCCCCACCGGGAACTCGCGCCGACCTACGCTCGCCGCGCCCCTGACCCCTGGCGATCCGCCGCTCAATCCGCGCGCAAGTTTCCCGGCCGCCGGCGTCCCTGCGCGTACACCTGCTCTTCGACTCCGATCCAGGTTTTCAAATTTCCACAGGAGGATCTTGCATGAACTCGAACAAGAACGACGCCCGCCCGGGCGCCCGCCCTGCACGACATCCGACGGCGACACGCGCCGCGCGCACGATGGCCGCTCCCCACAGCGTAGCGGCGGTCGTTGCCGGAATCCTCGGGGGGATTGCCGTCCTCGCCGCCCCCCCGCCGGCCCTTGCCCAGAAGGCGGCAGCCAATACCGCCAAAGCGTCGGCCGCGATGGCCCCGCCGGCGTCACAGCCTCTGCAGCAGATCCTGGTGACCGCCACCGCGACCCACGTGACGCAGCTCGATGCGAGCTACAACATCGTGGCATTGTCCCGCCATCAGATCCAGATGGCCGACCCGACGAGCGTGGCCGACATGTTCAAACTGTCGCCCGGCGTCTGGCCGGAATCCTCCGGCGGTCAAACCGGCGCCAATATCGATGTGGCGGGCTTCCCCCTCGGCGGCGGCGATTCGCCGTACTTCACCACCATGATCGACGGCATGCCCCTGTATGGCGCGCCGTATCTGTCCTTCATGGACAGCAGCTCGCTGGTACGCATGGATGACACGGTCCAGCGCGTCGAGATCGTCCAGGGCGGCCCCGGCGTGATCTTCGGCCCCGGCCAGCCCGGCGCGACGGCGAACTTCATCCTGCGGACCGGCTCGAGGCAACAGAAGGGCTCGGTGGCCTTCACCTACGGCTCCCAGGGCAGGGAGCGGGTCGATGCGTTCAACAGCGGCGAGCTCACCCACGG
>JAJZMI010000168.1 GCA_021798335.1 Pseudomonadota bacterium | reverse complement strand
ACCGTGACGGTGGCAATGACTCGCAGAGTACGGGTGTTGATGACCGACACGGTATTCGCACCGCCATTGGCGACGTACAGTCGGGTGCCTTGGGCGCCGGTCACGAGCGCCGCGGGGTTCTTGCCCACTGCGATCGAGGGTCCCACCGACTCGGTGGCGGGGTCCACCGGGATCACGGTGTTGTCGGCCGTGCTGGCCACGAACACCAGTGGCAGCAGACGACCCGGCGCGGCGGTGCGCACGATCAGGCGGGCGGCATTCAGCAGGGCGCCATTTGCGGCGCTGGCGTGTACCGCGACGTTATAGTAGCCGGGAGGCAGAGCGCTCCCTGCGGCGATTTGCAACCGCACGGTCCGGTGCTCACCGGCGTGAATCGTCAGTCGGCCTGAATGGGGTCGCACACGCAGGCCCGCCGGACTCTGCAGATACCAGTGGATCGACACGGGCGGCGAGCCGGTCGCGACCCGGATCGCGAATCCCGCCGTTGTGCGCTGTCCGGGGCGCAGGAACGTTTGAGTCTGTGTGGGCGCGATGCTTGCCGCCACCGCGGGCGGAAAGTGCGCAGCGCCGGCTCTGAACGACGGCGGAGCATCGTGCAGGCCGCTTCCCCAGAGTCGGTCCGGGGTGCTGCCAAGAGTGAAGTGCAACCGGACGGTGCCGGTGAGCGGCAGCTTGATCCAGGGCCGCTGGGTCGGACGGCCATTGACGCTCAGTGCGTGCACATAGGGCGTTGCCGCGCTGGCACCGGGAGCGTCGATTTCGATGGTGGGTCCGGCCGGAGAAATCAGTGTGATGTGGCTGAACAACGGACTGCCCACATCGAGGCCCCGCACTGCCGGGATCTGCGGATACAGCCCGATGGCGGCCCAGACATACCAGGCGCTCATGGTGCCGAGATCATCGTTGCCCGGGAGGCCCGCGGGGGTGTCCGAATACAGCGAGTCGATCGCGCTGCGTACCACCTTCTCGGCGCGCCAGGGTGCGCCGGCGGACAGATAGACCCATGGCGATCCGAGCGAGGGCTCGTTGCCGAGCCAGGCATACGGGGCAGCCTGGCCGGCGTTGAGCTGCGAGAAGAACGTATTCAGACGCCGCCGTGCCGCGGCCCGCCCACCCATCGCCTGGATCAGGTCGTGCAGGTCCTGCGGCACCATCCAGGTGTACTGCGCCGCGTTGCCTTCCTGGAAGCCCCGCTGGCCATTGGAATTGACGGCCGTCTGCACGAACGCGCCGCTTGCCTGGCGGGCGCAGATCGAACCGGTGGCGGTATCGAAGACGTTCTGCCAGTTCATCGAGCGGCGCAGAAAGCGCTGCGCCAGCACCGAATCGCCCGCTTCAGCGGCCAAGCGCGCGATCGAGAAGTCATCCTCTGCATACTCGAGCGTTTCCGACGAGCCGTTCGGCACCGGGGCCGACGAAGTAGTGAGGTCGTCATCCACATAGCCCTTGCGCAAATACTGTGGGAGGCCCGGGCGCTCGACATACCAGCCCTGTCCCAGGGGTCCGTGCGTATCGGTGGCGCCCTTGATCATCTCGCGCAGCGCCGCCCGGACATGGAAGTCCCGCGCGCCGAAGGCCCAACCGCCCGCCAGGATATTGTCCGCGGAATCCCCGCCCATCACCCCGGTGTAGCCGTTCTCGAGCGGCCACTTCGGCAGCCATCCGCCCTGGCGGCCCGCATCGACCAGCGATTGCATCATGTCGCTTACGCGGTTCGGTGCGAGCAGCGCGATCAGCGGTATTTCCGTGCGATAGATGTCCCAGCCGGAGTAGTTGGCATACTCGGCATGGCCGGGCGCAACGTGGTGCACCTTGGCGTCAAAACCCCGATATTCCCCGTTCACGTCGCTGTAGAGGGTCGGCTCGAGCAGCGTGTGATAAAGGGCCGTGTAGAAGGTCGCCTGCTCGGCAGGCGTGCCGCCGGTGATGCGGATTCTCCCTAACATGTCGTTCCATGTCCGGGTCGCCCGGCGGCGCAGGGCCGCGAGGCGCCACGGGTCGGGCGCGGCCCGCAGATTGGCCAGCGCATCGGCGCGGCTTACGTAGGAGAGGGCGACTTGCATCTCGACGCTGCGCGCGCTGCCGGGGTGGAAGGTGACCCAGCCGCCGCTGTTGATACCCCGCACCTGCGCGGTCCCCGGCATCAGCGTGCGGTTGTGCCAGGTGCCGAAGGCACTCATGGGCCGATTGAAGCGGGCCACGAAGTAGACCGTATAGGTGTCGGGTGCACCGCAGAACGCGCCACCGGTGGCCGAGCCGCTCACTTGGCGGGGTCCGTCGACCCTGAAATGTGCCGTCGTGACCCCCGCTTGATTTGACGACACATTGAAGAGCAGGTTGGCCGCCTTGTCGGCGGGGAACGTGAAGCGTCCGAGCCCGCTGCGTAGGGCGACGGCGAGTTGCACTCGGATGCCGGTGTGAGCGAATGTGACGTCGTACCAGCCCGGCCCAGCGCGCTCATCGGCATGGGAGAAGGGCTGGGCGGCGGTGGCGGGCGAGCGCACCGGGCCGCTCGTCGGCAGGATGCGAAAGTCTCCGGCCACGGCACATCCGGGGCCGCTGAGGTGGGTCAGACTGAACCCGGTGATCGTGTGATCGGTATAGTCGTATCCGCCACCGTCGGGTGAGGTCGGCGTGTCCGGGCTCCACTGGATCATGCCAAAGGGCAGGCTCGCTCCGGGAAAGGTGTCGATCGGTCCGCCGGCCGCCGTCCCGGAGGTGCCGACGAACACGTTCACGAGGGCGGCGGGGTCGCTCACGGGCCGCGGGGGAATGGGCGCTCGTGCCGCCAGTGCGCTGGCCGCGGCGGCGAGCATTGCGGCTGCGAAGGCCCGCGCGAGAAACCGGTTCGAACCTGAGTGGAATCGTCTCATTGCGCGCTCCCGGTGCGAGATGGCGTGCCGGAGGGTACGGCAGGGCCGAGGGCGGTAGGGTAGCGCGCCCGGCGCGCAGTACAAGCATCTTGCGCCGAGCGGAGCGCTTCGATTGCCCGGTCGACGCCGCCGCCATGTCTGGACGGCCCTGATTGATACAATGTATCATTTCGCGGATGCGCACTTCGGTCCGAACGCGATGGTGGAGTTTGATGCGGGCAGGGCTCGCGGGCTATGTGGCGCTGGCGGGCGGCTGCGCGCCACAAGCCAATCACGGCGCGCCGATGGCCATCGGGGTGGAGAGCCAGTATGCCAATGTGCTTTGGCAGATTGGCGCGCCGTACGTGACTGTGCGGGCGATCGAGACCAACCCCAACACGAACCCGCACGATTTCGAGGCCAGCCCCGCGGTGGCCCGAGAGATCGCGCGGGCGAGCCTCATCGTGGAGAACGGCCTCGGCTACGATGCGTGGATCAAGCCGCTCGTGGCCGCCGCCCCCAAGCCGGGTCGGCGCGTGCTCGTCGTGCGCCGACTGCTCGCTCTGCCGGCCGACACCGTAAACCCGCATCTGTGGTACGACCCGCACACCATGCCGGCGGTGGCCCGGGCCGCGGCCGCGGCCTTCGCGGCAATGGATCCGGCACACGCGGCATACTTTGCGGCCAACGCCCGCCGCTTCGACGCCTCCCTCGCGCCCTGGCGGGCGCAGATCGCAGCCTTCCGCAAGCGCTACGCGGGTACCGCGGTCGCGGTCACCGAGCCGGTGGCCGATCTGCTGCTGCAGGCCGCCGGCTGCCGTATCCGCACGCCGATGGCATTGCAGCTGGCTCTGATGAACGGCACCGACCCGGCGCCGCAGGATGTGGCCGCCGAGCAGGCGCTGTTGCGCGACCGGTCAGTGAAGGTATTCGTATACAACCAACAGGTCACCGACGCACTGACGGCCTCGCTTCTGCAGTTGGCCCGGGCCGAGCACGTTGCGGTGGTGGGGGTCTATGAGACGATGCCGCAGCCCGGCTATGACTATCAAAGCTGGATGCTTGCGGAGACGCAGGCGCTGCAGGCCGCGGTGGCCCACGGCCTCTCGACCATCACCCTCGGCCGATGAACGCCGGCGAAGCCGTCGTTGCGCTCGATCGGGTGGCTGTCACACTGGGTGAGCGGCCCGTGCTGCGCGAGGTCAGTTTCAGGCTCGAGGCCGAGCAGTTCTGCGCGCTCATCGGTACGAACGGCTCGGGCAAGACGACGCTGCTACGGGCGATTCTCGGTTTCATCCGGGTGCGAGCCGGGCGGATCGATCTGCCCGCCGGAGCCATCGGCTACGTGCCGCAGAAGATCACCCTCGACCCGGGATTGCCGCTGCGCGCCCGGGACGTCATCGCCCTCGGGCTCGACGGGGCGCGCTTCGGAGCGCGATTGCCCTCGAAGGCGCGCGCGGCGCGCGTGCAGGAGATGCTGCGGGCGGTCGGGGCGGAGGAATTCGCCGAGCAGCGAGTCGGGACGCTCTCGGGTGGGCAGCAGCAGCGGGTGCTGCTGGCCCACGCCTTGGTTCGCCGGCCGAAGTTGCTGCTGTTGGATGAGCCGCTGGCGAACCTCGACGTAGGCAGTACCGCCGAGATCGTTGCGCTGCTGCGCCGCCTTTCGCATGAGTTCGGCGCCGCGGTGCTGCTCTCGGCTCACGACATGAATCCGCTGCTGCCGGTGGTGGACCGTATTGTCTATCTGGCCAACGGTTGTGCCGTCTCCGGCAAGGCCGATGAGGTCGTGCGCACCGAGGTGCTCAGCTGCCTCTATGGCTATCACGTCGATGTGCTGCGGGTGCACGGCCGGGTGGTGGTGATCGCCGCCGGGGCGGGCGATGAGAGCCGGGATGCGCTCGAGCGCGACCCGGTTCATACCATCACGGTGCCATAGGGGCCATGGCTGGGATGTTCGCATGGGGACACATGGGCGGGTTCTGGAGCAACCAACCGGTCCGGGTCGCACTCGTGGTCGGCGGTGGGGCCGCGCTGGTGTGTGCCGTGGTGGGGTTGTCGACCGTGATGCGCCGTCAGGCGTTCGCGGGGCACGCACTTGCCGATGTCAGTGGCGCGGGTGGCTCGGCGTCCTTCCTGCTCGGGATCAATCCTCTGTTTGGGTTTCTGGGCATGGCCGCCGCCGCCGCCGGAGTGATGGAGTGGGCGCAGGTACGCGAGGCCCGCGAGCGGGACCTGCTGACCGGCGTCGTGTTGGGTGCCGGCCTGGGACTGGCGGCGCTGCTGCTCTACCTCGACATGACGGTGCGCAACGTCAGCGGCGCGGCGATCACGGTGCTGTTTGGCTCGATGTTCACCATCCCGCCCTCGATCGTGCCCGTGGCGCTTACCGTTGCCGCGGCCGCGCTCGGAGCGAGTGCGTTGGTATTCCGGCCGCTGCTCGTCAGCACGCTGTCGGTCGATCTGGCGCGCGCGCAGGGCGCGAGCGTCAGAACCATTGCGCTGATTCATGCGCTGGCGCTCGCCCTGGCGGTGTCGCTCGCGGCGATGACGGTTGGGGCCATCCTCTCTACGGCGTTGCTGATCGGACCGGCCGCCGCGGCGCTGCAGGTTGCGCGTCGGCCCGCCACCGCACTCGCCCTGGCGGTGCTCATTGGCCTTGCTGCCGCCTGGGGCGGTATTGCGCTGGCGTACCAGAGCTACTATTGGACGGCCGGGCACGGCTGGCCGGTGAGCTTCTTCATCGTCATGCTGATTGTTTGCGCCTATCTGGTGGCGAGCGCCGCGGCGCGGCGTCGCGCCGGCTCTTCCGCCACGGCACCGCGTTCGGGCTGCCAGGAGCATTGAGGTGTTCTCCGCGTTCATGCTGCATGCCTGGATCGTTGCCACGCTGGTGGCGGTGGCAGCCGGCTGCGTCGGGTTTTTCGTGGTGGCACGTCGGGCGGCATTCGCCGCGCACGCATTGCCTCTTGGTGCGTTTCCGGGCGCGGCGGCGGCCAGCCTGATGGGGGTGAACGAGTTGTGGGGTCTCGCGGGGTTTGCCGTGCTCGGAGTGCTGGTGATCGGCCAGTTGCAGCGAGCCGGGCGGCGCGAGATCGCCAGCGCACTGTGGCTCACAAGTGCGCTGGCGCTCGGGGTGCTGCTGCTCGGCCTCTCGGGCCGGTACGCACAGAGCGTCTATGGCCTGCTGTTCGGCGATCTGCTCGGTATCGACACGAGGCAGATGGCGGTCGTGGCCGCCTTCAGCGGACTCACCGTGGCGCTGGTGGCATGGGTTGGCCGGCCGCTTCTGCTCGATTCGCTCTCGAGCGAGCTGGCCTCGGCCGCCGGAGCGCGCGCGCGCGCCCTCGAGTTCGTGTTTCTGGGCATTTTGGCGCTCTCGACCGCGATCGCCGTGCCGGTGGTGGGCGCACTGCTGGTATTCAGTCTGATGGTCGGACCGGCCAGCGCGGCGCGAGCGTGCACGGATCGGCCGTGGCGCTCGCTCGCCATTGCGGTCGGAATTTGTCTGGCCACCGTCTGGAGCGCCATCGCGCTGGCGTACGTGACCAACTGGCCGGTGGGATTCTTCGTGGGCATGTTGAGTGCAGTGTGTTATGTTGCAGGTCGGTTGCGGGGCGGCGCCGTCGCGCTGGCGCAGGTGGCATGAACGGTCCTGAGTCGATGTACAAGGCAAGCCAGCGCCCCGAAGCCGAAGCGCAGCGGCGCACGCTCGAGCGGCTCGAGAGCGTGTGCCGCTCCCGCGGGCGACGCGTGACCCGCCAGCGGCGCGCGGTGCTGCGCGCGTTGCTTGCGCAGGGCGGCGCTCTGACGGCGTACGAGCTGCTCGAGCGACTGCGCGTCGAGGACGGGCACTCGACGCCGGCGGGGGTGTACCGCGCGCTCGAGTTTTGGATGGCCGCCGGAGCGGTGCACCGTCTGCAGTCCACACGCTCGTTCATTCTGTGTGAACATCCCGAGGCACCGCATCCGGGACAGCTGCTGATCTGCCGCGAGTGCGGCCAAGTGGTCGAGACGCAGGATAAGGGGGTCGCCTCCGCTGCCCATCGCCTCGGCGAGCGGCTCGGCTTTGTGTTCGATCGGCACCTGGTCGAGCTTACCGGTGTGTGCGGCCCGTGCCGCGCGCGAGGGCGGGCGGCGGAGGCGGAGTGCCGCCACGCCTGATGAACTTACGACGGAGCACTGACAGACATGACCGACACACTCGATAAGCTGCAACGCGCGGCGCTGCTCGCCGGCGCGATCTTTTCCTTGGCGTTTCCGCTGGCCTCGCGGGCTGCCCCAAGCGGGCCGGCCACGGCGATGAGCGCCCACCCCTGTGCCGGGGAGCCGAGCGGCCTGCCGGGACCGGCCTTCATGCACATGATCCTTTCGCCCGGGGCGCATTTCGCGTTGCCGGCGCAAACGGCGCGCCAGAAGGGGCGGGCGGCGAGGGCGATGAACCTGCAGCGGGCCCGGGACTGGGCGGACTTGTGTCGCTATCGGGCCGCAAACGCAGCGCTGAAGCACGGCGCTCGCGTGGTGTTCATGGGCGACTCGATCACCGATTTCTGGCAGGACGCGCAGCCGTCGTTCTTCACCGATGGCGTGGTGGATCGCGGGATCAGCGGTCAGACTACGCAACAGATGCTGGTGCGCTTCTGGCCCGATGTCATTGCGCTGCATCCGAAGATCGTGCAGATCCTCGCCGGCACGAATGACATCGCCGGCAACACCGGCCCGACCACCGAGCGGTGGTACAAAGACGATATCAAGGCGATGGTGACGCTGGCGCGCGCCAATCACATTCACGTCATCCTCGGCTCGATACCGCCCTCCAAGCGCTACTGGTGGGCGCCGCAGTACCGCCCGGCCGGCGAGATTCTCCGCCTGAATGCCTGGTTGGGCCGCTATGCCCGCGCGCACCACCTGCGGTTCGTGAACTACTACGCCCATCTGGTCTCGTCCACCGGCGGTTTTCGCCGCACTCTCTCCAATGACGGCGTACATCCCAATCGCAACGGCTTCAAGGTGATGAGTGCTCTGGCGCGGGCGGCAATCGACAAGCCCTGGCGGCATCGTTGGGCTCGAGGTCTGCACCGCTAGCGCACCGCACCAGCCCGGCCCGGTGGGGGCGACGGCAATTGCGTCTGGACGCGCAGGGCCCGCCGCTCAAAGGTTCGGCTGATGCGGATCTCGACCCGCAAATTCACCGGACTGCACAGCCCAATCGTGCTGCTCGCCGGGCTGCTGCTCGGCACCGCGGTGTTGGCCTATGGCTTTGGTCTGCGGCACGCCGTCGACGCCGATCACATCGCGGCCATCGACAACGTCACGCGCAAGCTGATGCACGAGGGCCAGCGGCCGGTCACGGCCGGGCTGTACTTCTCCCTGGGACACTCGACGATCGTGGGGGCGCTGACCGTGCTGACCGTGCTGGGGACCGGGATGATGCGCCATCACTTGGGCCATCTGAAGATCATCGGCGGGGTGATCGGCACGTCCGTACCCACGCTGTTTCTCTTGGCCATCGCAGCGGTAAACGTGACAGTGCTCGCCGACACCTGGCGACACCTTCACGAGGTAAGTTCAGGCGCGCAGACTGCTGGCGTGCTCGACACGCCCGTTCGCAAGCTCCATTACAATCTGTCGATTACGACGTTGTCGGTTGGGGTGGCGGTGATCGTGGGGGGTATCGAGACGCTCGGACTCATCGGCCGGTATCTGCAGCCAGCCGGCGCGCTCGGTGAGCTCGCCCACACGCTCACCCGCCATTCCGCTGCGCTCGGGTCCGGTATCGCCGCAATGTTTCTGTTCGGCTGGCTGGTCTCGTTCGCGCTCTACAGACTCAGGCGGTACCAGACCGCATGATGTGATGTCGCGCGAGCCCGCCGGAGGCGCCGAAGCGCGCCCGGCGCATGGTCATCTCAGCGAACGGGCGAGGTCGCCGCTCAGCTGCGTGCGTTGAACGAGGCGCACCAGCCTTGAGCGTCGACCGAGTAGCCGGCAAAAATCTGGCAGCCGGCATAGCCGGATTTCTGTCCGGGCGTCCCCAGGAAAAAGCGGCACTTTCCGCAGCGCTCACCCGGCTGATACGTGGGGAATTTCTTGCGGTCGACGTTGTGCGCATTCATCTGATAGCCGAGGGACTTCGCCAGCGGGTCGGCCTCGGACAGGTGCGGTAGGTCCGTGTCAGCTGCGCGTGCACTGCGCGGACGCAGCCCGATCGCGGCTACGGACGCCGCAACCGCCGCGGTGGCGAGGAAGGCGCGGCGAGACGGATCAGTAGTATTTTTGGACTGGGACACGGCACACCTCCTTATCGGCGAGTGGTCGCAGTATCGGTCAAGGGCCCCGACGGAGGCAACCGGGCAGGCGCGCGATTTGTGCGTATGTGATCCAGGGCCTGGTGGCTGGCCGCGGCCGCCCCGTGGATTCACGCGCGCCACGCGCGCCGCAGGGTCAGATTTTAGTCCTGCCCCGACACGTCTTCATGCCGTTCCAGACAGCACTTGCCGTATCTCGGTCCTTGCAAGCCTTGGGGCTTGCAAGGACCTTTGGGCCGGTTCGCGGTTCTTCGTGGGGCGGCGCTGAGGCGGGTGAACGGTTACCCGTTCGCTGCCTCCGCCGCGCAGGCCCATTCTGCTTCGCCATCCTGGCTTCGCAGAATGCCCAGGGTGGCCGCCATGGCCACCCGTGCGACGCATGCGTCGCACCCCCGCGCGTCACTTCCCGCCCTCTCGGCGGTAGGCACGTCGTTCGTGCGGCTGAAATTATATCAGGGGTATCCACTTTGCTCCACCAACGCGCAGCCGAGGGTCCGGGCTGGGATCGGCCCGTGGATGCCAGCATCG
>JAJZMI010000069.1 GCA_021798335.1 Pseudomonadota bacterium | reverse complement strand
CCGGCCGTCGGGAACGTTGGCGCGCACCCACTCGCCGGCGCGCTCGATGAATTGCGCGATTGCCGCGACCGGTACGGCCACATCGTGCTTCAGGCTGGCGCCATCGCGCCGCTGCGCCTCGGGGATGCTCTCGCGCAGCTTCCAGAATCCCGCGCGCTCGCCCTCGTTGCGGGCCAGCGCCGCATCCGCCACCAGCCCCGCGCCGAGCGCCTGCTCCAGAGCCTCTGTCAGAAGAGTATCGAGCCGGTCGGCGGGGCGCGGCGAGGTGAGCTCGCACAGCACGTACCAGGCGTGCGGCGCATCGAGCGGGTCGCGTACCCCGGGTATGTGCCGGGTGGTCAGTTCCACGGCAAGGCGCGGAATGAGCTCGAACGCACTCACCCGCTCGCCGCTTGCCTCGCGCAGCCGAGCCAGCAGTTGTACCGCCGCGCGCGGATCGGGGATGGCCGCGAACGCCGTCGCCGCGGCGCTCATGCGCGGATAGAGCTTCAGGCTGGCGGCGGTGATGATGCCGAGTGTGCCTTCGGCGCCGAGAAACAGCGACTTGATGTCGTAGCCGGTGTTGTCCTTGCGCAGGGTGCTCAGCGTGTTGAGCAACCGGCCATCGGCGAGCGCGACCTCGAGTCCGAGCACCAGATCGCGCATCATGCCGTAGCGCAGTACATGCAAGCCGCCGGCATTGGTCGAGAGATTGCCGCCGATCTGACACGTTCCCTCGGATCCGAGGCTGAGCGGGAAGAAGCGATCCGCCTCCTCGGCGGCCCGCTGCACGTCCGCGAGCACGCAGCCGGCTTCGGCGACCAGGGAGTAGTTCAGCGCGTCGACTGCGCGGATGCGATTCAGGCGCCGCAGCGATACGAGCAGCTGTCCGCCGCTGTCATCCGGGGTGGCGCCGCCGCAATAGCCGGTGTTGCCGCCTTGCGGCACGACCGCAACTCCCATTTCGTTGCACAGCGCGAGCACCGCCGCCACACGCGGTGCGGTGTCGGGCAGGGCGACCGCAACCGCCTTGCCCCGATACAGTTCCCGTTGGTCGGTGAGCAAGGGCGCGGTGTCGGATTCGGCGGTCAGCACCCCGCCGGCACCGAGCAGGTGCTCCAGTCGAGCGAGCAATGCGGGTTGCGGCGCGGCTCTCACCGGCACGCGCCCCTCTGGGCAAATGGACTCATCGTGACCGGACTATGCCTCAGAGCATGAGCGGGGTGAAAGCGCGGCCCGCTCAACGCAGGGCCACACCGAGCGCGTGACCCAGCGCATACGTCACCGTGGCGGCGGCGGTGCCGATCAGCACCATGCGCAGCCCCCCGCGTATCGCATGACGACCCGTGAACAGGCTGATCGCAAGGCCCACACCGAACAGGGTGGTGGCCGTGAGCGCGGCGGCGGCCAACACGGCCGACCCGCCCGCCCAATCGAATACGAACGGCAGCAGTGGCACGGCAGCGCCGACAGCGAAGGAAAGGAAGGACGCCGCTGCGGCACTCACGGGTGAGCCGAGGGTATCGGGACTTATGCCGAGCTCCTCGCGGGCCAGCACATCGAGTGCATCGTCGGGCCGGGCGATCAGCTGCCGACAAACCTCGCGCGCCTGCTCCAGGGGCATGCCGCGCGCCGCATAAATCAAGGCCAGCTCTTCGGCTTCCTCGTCCGGATATTCGGCAATTTCCGCTTTCTCGAGCGCGATCTGGTGCTCGTACATCTCGCGCTGGGACCGGACCGAAACGTACTCCCCGGCCGCCATCGACAGCGCTCCCGCCAGCAATCCCGCCGCGCCGGTGATCAATACGATGCCCGATGCGGCGCTGGCACCCGAGACACCCATCACCAGGCTGGCATTCGCGAGCAGCCCGTCGCTGATGCCGAACACGGTGGCACGGAGGTTGCCGCCCAAGCCGCGGCGATGGCGCGCGCCGACGTCCGCTACCGTTGTCGGCATGGCGTGACCCGCAACGGCCGGGCCGCTGTACACCGACAGCCCCCGCAGCTTCATTGCCGCCAGCACCGATCGCAGGGCGCGCGGGCCGAACCAGCCGAGCAGCCGCGCGACGATCCGGTCGCGCAGGGAAGGGTGAAATACGTGCGACTCGGGCAGCGCCTCGCCGTCGCGGGTTGCGGCGGCCTCCCACCGGTGGGCCTGATCTTCGGCGGCACTGGCCAGCTGCTCGAATAGCTGCCGCTTGTGCGCGTCGGGCTCAGCTGCCGCGACCCGCCGGTACAGCCATGCGGATTCCTTCTCGTGCAGCCAGCCTTCGCTGTGGCGCCCTGGGCTCACGGGCGCGCTCCCCGGGCCCGATACCGGGCGGGTCCTCGCACCCGGGCATCAGCGGCATGCGGTGCCGTGGGGTGCAGGGTGATCATGCGCTGAACGCTAGCCGCGCCGGTTCGGATCAGTAGTCCGATTGCACCTCGTCCTCGTCATCCCAGTCCTCATCATCCTCGTCATCCTCGTCCTCGTCGTCTTCATCCTCGTCCTCATCCTCATCCCAGTCCTCCTCGTCTTCTTCCTCCTCGTCCTCGTCCTCGGACCAGCCCTCGGGCTCCTCGGTCTGCTCGAGATCCATCTCGTGCCAGGTCTCGATATCCATCTCCTCGATCTCGCCATCGAGATGCTCGATCTCGACCAGCTCGGTGTCCTCGTCTACTTTGAGCACGCGGAATGATTCCTCATCTTCAAGGTTCTCGTACCACTGGCCGGGAACCGGTTCGTAATCTCTGCTCACCGATGTGATCCTCTGACGTGGCGGCCGCGCAAGTTTAGGGGTTGTGCCGGCCGGGAGCAACGCGACAGCGACGGTGCGCGCGGCACTCGCGGGATTTCTCCGCCGCACGTATAGTAGTTTTCGCATGTCCCCGCCCTCGTCCGCGCATTCCCCGTTGCACAAGGCACGCCGCGTCGTCATCAAAGTCGGCTCCGCGCTGCTGGTCGATGGCCGAACGGGTCGGCTCAATCGCAGCTGGCTCGAGACACTGGTCGAGGATCTGTTGCGTCTGCGCCGCAGAGGTCAGCAGGTGCTGCTCGTGTCCTCCGGCGCCATCGCGCTCGGGCGCCGGCAGTTATCGTTGCTCGGGGGCCCGTTGCGGCTCGAAGAGAGTCAGGCGGCGGCCGCGGTCGGCCAGATTCGACTCGCCCACGCGTACAAGGAGTTGCTCGAGAATCACCGGGTTACCGTGGCGCAAGTGCTGCTGACTCTGGAAGATAGCGAACGCCGCCGGCGATACCTCAACGCGCGCGCCACGCTCGAGACGCTGCTCGGCCTCGGCGTTCTGCCCGTCATCAACGAGAACGATACCGTGGCGACAGCCGAGATCCGCTATGGAGACAATGACAGACTCGCGGCTCGCGTGGCACAGATGGCGGGGGCGGATTGTCTCGTTCTGCTGTCGGATGTCGATGGGCTTTACACCGCTGATCCGACTCGCGACGCCAACGCGCAGTTCATCAGCGAGGTACGCCGGATCACGCCGCAAATCGAAGCCATGGGCGGCCGCTCCGCCTCCGAGTTCGGCACCGGAGGCATGGCAACCAAGATCCTTGCCGCGCGCATTGCCGTGGCGGCCGGCTGTCATATGTGCATCGCGGCCGGGCGGCCGCGTCATCCGATCCGCCGGCTCGAGCAGGGCGCGCGCTGCACCTGGTTTCGACCCAGCGCGACTCCGATCGCGGCCCGCAAGCAGTGGATCGCCGGTACGCTGCGGCCGGCCGGCGCCCTGACCATCGATGCGGGCGCGCTGCGCGCGCTGCGCGCCGGCCGCAGTCTGCTGCCGGCCGGGGTGATCGATGCCCGCGGCCGCTTCGAGCGCGGTGACACGGTGAGCGTGCTTTCGGCTGCGGGGGACGAGGTTGCGCGCGGCATCGTCGCCTACTCGGACAGTGATGCCGCCAGGATCCTCGGCCACAAGTCAGCCGAGATCGAAGGCATACTGGGATTTCGCGGTCGCGACGAGCTGATTCATCGCGACGATCTGGTGCTGTTGCAGTCATCGAGCCCATGACCACTTCCTCGCAGGAACAAGAGACTCTCGGCGCGCTCATGCAGCGCCTGGGCCGCGGCGCGGTCGAGGCGGCCGCCGTGCTGGCGCAGGCCACGAGCGCAATGAAGGACGAGGCCCTGGCGCGCGCCGCGCAGGCGATCCGGGCGCATGCGGACGCGATTCTCGCCGCCAACGAGCGTGACCGGGCCGCGGCGCGTGCCGCCGGCCTGAGTGCGGCACTGCTCGACCGTCTGATGCTCGATCGGGCACGGGTCGAAGCGATGGCCAGCGGGATCGAAGCGGTCATCCGGCTGCCCGACCCGGTCGGGACCATCGCCGCGCAGTGGCAGCGCCCCAATGGACTGACCATTCAGCGGGTGCGGGTGCCGCTCGGGGTGATCGGCATCATCTACGAGAGCCGTCCCAACGTCACGGCGGATGCCGGGGCGCTGTGCGTAAAATCGGGCAACGCGGTGATTCTGCGCGGCGGCTCGGAAAGCTCGCACTCCAACGCCGCGATCCATCGGTGTCTCACCGAAGGCCTGGCCGGGGCCGGCCTGCCCCGCGAGTGCATCCAACGGGTGCCCACGACCGACCGGGCGGCAGTGGGCTACATGCTCGCCGGGATGACCGAGTACCTTGATGTGATCGTGCCGCGCGGCGGCAAGAGTCTGGTCGCGCGGGTGCAGACGGAGGCGCGCGTTCCGGTCATCGGCCACCTGGAGGGAAACTGCCACGTCTACGTCGATCGGGACGCCGATGTGCACATGGCCGAAGCCATCGTTCTCAATGCCAAGATGCGTCGCACCGGCATCTGCGGCGCCGCGGAGACGCTCCTGATCGATCGGGCCTGTGTGGCAACCCACCTCGTGCCGGTGGTCCGCGCGCTGCTCGAGGCCGGTTGCGAGGTGCGCGGTGACCCGATCGTCCAGTCGGCCGATTCGCGGATTCGGCCGGCGAGCGAGGACGACTGGTATACGGAGTATCTCGACGCGATCATTGCCGCGCGCGTGGTCGACGGCGTGGAAGGCGCGATCGCGCACATCGCCCGTTACGGCTCGGCGCACACCGAGTCGATCGTCACCGAGAACCAGGGGACTGCGGAGCGCTTTCTTCAGCAGGTCGACAGCGCGATCGTGCTGCACAATGCCTCGACGCAGTTTGCCGACGGCGGGGAATTCGGCATGGGCGCGGAGATCGGCATCTCCACCGATCGGTTCCATGCGCGCGGCCCGGTCGGGGTCGAGCAGCTCACCAGCTACAAATACGTCGTGCGCGGGGCGGGCCAGATCAGACCCTAGCCCCCAGTGCGGCCAGTCCGCCCCGCAGCGAGAAGACCGGGGCGGCCCCCCGCGCGCGCAGCGCCTGCGCCGCCGCCAGGCTGCGCGCGCCGGCGGCGCATACCAGCAGGTACTTCGAGGCAGGCGGCAGATCGGCGCCGCCATGGAGCAGCTCGTTGATTGGAATCGAGTGTACCGGCACGCCCGCGACGGGCCGCAGCGCCTGCTCGCGCCGCTCGCGTATGTCGACGATGAGGTAGCCCGCTGCGCTCGCCGCATGCAGCGATTCGAACTCGAGCTCGACAGACTCGCTCGCGGCCAATGGTGCGCCATCTCCGGCCAGAGCGTGCCGCGGGCATTGCGGCGATCGCCGGGCGCGGATGCGGCTGATGCTCAGCGTCAGCAGATCGAAGATCAACAGCGTCTCGGTGAGTTGTCCGGGCAGATCGAGCAGCAGCTTCAACGCCTCGAGCGCCTGCAGAGTCCCGAGCGTGCCCGGCACCGGGCCGAGCACGCCGGCCGCGGCACAATTGCCCACCAGTCCGTCGCGCACCGCTTCGGGCCACACACACCGCAGGCAGGGCCCGCCCGGCCGCACGATCTGCAGCTGCCCCTCGTATTGATAGACGCTGGCGAATACCGCCGGTTTGCCGGCGCGAACACAGGCATCGTTCAGCGCCAGCTTGGCCGCGATAGTGTCCGTGCATTCGATGATGACGTCGTAGTCCGCCACCAGCCCGGCGGCGTTGTCTGCATCGAGCCGTACCGGATACGTGCGCACGTCCACCGCGGGATTGAGCGCGCGTAGCCGCTCGGCCGCGAGTTCCACCTTCCGGCGCCCGCAATCCCGCAGCGCATACAACGGCTGGCGATGCAGGTTGGATGCCTCGAGCAGGTCGGCGTCGACGAGGCCTAATCCTCCGATGCCGGCGCCCGCGAGGTAACTCATGGCGGGCACGCCGAGTCCGCCGCACCCGACGATCAACGCGCGTGCGGCGCCGAGTCGCGCCTGTCCGGCGGCACCGACTTCCCGCAGAACGCTCTGGCGGGAGTAATCGGGTACGGCGGGCGCGAGCGCCGGCGCCGCGTGCGCCTCGGTGCCGCCGTGCAGTTCGGGCGCCTCGCTTGCGCAGCGGTCGCAGTTGACCCAGCCGGAGTCGCCCTCGCGGTAGTGCTCCTTCTTCCAGACCGGCACGCGGTGCTTGACCGCGTCGATGATGTACCGGCAGGCGAGAAACGCCTCGTGGCGGTGCGGCGCTGACGCGCCGACCCACACGGCCAGCTCGCCGATTCCGAGCGCGCCGAGCCGATGGACGCAGGCGGCGTGCGCGATGCCGAACCGCTCGATCGCTTCGGCGATGATGCGCTCGCCCTCCTTGATCGCGAGAGCCTCGAACGCCTCGTACTCCAGGCGCTGCACCTCGCGTCCGGCATTGCAATCGCGGACCCAACCCTCGAAGCTGGCGTAACCGCCGCAGGCCGGGTCCGCGAGCGCGCCGCGCAGGGCGGAAGGATCGATCGGCTCGAGACTGAATTGAAATGTGTTGATCATGTCTATCCGCGCAATCATCCCGCGCGGCTCGAGCCTCGGACTCTCCCGGGCGGTCGCGACCGGCCGGCCAGCCTCCCCGAGCGCTCCGTCACCCGCCGGCCACCGGCGGGATGAACACCACCGTGTCGCCCTCGGCAAGCGGGCGCGACCAATCGGCGAACTCCGCGTTGACCGCCACGCGCAGCAGCTGCGGCGGCAGCGTGAAGGGATGGCGGGCTCGCAGCTCGCGATACAGCTCACTTGGGGTGGCGGCGGCGGTCCGTACCGACTCGCCGCTGCATTGCGCCTGCTCGCGCAGCAGCGCGTAATACTGCACGGCAATGCGCTTCGGGCCCGCGCCGGCGCTGCCCGCAAGTACTGCGCGCGCGCGCTCGAATTCCTCCGGCGTGTTGACGTTCTCGAGCGCGCGCGGGTCGGGAGGGTCGATCAGCAGGACATCGGCGCCGATGAGGAACTTGCGCGGGCAGCGCTGACCGCCCCGTACCGCGCGGGAGAGCGCGGCGTGGCTCGCCGGCTCGTAGATCGCGCACAGGGGTTCGGGCAGGCCGTCGCGGGCCGAGCGATATGCCGTGGCGATGCGCTCGGGTGCGCGCGCCGCGATCAGATGGTCGAGCGTGCGGCCCTCGAGAAAGGGCAGGTCGCAGGCGAGGACCAGCCACGCGGCCTGCGGATAGCGGCGCTGCGCGGCGAGAATGCCGCCGGAGGGGCCGAGTTCCTCCTGTTCGTCAACGATGAGCGCATGGTGCGCCCGCCCGGAATCGGTCTGTTGTGCGGCGCGCACCGACACGAAGGCGTGTGCAACGCGGCCCTCGAGCAACGCCATCGTGCGCTCGAGCTGGCTGCGGCCCTGATACTCGAGGGTCGCCTTGTCGCGCTGCATCCGACTGCTGTGCCCGCCGGCGAGCACCAGTCCGTACAGCGGTGCGTCCGATGCCGTCGCGCCGCTCATCGGCGGCCCCCCGGGCGCCGGACGACCCGCTTGTAGGGGCGCTTGCCGCCGGTTTTCTCCAATAAACGGATGCCGCCGATTTCGATGTCGTGCGAGAGGGCCTTGCACATGTCGTATATCGTCAGGGCGGCGACCGAGGCTCCCGTGAGCGCCTCCATCTCGACGCCGGTACGATGATGAACCACGACGCGGCAGCGCACGCGGATTTCGCCGCTCGTGCGCTGGTCGACCTCGATGGAGCAATGCTCGAGCCCGAGCGGATGGCAGAACGGGATCAGCTCATGGGTGCGCTTGGCGGCCATCACGCCCGCAATGATCGCGGTGTCGAATACCGGGCCCTTGTGTGTCCGGTGACCACTGCGACGCAGTGCGGCGGCGACCGGCCGCGGCAGTTTGACGCGCGCTTCCGCGAGTGCCTCGCGCAAGCTGACCTCTTTGACGCCCACGTCCACCATGGTCGGGCGGTTCTCGCGATCCAGATGCGACAGTGCCCGTTGCGCCATCAGCCACCGATATAGAACATTTCGACCTTCCGCTCGCCAGCGGCATCGGCCAGCCGCGTTCGCCGTTGCTCGCTGTAATTGTCCGTCCGTGCGCGCCACGTATCGCGCAGTAGATCGAGGAGGCTGTCGTCGCTGGCGCCGCTGCGTAGTTTGTCGCGCAGCGCCACACCGTGCGTGGCGAAGAGGCAGGTATAGAGCACGCCGTCGGACGACAGACGCGCACGGGAGCAATCGCCGCAGAAAGGCTGGGTGATCGATGAGATGAATCCCACTTCGCCGCCTCCGTCGCTGAAGGCATAACGCTCCGCCACTTCCCCGCGATAGGACGGTTGCAGGGGCTCGAGGGGCCAGTGCCGCGCGATGCGTGCCAGCAGCTCGCTCGAGGGGACGACCGCCTCCGAGCGCCAATGATTGCGGTTGCCCACGTCCATGTACTCGATGAACCGCACGATCACGCCGGTTCCCCGAAAGCGCTCCAATAGCTGCACCACCGTGTGATCGTTCAGGCCGCGCTGCACGACCACGTTCACCTTGATCGGCCCGAGGCCGGCGCGGCGCGCCTGCTCGATGCCCCCGAGCGCCTCCTCGAGACCGCCGAACCCCCCACTCATCCGCTGGAATACCTCGGGGTCGAGGCTGTCCAGGCTTACAGTGACACGGTGCAGGCCGGCGGCGCGCAGCTCGAAGGCGTGCTTGGCCAGAAGCGTGCCATTGGTCGTGAGGGCAACATCCTCGACGCCGTCGATGGCGGTCAGGTCGCCGATCAGGTCGGTCAGGTTCGGCCGCAGCAGCGGCTCACCGCCGGTCAGGCGCAGCTTGCGCACCCCGAGCCGCACCATCAGCCGGGTCAGGCGGACGATCTCATCGAAGGACAGCCGCTCGTGTGAGCCGAGGAAACGATAGCCGTCGTGAAACGTCTCGCGGGGCATGCAGTACGGGCAGCGGAAATTGCACCGGTCCATGACCGATATACGCAAGTCATGCAGAACGCGCCCGCGCTGATCGCGCAGTCGCAGCTCGGCGTGGGCGGAATCCCGGGCGGTCATGACAATAGCTTTACCATTCGCCGCTGCGGATTGCCATCCATCGGTTGGGGCGGGGCGGCCTGTGCGCCTCGAGCGCTACCAGCGGTACAGGCACGTCACGAATCCCCGGGGATAGGTTCTCGGTCCGGGGGGTAACTCGATGAATCCGGCCGTGCCGGCGAGGCTGGTGAAATCTCCCGAGCCGTGGGTCGGCTGCGGCAGGGCCGCGCGAGTCCCCTGCTCATCGGTCGCCACCCGCACTGGCAGGAAGAGCGTCAGCGCCGGGGCGACGGTGACCGCCTCGCCGAGGGCGATCCGCTCCGGCTGCGGCGGAGTATGACCCTGAGCGGCGGCCAGCGCCGGCAGCACGTATCGGGACATGCACACGGCAGTCGAGACGGGGTTCCCCGGGAGCGCAAATACG
>JAJZMI010000072.1 GCA_021798335.1 Pseudomonadota bacterium | reverse complement strand
ACACGCTCGCTGTCGCCTGCACCAGCACATCGAGCACGGGCACGACCACGGTGGCGTTCTTGCCGCCCGCAGGTGAGCCTGCAACCGTGACCGCCAATCAGACGGCCACCGTGAACTTCTGAGTCACTGATGAACCAACGAGGCCCCCGGGCGATGTCACTCGCTCGGGGGCCTCTGAGCGAGTGCGCCGCGAATTGAAAATCAGCCGCGCATCACGCGGTAGCACTGGCGTCGATATCCCGCGTCGAACAGAGCACATCGGCCAACGGGGGTATCTGTTGGCCGATGGCGGTGTCGAAGCTGCGCCGGCCTGCGCTGCCGTCAGGGCCGTGACCGGCCGGAAGGTGGAGGTCTTCTGCGGCGGCAACCGGCCGCGATCGCATCACCGCCAGAACTCGCCCCCGTAGGCCCATTCCTGCAACGGCTGGGCAAGATCGCCGCAGATAGCGGGCCTGGGGAGGAATCTTGCGCAGCCCGATTCATCGGCGTACTCTGCTTACCGTCTCAGGTGGTTCAGGAATTCAGTTTCCCTGGACTGAAACGGGAAGCCGGTGAGTATCCGCTCAGGGGATGCAAGTCCGGCGCTGCCCACGCAACGGTAAGCGAGCCAGAGACCGTCAAGGGCCACTGTGCCATCGGCACGGGAAGGCGCGGTCTGTCTTGAGGACTCAACGTCCACTCGCAAGCCCGGAGACCGGCCGGAGACACGCACTCGGCGACTCGCGTTGGGCGATGTCAGACCGGTTACGATATCTGCGTATCGCAGCCCTCTGTCGTCTTCGCACGCTCCGTCCGGGTCCATCTCGACGCACGTGGCGTGTGTAGGAGCAGACGGATGAAACTGCTGATTGCCCGAGTACTTCCTCTCGAGACAGGCGCAAGCCCGATGGGCGCCTTGCCCGCCAGCGACGCCGTGCTCGGCCGGATCTAATGCTGCCGCACGACGCGCGCCTGCGGCGAGTCCCGGTCCCCGGACATTCCGCACTGCAAACCCGCCACCGCACAACAGCCCTGACCTCCGCAGGAGCCCCTCCATGCCCACCCCAAACTCAATTCGGCGCCTCGGCTTTGTGGCGCTCGCGGCCCTCATGGCCGCCACCCGCTTCGGTCACTGCGGCAGCGCGTGGGCGCCACCTGATGCGTCATGGGCAGTGTTTTTCATTGCCGGCTTCTACCTGGCTTCGCAATGGCGCTGGGCGCTGCCCGCGTTGCTGGTCGAGGCCGTCGCAATCGACTTCGCCGCGATCCATTACTACGGCGTCAGCGACTATTGTGTGACGGCGGCATACTGGTTCATCCTGCCCGCGTACTCGATCCTGTGGCTGGGAGGCGCATGGCTCAACCATCGCTACCGCAAGGTGCCCGCAGATCTACGGCGACTCGCCCTCAGCGTTGCACTCTCGGTGAGCGCCTGCTTCCTGCTGACCGAGGGGAGCTTCTACTGGCTTGGCGGGCGCATCGCCCATGCGAGCATCGCGGGCTGGTGGTCTAATTTCCTCGACTGGTACGGCTATTTCATGCTCGTGACCGCCGGTTACGTCGCGCTTGCGGCGCTGGGTCACATCGCGGTGACGCGCCGCCTGCCGGCGCGCGTGCACCTGCAGACTCCATGAAGAGCGCCGCGGCCGGGCCTGAAACGACGGTGACCCACGAACTCGCTGTCGCCCACGACGACCCCGAGGCGCAACGCCACCGCGAGAGAATGCGGCGCAGAAAGACCGCAGTGGACACCCGCATCGCCGCCGCGGTCAATCGGCGCGGTGTGTTGCTGGTACTTACCGGTAACGGCAAAGGCAAGAGTTCCTCGGCATTCGGTATGGTTGCCCGCGCGCTCGGGCACGACATGCGGGTCGGCGTGGTTCAGTTCATCAAGGGCAAGGATGCCACGGGTGAGTGCGCCTTCTTCCGCCGCTTCCCGCAAGTCAGCTATCACGTGATGGGCGAGGGATTCACCTGGGAAACGCAGGATCGAGACCGTGACACGCGGGCAGCCGGCGCGGCCTGGGAAGTCGCGACCGCCATGCTGCGCGAGCCCGCCCTGGCCCTCGTGGTGCTGGACGAACTCAATATTGCTCTGCGTTACCACTATCTCGCTCTCGATTCCGTGCTCGAGACGTTGCGCGCGCGGCCGCCCATGCAACACGTCGTGGTCACGGGGCGCGGTGCGCCCGCGGCGCTGATCGAGCTGGCGGACACGGTTACGGACATGCGCGGCCTGAAACACGCTTTCGATGCCGGGATTGCCGCGCAACCGGGAATCGAGCTGTAGGCGAGCGAGCGGTTATCCGGTGTCCCAGAGAAGCTTCTGCTTGCCGTGAGCGATTCACCCCACCGCTATGACGAGGCAGCCCGCGCGGCAGTCTATCGCGTGATCCGCGAGCGACGTGATGTCAGGTCATTTTTGCCCACGCCCGTCGCCCCGGAAACCCTCGCGCGTATCCTGCAGTGCGCGCATGCCGCACCGAGCGTCGGGCTGTCTCAACCGTGGCGCTTCCTGCACATCACCCGCCTCGACTTGCGCCAGAAGATACATGCGCTCGTTCAGCAGGAGCGGCTGCGTACGGCCGATGCTCTCGGCCCTCGCCGCGAGGAATTCCTGCGCCTGAAAGTCGAGGGCATCCTCGAATGCGCCGAGCTGCTGGTCGTTGCCCTCGTGCAGGGCGGTACGCGCGAGATCTTCGGCCGGCGCACCCTTGCGGAGATGGATCTGGCCTCGGTGGCCTGTGCCATCCAGAACCTGTGGCTGGCGGCACGGGCCGAGGGGATAGGCGTCGGCTGGGTATCCATGTTCGACCCGCAAGCGCTCGCTGAGTTGCTGCACTTCCCCGCGGATGCGCGCCCCATCGCGGTCCTGTGCGTCGGCAACGTCGCGCAATTCGATCCGGCTCCACGGCTGTTCCTGGATCTGTGGCGCCAGCCCCGGGCGCTCGAGGAGCTGTTGTTCGAGAATGGGTGGCCGGAGCAGGCCCGGTGAGCGACCGTGCTCGATGCGCCGGGCGCGGCATCCTGCTCCCGGACGACTCATGGGATGATACCCCGGATCTGCGCAAAGCGCCGATTGGCTCCCTTGGAGCCTCGGCAAGGCCGCTGCCGCAGCCCCGGGTTCCGCAATGAGGGC
The DNA here is from genome assembly GCA_021798335.1 of Pseudomonadota bacterium. GTDB lineage: Bacteria > Pseudomonadota > Gammaproteobacteria > Steroidobacterales > Steroidobacteraceae > 13-2-20CM-66-19. The sequence goes on along the minus strand of JAJZMI010000072.1, from coordinate 6,904 downwards.
CTACCTGCTCATTGCGGCCGTGCTGCTCGACGCGTTGCTCGGCGAACCCCGGTGCTGGCATCCGCTGGTGGGCTTCGGGCACATCGCATGCCGTCTCGAGGCGCGCTTGAATCCTTCCCACAGCAGCCCCGTGGCCCCGCCCGGCAGCTTCACCAGGGGCCATGCGCTCGGCGCGCTGGCCGTGCTGCTGGCGGCCGGCCCGCCGGTGCTGGCCGTGGCGATGCTCGATCGTGACCGGCTGCTCGCACCACTCCTCGCGGTGGCAGTGCTCTACTTCGTCATCGGCCATCGCAGCCTGCACGAGCATGCCATCGCGGTGAAAGATGCGCTGCGGCGCGGGGATCTGCCCGAGGCCCGTCGCCGCGTCGGCGCGATGGTGAGCCGGGATACCTCGGACATGGATGCCCACCGGGTCGCCGCCGCAACCGTGGAGTCGTTGCTCGAAAACGGTAATGACGCGCTGTTTGGTGCACTGTTCTGGTTTCTCCTGACCGGGGCCCCGGGGGCACTGGCCTACCGTCTCATCAATACCCTGGATGCCATGTGGGGTTATCGGACCGATCGCTATCGTCGGTTCGGGTGGGCGGCGGCACGCCTCGATGATCTGATGAATTTCCTGCCGGCGCGCCTGACCGCGCTCAGCTACGCGGCGGTCGGGCACGTTGCGGCCGCATTGCGCTGCTGGAGACTCCAGGCCCCGGCCTGGGACAGTCCCAACGCCGGACCCGTGATGGCCGCCGGTGCCGGCGCATTGCGGGTCCGCGTGGGCGGCGGGGCGTTCTATCATGGCCGCTGGCATGAGCGATCAGCCCTTGGCGAGGGACGGCCGGCCGATGTCGGCGATATTGCCCGCGCTCGACACCTCGTTCTGCGCGCCCTGCTGTTCTGGATCGGTCTGGCCGCGCTGATCGCGGTGCTCCGGCGGTCACTCAATGCTTGAACACGGCGGCAGGCTGCGACTCGCGGCGCAGCGCTACGGCATCGCGCTCGAGGAGTGGCTCGACTTGTCCACCGGGATCAATCCGACCTCCTGGTGCGGCGTCGATGTGCCCGGCTCGGCCTGGGCCCGCCTGCCGCAGGACGATGATGGGCTGGTCGCAGCGGCATGCGGCTATTTCGGCGTGCCGCAGGTCCTGCCGGTAGCCGGCTCGCAGGCCGCGATCATGCATCTGCCGCGGCTGCGCGCGCGCGGGACGGTGGGTGTGCTCGCACCGAGCTACGCCGAGCACGCGTTGCGCTGGCGCGAGGCGGGGCATGAGGTCACGCCGCTCGCGCTGCCCGAATGCGCCGCCGCTGCAAACTCGCTCGACGTGCTGGTTGTGGTCAATCCGAACAACCCGACCGGGGAGCGCATTGCGCGCGCTCGGCTGCTCGAATGGCATGCGCGACTTGCCGCGCGTGGGGGCTGGCTAATCGTCGACGAAGCCTTCGCCGACGCGGATCCGACGGACAGTGCCGCCTCGTGCCGCGAACGTCCGGGACTCATCGTACTGCGCTCGCTCGGCAAGTTCTTCGGGCTCGCCGGTGCGCGCGTCGGATTCGTGCTCGCCCCCCAGGGGCTGCGCGACGCGCTTGCGCACCGGCTGGGACCCTGGACCATCGCCGGTCCCGCCCGCTTCATCGCGCAGCACGCGCTTGCCGACCGGCCGTGGCACAGCGCCATGCGCGCGCAACTGCATGCGCAAAGCGCGCGCCTCGCGGCGCTGCTGCGCGACTGCGGGCTTGCCCCCGCCGGCGGCTGCAGCCTGTTTCAATGGGCACCGACCCCCGCAGCGGCCGCCCTGCATGAGGCGCTGGCGCGCGCCGGGATCCTCACTCGCCTGTTCGACACCCCCAGCGGCTTGCGCTTCGGCCTTCCCGGTCACGATGCGCAGTGGGCGCGCCTCGAGCGCGCCCTCGCGGCGTGTCGCGAATTTCGCTCATGACCGCGCGCGCACTCATGATCCAGGGCACGAGCTCCGACGCGGGCAAGAGCACGCTGGTCGCCGGGCTGTGCAGAGTACTGCGGCGCCGCGGTATGAACGTCGCGCCGTTCAAACCGCAAAACATGTCGCTGAACAGCGCCGTGGCGAGCGACGCGGGCGAGATCGGACGCGCCCAGGCCCTGCAGGCGCAGGCGGCGGGCATTGCGCCGACGAGCGACATGAATCCCGTCCTGCTCAAACCGCACAGCGATCGGCGCGCCCAGGTGATCATTCAGGGCCACCCGATCGGTGCGCTCGATGCAGCCGAGTTCCACGAGTACAAACGGATCGCGCGCCAGGCCGTGCTCGATTCCTACCACCGCTTGGCGCGCGCCTACGAGCTGATCGTGGTCGAGGGTGCGGGCTCGCCGGTCGAGATCAACCTGCGCGCCAACGATATTGCCAATATGGGCTTCGCCGAGGCAATCGACTGCCCCGTCGCCCTGATCGCCGACATCGATCGTGGCGGAGTGTTTGCGCAAGTGATCGGCACGCTGGCGTTGCTCAGCGAGTCCGAGCGCGCGCGCGTCACCGGCTTCGTGATCAATCGCTTCCGCGGCGATCGGGCACTGCTCGATCCCGGACTCGAGTGGCTCGAGAGGCACACCGGCAAGCCCGTATTCGGCGTGCTTGCGCACCTTGAGAATCTGCACCTTGACGCCGAGGACAGCATCAGCCGCTCGCCCGGGCCACACGCGGCGCAGACCGCTCTCCTTCGCGTGCTCGTGCCGGTCACGCCGCGGATCTCGAACCATACGGACTTTGACCCGCTGCGCCAGCATCCGCAGATCGACTTCCGTTTCAGCTCGGATCCGCACGATGTGACCGGCACCGATCTGGTGATCCTGCCCGGCTCGAAATCCGTGCGCGCCGATCTCGCGTGGCTGCGCGAGCACGGCTGGGACGAGCAGCTGGCGCGGCATCTGCGCTACGGCGGCAGGCTGATCGGCATCTGCGGCGGCTTGCAGATGCTCGGGGAGACGATCGCTGATCCGCACGGAATCGAGGGTGCGGCCGGCGCCAGCAAGGGCTTCGGCTGGCTCGAGCTGCACACCGAATTGGAACGAGATAAACAGCTGCGCAATGTCCGCGGGCATCTCACGCTGGCCGCCGCGGCGGTCCAGGGCTATGAAATCCACATGGGCAGAAGCACCGGTGCGGCACTCGAGCACCCCCTGGTTGTGCTCGAGGACGGCCGACCGGACGGCGCGATATCGCCGGACGGGCGGATTCTCGGCACCTACGTGCATGGGTTATTCGAAGAACCGACTGCCTGCGCGGCGTTGCTCGCCTGGGCCGGACTCGGCACGCCGGTGCCGCTCGATCACCGCGCGCGGCGGGAACAGGCGCTCGAACGGCTCGCCGACGCGGTTGAAAGCAGCCTGAATGTGGCGCTGCTGCTGGATGGCCTGGAGCCTGGCGGCAGGCCGCTCGCCGCGCCCCACGCAACCGGATTGCGATGAAGCAGTTGATCCTCGGCGGTGTGCGCTCGGGCAAAAGCCGTCTGGCGGAGCAGCGTGCCCGCTCGAGCGGCCGTCAGGTGATCTACATCGCCACCGCCATCGCCGCTGACGACACCGAGATGCAAGCGCGAATTCGCCAGCACCGCGCCCGTCGCCCGCAGGAATGGCTCACGGTCGAAGAGCCGATCGCACTCGGCAGCGCGCTGCGCGCCCACGCATCGCCCGACCGCTGCCTGGTGGTCGAGTGCCTGACGTTGTGGCTCACGAACCTGCTGGTGGCACAGCCCGGCCAGCTCGACGATCAACGCCGCAATCTTTGCGCCGCCGTGGCCGAACTCAGCGGAACGCTCATTCTTGTCGGTAACGAAACCGGCCTTGGCGTCGTGCCGCTCGGCGCGCTGTCGCGCAGATTCCTCGATGCCAGCGGCGAACTGCATCAGACGCTGGCGGCATTGTGCGACTGCGTTACCCTCACGGTCGCGGGGCTACCCTTGGAACTGAAGGGACCACCGGCATGAGCGCGCGCGAGCCCCGGCCGGCAGACACTCGCCCCCCTGGCCACACCGCCTCCAGACACCGACCCGTGCGTGCCGCGCGCGCCTCGCCGACGACACTCGATTCATCACAGAGGGCTTTGCGACATGAGCGATACGATTTCCTCTTCGCTGCAGGAGACCCTGACACACATCCGATCCGTGCAGCCGCGCTTTTACGCCGAGGCAGAGCAACGGCTGAACCAGCTCACCAAGCCGCCGGGCAGCCTCGGGCGGCTGGAGACGATCGCCGTGCAATGCTATGCGATCGCGGAAGGCAACTGGTCCATGCCCTTGCGCAAGGCGGCTTATGTATTCGCCGCCGACCATGGCGTCACCCAGGAGGGGGTAAGCGCCTACCCGAGCGCCGTCACCGCGCAGATGGTCGAGAACTTTCTGCACGGCGGCGCCGCCATCAACGTGCTCGCGCGGCTTCATGACGTGCAGTTGACGATCGTCGATGCCGGCGTGGATGCGGAGTTCGCCGCCGAGGCGGCGTTGTGGCATCGAAAGGTACGCCGCGGCAGCCGGAACCTGCGGGTCGAACCGGCCATGTCCGCCCGCGAGATGGCCGACGCGCTGGACGTCGGTCTCGAGGCCGCCAATGACGCCCACGAGCGCGGCGCGGCTCTGGTGGCCGCCGGCGAGATGGGTATCGGCAATACGACGGCGGCCAGCGCGCTCGCCGCCGCACTCACCCGTCAGCCGGTCGAAGCGGTCACGGGGGCTGGAACCGGAATCAGTTCGACGGTTCGCCAGGGTAAACAGCGGGTGATCGAGGCGGCACTGCACAGACACCTGCCCGAATGGCGCACCGGGACGGTCGCGCCGCTCGAGGCGCTGCGCTGCGTGGGCGGCCTCGAGATCGCCGCGATGACGGGCTTTTTTCTCGGCGCCGGGCGGCATCGCAAGATCATCGTCGTCGACGGCTTCATTGCCACCGCGGCCGCGGCCGTCGCGGTCGCGCTCGCCCCGCCGCTACGGGATTATCTGCTTGCCGGCCACCGCTCGCAGGAGCCAGGTCACGCCCATCTGCTACATCACATCGGAATCGAGCCCATTCTGGATCTGCGCATGCGCCTCGGCGAGGGCACCGGCGCCGTGCTGGCCATGCCGGTCATCGCCTCGGCCCTGCACATCCTGAAGGAAATGGCGACGTTTGCATCGGCGGGAGTCAGCGGCGCGAGCGCATGAAGCGTCTGCTCCGCGAATTCCTCGGCGCGGTTCAATTCCTCTCGCGCGTTCCGGTGCCGCAGCGGTTGCACGGGGAGATCGTCCTCGCGCGCACGGCACCGTACTTTCCCCTCGTCGGGGCACTGCTCGGACTGGCAGCAGGCGGGATCGACGCCGCCGTGCGTGCGCACCTCGGGACGCTTGCCGCGGCCGCAGCCGCCGTGCTGTTTCTCGTGCTGATTACCGGCGCTTTGCACGAAGACGGTCTCGCCGACAGCGCCGACGGTTTCGGCGCAGGCAAGACACCCGAGCAGATCCTCGCCATAATGCGCGACAGTCGAATCGGCAGTTACGGCGCGATTGCCGTGGCGCTGTCGCTGTTGCTGAGGGTTGCATTCATCGCGGCGCTACCGGCGCGCGATGCGCTCGCCTACTTCGTCTCGGCGGAGACGCTCTCGCGCTGGAGCGCGCTCCCGCTCGCCCATTTTCTGCCGCCCGCCCGCCAAGGCGGATCCTCGGCAGGACAGGGCGCGCGGCTTGCCCGCAGCGTATCACCCCTGGCCGTCGGGATCGCAACGCTGATCGCCGCCGCGGTTACCGTGGCGAGTCTGCACACAGCCAGCTGGCGCCCCTGGGCGGCCTGTCTGCTGACCACCGCGGCATGCGGCGTGTATTTCCGCCGGCGGATCGGCGGCGTAACGGGCGACTGCTTCGGCGCCACCATCCAGTGCGTCGCCATGGCGGTGTACCTGTGTGGCGCATGGCGATGAGACGCCTGGTTCTGATCCGCCACGCGGCCACCGACCTTGCCGGAACGTTCTGCGGCCACAGCGACCCGGACTTGAACCCGGCGGGTCTGGCACAGCTGCATGCAGTGCGGCGCAGACTCGATTCATGCCCACTCGATCGCCTGCTCAGCAGCGACCTGCTGCGCGCCCGCCGCTGCGCGCAAGTGCTGGCGCACCAGCACCGCATCCAGCCGATGCTCGATCCGGCGCTGCGTGAAATCAATTTTGGTGATTGGGAAGGGTTGCGGTGGGACGAAATCCAGGCCCGCTTCCCAGAGCAGGCGCAGCGCTGGCTGCATGATTTTACGACCTTCACGCCACCCCATGCGGAGCCGTACGCGCATTTCACGGCGCGCATCCGCAAGCAGGCCGACCAATGGCTGCGCGAGACCTCCCCATCGATGAGCCTGGCCGTCCTCACCCACCGCGGGGTTCTGCAGTTCCTGTTGCAGACCTATTGCGGGGTCGAGGCTGCGGCGGCAGGGCAGCTGGTCTCGCGCTACGCAACCGTCTTATTCTGTGCGCGAACGGATGGCGGCGAGGCTCCATTGGCGCTCGAGGAGACATGGCACCCAGACTGATCCATTCGCCCGCGCGCGCACCGCGCTCGAAAATCGAGCGCGCCGTCGGCCGCGCCGGGCGACATCACGGCGAGATTCTCCAGGGACTATGGCGGCCACGATCGCCCGCTCGCGCCGATCCTGTCCCCTGTCTGGTCACATTGCCGGTGCCGGACGCCGGGAGTGAGGCGCACTTCCGGTTGGCACCGGGACGGCAGATCGAGGTCCATCCCGCCGGCAAGCTGAAAGCCGCGAGCGCCGCCCGAGTGGCGCTTGATTCGCTCGGCGCCATCGCTTTCGGCGGCGTACTGAGGCTGCGTTGCCCCATACCCATTGGACTCGGATTGGGCTCCTCGACCAGCGACGTGCTGGCAACGCTGCGTGCAGTCTGTGCCGCATGCGGCAGGCAAGCCGATGCAGACA
>JAJZMI010000160.1 GCA_021798335.1 Pseudomonadota bacterium | reverse complement strand
AACGGTGCCTCGACGCCGAGTAACGTCTCGCGCAGCTGCGCGACGGCCGCCCCTTCGGGCCGCAGCGTCGCGGCACGCATGCGCTCGCGCAGAGCCTGCAGATCGTCCCGATCCTGTGAACGCGCCCTGTGGGCGGACATCGCGGTCATGCGGCACACGGAAATGACTAGATGATTATCCTCATCCTAACCGTATGAACAGAGAATATTTTCACGTTTTGGCGCTATTAGAAGTAAACTTCACTGCGTATGCGCCAAAAAGACGCCATCGCGGGATTCCGCTCGCTCGACCGGATCGACCGAAAGCTGCTGCTGCGGCTGCAGCAGGATGGGCGTTTGCCGGTGTCCCAGCTTGCCCGTGAGGTGAATCTCACCGTCACCCCGACGCTCGAGCGCATACGCCGCCTCGAGGCTGCGGGCTTCATCGCCGGCTACTTCGCGCGCTTGAACGCGCGACGTCTGGGTCTGGGTTTGCTGGTGTACGTCGAGGTGACGCTCGATCGCACCACGCCGGAGGCATTCGAGCGCTTCAAGGAAATGGTGGCCGCCCAAGACGAGATCATGGAATGCCACATGGTTGCCGGCGGCTTCGATTACTTGCTCAAGGTGCGCGTCAAGGACATGGAGCGCTACCGCACGCTGCTCGGGGAAACCATCGCCGGGATCCGCGGCGTGCAGCAGACGCACAGCTACTTCGTCATGGAGGAAGTGAAATCGACCCACCGCATCGGCATACCCGAGAGCGCGCCCGCCGGCGAGGGCGGCGCGCCGCAGCGAGGTTGAGCGCGCCCCGGCGCGCGCCGCTCACGGGGAGGCGCCGAGGCTCACCCGCGGCAACTCGCCTTCCAACAGGGTGATGGCGCGCCGGCGCGCCGCATCCGGGTCGATCCGTCCGGCCGCCACGTCGGCCACCAGCCGCGCATGCTCCCGGTGGCGCAACACGCTGAGCGCCATGCCGAGATGGTGGGCCAGGTTGGCGAGCGCCGCGCGCACCTCGGGCGCGAATTGCTCGCCGTCGCGCGGCCGGCAGACGAGCGCGCCGAGAAGCGACTCTGCGACGGTCATCGGCAGCGCCAGCCCTTCAGCGCCGATATGGTTGGTCTGTGCCGCGAGCGCCACCGGTTCGTGCGCCGCGCGCAGCGCAACGAACACCGGATCGTCGGCGTCCACCACCGCCGGCCAGGACTCATCGCTCGCGGCCTGCCGCCGGTAGCTGCTCCCGGCGCGCTCGTAGATCGCTACCCCGGCGCACTGGGGCTTGAGGCGCTCGAGGACGAGGGCCAGCAGGTGCGCTTCGCGCTCCACGAACGGACACTCGCGCGCGAGGCGCTCCAGGGCGAGCAGGGCCAGGCGCTGGCTGCGGAAGAACGCCTGCTCGATCCAGCTCTCGAGCCGCCGATGCAGCGGGCTCAGCACCAGCGCCAGCACGAGCGCAGCGAGCGCCTGCAGTGCCCATCCCACCCGGTCGCTGATGGCGAACTGATGCAGCGTCTGCTCGAGAATGGAGAACGTGCCGAACACGAGCGCGGTGAGCAGGCCGAACACCAGCGCCCGGTCGACGACGAACCCCACGTCGATCAGCCGCGTGCGCAGGACCGCGTAGAGATACCCGAGCAGCGCTATGCCCTCCAGCACGGCGACGACCTGGCCCATGTCCGCTTGCCAGGTTCGCGGGGTGAGGAAGTGCAGCAGATTGCTTCCGAACAGCAGGGCCGTGCTCCACAATACCCAGCGGATGCGCAGCCGATCCTGATGCGCCGCGAAGCGGTAGCCCGCGAGCAGCACGGCCAGTATCACGGCGAAGAAAGTGGCGAACAGGGTCAGATTGATGACGTGGTGGCTTGCACCGAGGAGCGTCGTGCCGCTGCGGATGAGCGCGGTATAGAGAGTCTCCGCCAAGCCCAGCATGGTCAGCGCCACGAGCGCGATGGCGACGCGCGACGCCGTGCGCCAGCGCGACGGGAGGCTTGCGCCGGCCAGGCTGTCGGCCATGACGAACATGGCCAGCATGATTGCCAATTCGCCGGTCAGGAGGTCTGCCTGGTGGTGCCAGAATGCCCAGCTTGCCGGTACGGGCAGCTGCAGAGGTCCGGCGACGAGCAGCGCGAACATGAACAGCGCCGACAGTCCCCAGGCCGCCCAGTCTTTCCCGCGCCACAAGGTCAACATCACGATGGCGAACATCACGACCTGGAAGCCCAGAAACTCCGCTTGTGAGAGCGGCGGCGGCCGGTCGGGGACGCTCCCTACCCGCCGCTCGGCAAGCGTGCCCGCGCGGATGACCGGAAGCGTGAGCGCGGTGCCGGGCAGGACATCGTGACGGTCGAACAGCGCGGCGCGCTCGGCGGGGCTCAGGCGATGAATGGGGATGATGTCGCCGGCGCGCAGGCCCCGGGGCAGCGGCGATTGTTGCCTCGCGTGGACCCCGTACAGACCGTCGCGCAGGTACACGAGCCGGGCCGAAAAATCCGCTCCCGGCGCGAGCCCTAGAGCGATCGCCGAGCTGGCCGCGAGGCTGCCGAGTGCGACCAGGGTCAGGAGCAACCGCACACCGAGAACGCGCGACATCACGACCTCCCCTGCGGCCGCAGCGGCCGCTGCCGGGGGAGTTTAAGGAAAACTGCAAGGACGCGGAAGTTTTGTCTCGCGCCGCCTCAGCGCTCGAGCACGGTGCCGCAGTGCTTGCAGGTGCGCGCCGCGCGGTTGGCATAGAAACGCTCGAACACCGGCGGCAGCTCGGCCTCGATGTCGGTCAGCTCGATGAAGCTCTCGTGCAGCAGGTTCGTGCAGCGCCGACAGTACCACTGGAACCCGTCGCGCTCCCCGGGGCGGCGCCTGCGCTCGATTACGAGTCCGACCGTCGCGGCGGGGCGCTGCGGGGAATGCGGCATCAGGGCCGGCAGCAGCAGTAATTCGCCCTGGTGGACGGGGACATCGATGCAGCGGCCCGACTGCATCGTCTTCAGCACGATGTCGCCCTCGAGCTGGTAGAACAGCTCCTGGCCCGGATCGACGTGATAGTCCTGGCGGGTGTTGGGACCGCCGACCACCATGATGATGAAATCCCCGTCCGTGAACATGCGGCGGTTGCCGACGGGCGGCTTCAGCAGGTGGCGGTTGTCCTCGATCCACTGCTGCAAGTTCAGCGCATGCAGAGCATCCACGGCAGCCCTCCTCAGGATTCGATGGCCTGATAGCCGCGCGAGGGCACGGCAGTGGTGATGCCGGTGTCGAGGTCCAAGGCCGTCAGCGCGCCGCCCCAGACACAACCGGTGTCGAGGGCCGCCACATCCGCCCGCAGCTTCAGGCCGATCGCCGACCAGTGGCCGCAGACGACGCGCTGTCCCCGCAGCAGCGGGCGGTCCACGTCGAACCAGGGCAGCCACGGGGAGTCGCCGCCCGGGGGCTTGCCCTTGAGCGCGAGATTGATGCGTCCCGCGCGCGTGCAGACGCGCATGCGAGTCAGCACGTTGATCACGAAGCGCAACCGCTCCATGCCTTTGAGATCCGTCGACCACTGATCCGGTTGATCACCGTACATGTGCTCGAACAGCCGTTCCGGCTCGTGCCGCAGCGCCGACTCGACTTCCGCGGCAAGCGCCAGCGTCGATTGCGCGCTCCATTGGGGCACCACTCCGGCATGCACCAGCAGATCGCCCGCTTGCAGATGGGCCAGCGGCCGCTCGGTCAGCCATTCGATCAGCCGGTCACGATCCTTGGCCTCCAGCACGTCCGCGATCGTGTCGCAACGGCGCTCGCGGCGGGTGCCGGCCGCCACCGCGAGCAAATGCAGATCGTGGTTGCCGAGCACCGTCACGGCATTTTCCCCCAGGGCGCGCACGAAGCGCAGCACCGCGAGCGAATGCGGTCCGCGGTTGACCAGGTCGCCGACGAGCCAGAGCTGGTCACGATCGGCGCAAAAGCGCACCTGCTCCAGAAGCGCGCGCAGTTCCTCGTAGCAGCCCTGGATGTCGCCGATGGCGAAGCGGCTCAATGCAGAATCCCGGGCATCGCCAGCCGGAACAGTGGAATCGGCGCGGTGAACTGCTGGCCCTGCTCATCGATCATGTGGTAGGTGCCTTCCATGGTGCCCACGGGCGTCTCGAGAATCGCGCCGCTGGAATAACGAAATCCCTGACCGGGCTCGAGGCGCGGTTGCTCGCCCACCACCCCGTCACCGCGCACTTCCTTCACCGCGCCGTTCGCATCGGTGATGATCCAGTGCCGGGTGAGGAGCGTTGCGGACAGTCCGCCCTCGTTGCGGATCGTGATCGTGTAGGCGAACACATAGCGCTGCTCACGCGGATCGGACTGCTCGCCGAGGTAGCTGGTCTCGACGTCGATGCGGATTTTGGGCGGCGCGCTCATGGCCGGCATTTTACCGGGGCGCGGCCCGCGCCGCGATGTCCGATGGGCGCGATCAGCGCTTGGCGGGCGCGCCGGAGCGTTTCACGCGCACGGCAAGCACATCACACGGTGCGGCGTGCAGCACCGTGTCCTCGGTGAGGTTCACCAGAATGGACATTCCGTGGCGCTCACGGCTGCCGAGCACGATCAGGTCGGCCTGGCGCTTGCGTGCGATGCGGACGATTTCGGCCTTGACGCTGCCGGCCTGCACCCAGCAGGTCGCCTGCGCCAGGCCGAGCTCGGCGGCGAGCGCCGTCAGGCGCGCGCGGGCCTGCTCGAGCAATTCGTCTTCGATGCGCACCGATGCCGCCAGCGTCTCGGCCATCGGCTCGGCGGGCAGGAACTCCACCACGTGCAGCAGCTCGATTTCGGCTCCGAGGGCTGCGGCGAGCGCCACGGCGCGCTGCCCGATCCGCAGGCTGTCCTCGCTGAGATCGACGACCAGAAGAATGCGGCGATAGCCCTCGCTCGTCATTGCGCTAGCCTAGCTCAATCTCCCGCTTCCGGCAGCAGTCGCGAGCGCGGCGAGCGCATTGTACGCGTGCGGCGGGACCGTCTCGGGCCGGGCCGTCGGCTCGACGCCGCAGCGCTCGATCTGTCCGGTGTCGAGCAGTCCGCGCAGCGCGTTGCGCAGAGTCTTGCGCCGGTGGGCGAAGGCTGCCGCCACGATCTGCGCATAGCGCGGATCGACCGGGAAGGCCGGCTCAGTCCGCACGGTGAGCCGCGCGAGCGCCGACCAGACCCGCGGCGGTGGCTGGAACGCGCCCGGGCCGACGTCGAAGAGGTGCTCGACGCTGACCCATGGAAAGAGCATCACCGTCAGCCGACCGTACGCGCAATCGCCGGGGGTTGCGGCCATGCGCTCGATGACCTCGCGCTGCAGCATGACGTGCAGATCGGCGATCGCGCTGATGCTCCCGAGCATGTGAAACAGCAGCGGGGTCGAGATGTTGTAGGGCAGGTTGCCGAGCACGCGCAGGCGGCCGCGCGCGCGGGCGAGCGCCGCGAAGTCGAAGCGCAGCGCATCCGCCTCGTGCAGGGTGAAACGCGGCGCCGCGGCGAACCGCGCGCGCAGCAATGCGCTCAGTTCGCGGTCGATCTCGATGGCATCGAGGCTGCGGCCGGGTGCGCCGAGCAGCCGCTCGGTGAGCGCCCCGCGCCCCGGACCGATCTCGACCAATGCATCGTCGGCGTGCGGCGCCACCGCCGCGATGATCCGCTCGAGCACCGCGGGGTCGTGCAGGAAGTGCTGGCCGAAGCGCTTGCGCGCGCGCGGCGCCGGCCCGATGCCCTGGACGGCGTGACGCCTCACGCGCGCCTGCGCGCCAGCTCGATGGCCAGCTCGATGGCCGCCACGAGGCTTGCGCAATCGGCCCGGCCGGTACCGGCGAGCTCGAGCGCGGTGCCGTGATCGACCGAGGTTCGCACAATGGGCAGGCCGAGTGTCACATTCACCGCGCTGTCGAATCCGGCGTGCTTGATCACCGGCAGTCCCTGATCGTGGTACATCGCGAGTACCGCGTCATAGTCGGCCAGGATGCGCGGTACGAATACGGTGTCGGCCGGCAGCGGGCCCGCCACGTCGAGTCCCCGCGAGCGCAGCATCGCGAGCGCCGGCTCGATCACGCGAATCTCCTCATCGCCCAGGTGTCCGCCCTCGCCCGCGTGCGGGTTGAGTCCGCACACGGCGATGCGCGGCCGCCGCAGCCCCCAGCCTTGCCGCAGATCCCGCTCCAGAATCGTCACGGTGTCGAGCACCAACTCCCGGGTGATTGCGCGGCTGACTTGGCTCAAGGGCAGATGCGTCGTGGCCAGTGCGACCCGCAGCGAACCGGTGGCGAGCATCATGACCGGCCGTGCGCCGGTGCGCTCGGCGAAAAATTCGGTGTGGCCGGTGAACGGGATGCCGGCATCGTTGATGATGCCCTTGTGCACGGGCGCGGTCACGATCGCGGCGAACTCGCCGGCGCGGGCGCCCGCGCAGGCGCGCTCCAGCTGCTCGAGCACGTAGGAGGTATTGCGCGCATCGAGCTGCCCGGCGCGGGCCGGGCAGGCCAGGCGGTGGTGCTCGACGGTGAGGCTGCCCGGCACGTGCGGGCAGGACACGCCCTCGTAGGAGCGCAACGCCACGGTCAGCCCGAGGGAGCTCGCCCGCTCGGCCAACAGCGCACGGTCCGCCAGGCAGACCAGCTCGCAGCCGATGGCGCGCGCGGCCACTGTCAGAGCAAGATCGGGCCCGATCCCCGCCGGTTCGCCCGAGGTGAGCACGATCCGCGGCGGCACGGCGTGCGGACCGGTCAGCCCGCCAGAATCCGCACGTAGGCGTCGTCGCGCAGCCGTTGCAGCCACAGCTGGGTATCCTCGTCGGCCCGGCTGGCGCGGATGGCCTCGATGGCATGCAGCCGCTTCATTTCCTGAGTCTCGTTGAACTTGCGTCGTCCCAGCAGTTGCGCGATGTGCCAGCCATAGCGTGTCTGGAACGGCTGGCTGATCTGCCCCACCTTGAGTTTGGCGATCGCGGCGGCGAAGCGCGGCGTGAAGGCGTTCGGGCTCTGCCAGCCGAGGTTGCCCCCCTCGGAGGCCGAGCCTGGGTCCTGGGAAACCGAGGCGGCGATCACCGAGAACCTGACCTTGCCCGAGAGGATCTCCTTGCGGATTTTCTCCAGGCGCTCGCGCACGGTGGCCGCGTCCTGTATGGCGTTCGGGATGAGCAGGATGTGCCGCACGTGAACCTGCTCGACGATGACCTTGTGTGTCTGACGGCGGACCTTGTCCAACTTGACGATGTGGAAGCCCGAGGCGGTGCGCAGCACATTGCTGACCTCGCCCGGCTTGAGGCGCGGTACGACGTTGGTCAGGAACGTGGGCAGATCGAAGCCCTTGCGCCAGCCGAGATTGCCGCCCTTGAGCGCATCGCTGCTGTCGGAGTAGGTGATTGCGAGCTTGGCGAAATTCTGGCCCGACTTCGCCAGACGGTCGACTTTCTCGGCCAGGCGCTTGGCGCTTGCCAACTGAGCCGGCGTGGCGTCCGGGGAGACTGCGATCAGAATGTGCGAGACCTCGTATTCCTCGTTTGAAGTCGGTGCTGTGGCCTGGCGCGCCAGGAACTGGTCGACTTCCCGCGGGGTGACCACGATGCGCTGCAGGACATCGCGCTCGCGCAGCAGCCCGATGGTGAGCTGGTTGCGCATCTGCTGGCGGTAGGCTGCGTAGTTGATACCTTCCTGCGCCAGGGCGGTCGGCAGATCCGCGAACGGAATGTGGTTGCGCGCCGCGACGCTTTGCAGCGCCTCGTTCAGGGTGTCGTCGGAGATCCTGATGCCGTCTTGCGCGGCCTGCTGCAGCTCCAGATGCTCGAGGATGAGGTTGTGCAGCACCTGCTTCTGCAGCACGCTCTGGGGCGGAGGCGAGAGATCCTCGGCCCTGAGCTCCGTCTCCACCTGCCTCATCCGGCTGTCGAGCTCGCTTTGCAGCACCACGCCGTTGTTGACGATCGCGACGATGCGGTCGAGCAGCTGACCCTGGGTGGAGAGCTGGCGGGTCTGGGCGAGGGCACGCCCCGGCAGCAGCGCCGCGAGCGCGACCGCCGCCAAGAGGATGCACAGGGCCGCCCGGAGCGCCGGCGCCGGCGCCTGGGCGGTGCCCATGGCGCTGCCAGGAGTCCAGGTCCGCAATGGAAAATACCGCCGCATGCGCGTGAGTCCTCGCTCGATCGTCAAGGCATCGCTGCCAGGGAATTCGGTTCCGCGGAAGTGTAGCCGGGGATGGCCTCGGAGAGGAAACGATCCGGTGCAGATCCGACACTGGCCAGGCCGTTCAGTTCCACCTGCAAGTACACGCCGGTGACTTGCGTGCCGGTCCGCTCGGTCGTTCCCACCGGCCGCAGCGCGACATAGCGCCGGGCGCCGAACCGTATGCTCCAGCAGCACGAACGGTACTCGAAGCCGACGAATCTCTCCAGCGCCTGGTGATCCAGCATCGAGTAGACGGCGCGCGCGAAGACGCTCCAGTGCGGCCCGATCGGCCAGGCGCCGGAGAGTTCCACTTGCTTGGTGCCGCACGAGCTGCCGCTCACCAGCGCGGGCGCGGTGCCGCAGAGTGCTGCGATCGACGCCTGCTGCTGCAGCGTGGCCAGCTCGAATGTGGTGCGCTCGAAGCGGTACGCCAGATTGATCACCCGGCCGGGCCCCGGGCGATACTGCAGCGACGCCTGGGCGCGCTCGGCCTGAGAGTTCTGCGGATTCCACTGCAGCTCACCGCTGGCGCTCCAATCCCTGACTGCCGTCAGCGATAACTTGGCAATGATTCCTCCGTAGGGTCCTCTCTGGAGCGGTAGCCCCGGCAGGGTCACGCGCGGGGGTCTGAGGTAGAACTCCTCACCAATTGTGGCCGAGAGGTATTGGCGGCCGCTCGCCGTGCCGAGCAGCCGCGCGGTGAGCGCAGCGCTGATCTGGTCGGCGTCGCCCTGGCGGTCGGCGCCGACATACCGGTTGGTGCGGAACAACTCCACCGGCTGCAGGTCGGGAAGGCCGGTGTCGAATATCGGCAGATCGTTCTGATTGCGGTACGGGACATAGAGATACATCGCGCGCGGCTCGAGCTCGATGCGCCGCCGCCCGTGGCGCCCGATGAGCCGATCGAGCTTCAAGCCCGCATCCACGCTGGCGATGGGCAGATTGCGCGAGGGATTGCTCGGCTGACCGGGCGCGGTATGCGACAGCTCGTACTCCGTGGTGCGCCAGGCGATCGCGGGCCGCACGAAGTATCCGGGGCCGCCGAAGTCGAGCGAAACCCGGGGCGTGGCGTCGAAGCGCCAGCCACTCACCAGGGTCGAGCCCTCGGGCCGCTGGAAGTCGACCAGCTCCGAGGTGAAGCCATAATGAAGCAGGTCTCCCGGGCCCCAGCCGTAGTTGGCGTCCGCGGTGATATCCGGCACCCGCGCATAGGGTCGCTCGTTCACCGGCAGCGTGGTGTCGATGGTTTGAAACTGCTGCACCATGCCCCGGACGTTCCAGTGCGCGTTGCGGTAGGACAGTACGGCGCGACGATTGAGAAACGCGGTGCTCGCGCCTTCCGGTCCGCTGGCGAAGTCCTCGAAGTACTGGGAATCACTGACGTTCTGCCCATCGAGGCTCAGCCGCAGGCCGTCGGGCAGATTCGTCTCGCTGCGCAAGCGGATGCGGCTGCGGCTGCCGTGGAAGGCAGTGTCATAGGGCAGATAATCCCAATCGATCTCGGTGCGGTTATCGGCGGTCAGCAGCCGCGCATCGCCGCCGAGGTCGATGCCGCGGCGCTGATACTCGGTGGGCTGCAGGGTAAGGTCGGCGTTCGGCGCGATGTTCCAATAGAACGGTACCGTCACCTGCAGGCCGCTCGTCGAGGTGTTGCCGAATGTCGGGAACAGGAAGCCGGTTTTGCGGACGTTGCCGACGGGGAAGGACACCCACGGGGTGTACAGGAGCGGCACTCCATGCAGATCGACGCGGGCGTCGCGGCCGGTCCCGATGCGGTCGCGGGTATTGATGCTGAGGGAGCTGGCGCGCAGCACCCAGGACGGCTTCGGCAGCTTGCAGGTCGTGAAGGTGACGCGCCGCAGCCGCAGGATCCCGAGCGGCGTCA
>JAJZMI010000102.1 GCA_021798335.1 Pseudomonadota bacterium | reverse complement strand
GCGGGCAGCCCGCTGCGGCGGGAATGGCCCGCTACCGTACCATAGCGGCGCCTTTTACTCCATGTCGCCGGGGCGCGCCGCGAACGCCGGCACAGTTCGCCCGCGCCCGTGCGGCCCCGTGGCGCACTTGCGGCTCAGTCCGCCTGCCGGCGCAGAAACGCCGGAATGTCGAGCAGATCATCCGGGGCGATGCCCTGACGCAAGCCGTCGCCCACGGCCCGTTGGCGCTGCACCGTCGGCCGGTCGAGCTGGGCGTAGTCGCTGCTCGAGGGCGCAGCGCGACGTACCACGCGCATCGGCGCCTCGGCACGCGCCTCGCGCGCCGGGGCCGCTTCCCGCTCGCGGCTTGCCCCGATCGTGGGGCGCGCGGTGCTCGGAATGGCCGGGCGGCCGAGTCCGGTCGCCACCACCGTGACGCGCACCTGATTGGACATGTCCGGATCGATCACCGTGCCGACCACCACCGTGGCGTCCTCAGAGGCAAACTCCTTGACGATCTGACCGACCTCCTGGAACTCCCCGATCGAGAGGTCCATCCCCGCGGTAACGTTGACCAGGATGCCGTGGGCTCCGGCCAGATTGATCTCCTCCAACAGCGGCGAGGAGACCGCGGCCTCGGCGGCGGCGCGCGCGCGGCCCTCGCCGCTCGCCGTGCCGGTGCCCATCATGGCCATGCCGGTCTCGGACATCACGGTCCGCACGTCGGCGAAGTCCACGTTGATCAGGCCCGGCCGGGTGATCAGCTCGGCGATGCCCTGCACCGCGCCCTGCAACACCTGATTGGCCGACTTGAACGCATCGAGCAGGGTCGTCTGCGCCCCGAGCACGGTGAGCAGCTTCTGGTTGGGAATGGTGATGAGGGAGTCGCAGTACTTGCCGAGCTCGGCGATGCCGTGATCGGCCACGTGCGAGCGCTTGCCGCCTTCCATCTCGAAGGGCTTGGTCACCACCGCCACGGTGAGAATCCCCATCTCCTTGGCGACCTGGGCCACCACCGGAGCGCCGCCGGTGCCGGTGCCGCCGCCCATGCCGGCGGTGATGAACAGCATGTCGCAGCCCTTGATCAGCTCGACGATGCGGTCGCGATCCTCCATGGCGGCCTGCCGGCCGACCTCCGGGTCGGCGCCCGCGCCGAGACCCTTGGTTATGTTGCTGCCGATCTGCAGCGCGGTTTTCACCTTCGCGTGCTTCAGCGCCTGCGCGTCGGTGTTGACACACATGAATTCCACGCCGTCGATTCCGGTCGTCAGCATGTGCGCGACGGCGTTGCCGCCCCCGCCGCCGACACCGATGACCTTGATCACGGCGCTCTGGTTGTAGCCATCCATCAGTTCAAACATTGCGCGCTCCTCGATGTTGAGCAATTCGGATTGATTCAGTCACGATTAGAAATTCCCCTGAAACCACGCCCGCATGCGGTTGATCGTCGCCTTGGCGTTACCACCGCGCGAGCGCGCCCGCCGCGCGGGCAAGAGATTGTCCCGGGCATACAGCAGCAGCCCCACGCCGGTGGCATAGATCGGGTTGCGCACCACGTCGGCGAGCCCCTGGATCTGCTGCGGCAGCCCGAGGCGCACCGGCAGATGAAACACCTCCTCGGCGAGCTCGATGACGCCCTCCATGCGGGCGCTGCCGCCGGTGAGCACCACGCCGGCAACCACCAGCTCCTCGAAGCCGCTCCTGCGCAGCTCCTCGCGCACCAGGCCGAACAACTCCTCGTAGCGCGGCTCGACGACCTCGGCGAGCGTCTGGCGGGCGAGCCGGCGCGCCGGACGGTCCCCGACGCTCGGCACCTCGATGGTCTCGTCGGGGTTGGCCAGCTGCGAGAGCGCGCACGCGTAGCGGATCTTGATGTCCTCGGCATGCTGCGTGGGGGTGCGCATCGACACCGCGATGTCGTTGGTGACCTGATCGCCGGCGATCGGAATCACCGCGGTGTGGCGGATCGCACCCTGGGCGAACACCGCGATGTCGGTGGTGCCGCCGCCGATGTCGACCATGCATACCCCGAGGTCCTTCTCATCCTCGGTGAGCACCGCGAAGCTCGAGGCGAGCTGCTCGAGCACCACGTCCTCGACTTCGAGCCCGCAGCGCTTGATGCACTTCTCGATGTTCTGCGCGGCGCTCTCGGCGCCGGTGACGATGTGCACTTTCGCCTCGAGGCGCACCCCGGACATGCCGATCGGATCGTGGATGCCCTCCTGGCCGTCGACCACGAACTCCTGCGGCAGCACGTGCAGGATCTTCTGGTCGGCCGGAATGGCCACGGCGCGGGCCGCGTCGATCACGTGCTCGACGTCCCCCGGAGTGACCTCGCGGTCGCGGATCGCCACCACCCCGTGCGAGTTCAGGCTCCGTACGTGGCTGCCGGCGATGCCGGCGAACACCGCATGGATCTCGCAGCCGGCCATCAGCTCGGCCTCCTCCACGGCGCGCTGAATGGACTGCACGGTCGACTCGATGTTGACCACCACGCCCTTCTTCAACCCGCGCGAGGGTTGCGAGCCGACGCCCAGCACCTCGATGGCGCCGTTCGGGCCGACCTCCCCGACCAGGGCGAGAACCTTCGAAGTGCCGATGTCGAGGCCGACAATCAGGTCGCGGTCGGTTCGCTTTCGCATCGCGGCCTCCTATACCGCCGGCGCATGCCGGCGCCAGCCAATGGCAAAACCGTTCATGTAACGCATGTCGACGTAGGCAATCGCGTGCGCGCGCCGCTTGACGATCGCCAGCGCCACGTCGACGAACTTGTTGAATCGCGAATCCAGGTCGGACCGTCCCAACCTGACGCGGATCCCGTCGTTCAGGGTGAACTTCCACGTGCCCCGCGCGCTCAGCGCCAGCGAGGCGATCGCAACGCCGCTCGAGGCGAGCTCACCGCGCATGGCCAGATAACGGCGCATCACCTGGCCGGAAGTGCCGGGCGGCCCCGACAGCCGCGGGAGCGCCGCCGGCGGATCGGTCAAGCCGGTCACGAACACCTTGCCGGCGCGGTTGACCAGGCCATCGCCGTTCCAACAGGCCGCCGCGACCTGTTCGCTGATGCGCACCGCGAGCGCATCGGGCCACATGCGCCGCACGCTCACCGTCGCGACCCAGGGGAGCGCCGCGACGGCCGCGCGCACCCGGCGCAGATTCACCGTCAAGAGCCCCGAGCCGAGCGCGACATCGGCGACGGCCCGCTCGACCGCCAGGGGCGGGACGTGGCGGAATGCACCGGTCACCCGTACCGCCCGGATCGGGCGATCGAGCGCCCACAACACCCCGAGCAGGGCGGCGAGCACCGCCGCGGCGCGCAGCAGCCGGTGCCCCTGGCGCGGCCGCCGCGCCGGGCCCACCGCTTGCACGCGTCGATTGCCGCCACGGTGTTTCATGATTTGGCCGCACCCTCGGC
This sequence comes from Pseudomonadota bacterium, assembly GCA_021798335.1. GTDB lineage: Bacteria > Pseudomonadota > Gammaproteobacteria > Steroidobacterales > Steroidobacteraceae > 13-2-20CM-66-19. Next base: position 6,666 of record JAJZMI010000102.1, on the reverse strand, counting down.
CGCGCGGCGCGTGAAGCTCGTCTCGAGCACGCGCCAGACGAGCTCGTCAAAATCGATGCCGACGGCGCGGGCGGCCTTCGGCACCAGCGAATGGCTGGTCATGCCGGGCACGGTGTTGATCTCGAGCAGCAGCGGCCGGCCCGTGGCGTCGGTCATGAAATCCGCCCGCCCCCAACCCTCGGCGCCCGCGGCGGCGAAGGCCGCGCGCGCGAGGCTCGCCAGATGCCGCTCGGCCGGCTCGGACAGGCCCGAGGGACAGAGGTAGCGGGTGTCCTCGCGCACGTACTTCGCCTCGTAATCGTAGAAGTTGCGCGGGGTCTCGATCCGGATCGACGGCAGCGCCTCGCCCTGCAGCAGCGCCACGGTGTACTCCGCGCCGCTCACCCACGCCTCGGCGAACACGCAGCGCTCCACGGCGCGCGCGGCGGCATAGGCGGCCGGCAGGTCTTGGGCGCGCTCGACCTTGCTCATGCCGACGCTCGATCCCTGACTGCAGGGCTTGACGATCATCGGCAGGCGCAGCCGCTCGAGCGCATGCTCGAAGTCCTGCGGACCGCTGAGCTCGAGCGCCGCCGGGGTGGGCACCCCGCACGCGTGGGCCAGACGCTTGGTGCGCAGCTTGTCCATAGTGATCGCCGAGCCCATGACGCCCGAGCCGGTGTACGGCACGCCCAGATACTCCAGCGCCCCCTGCACCGTTCCGTCCTCCCCGCCCGGCCCGTGCAGGGCGATCCACACCCGCTCGAAGCGCAGCCCGGGCAGCTCCAGGAGCGAGCGCTCGCGCGGATCGAACAGCTCGGCGGCCACGCCGCGGCGCTGCAGCGCCGCCAGCACCGCCGCGCCGGACAGCAGCGAAATCTCCCGCTCGCTGGAATCGCCCCCGGCGAGCACCGCGACCCGGCCGAAATCGGCGCTCGATGCGGCGCGGCGCAGCCAGGTCGGGTCGTAATTCAGACGCATCAGCGTGCCTCCCCCACGATGCGCACCTCCGGGCGGAGCCTCAGGCCGTGCGCACGCTCGACGGTTTCCTGCACGCGCCGGATCAGGGATTCGATGTCGTTGGCGCTCGCCGTGCCGTGGTTGATGATGAAGTTCGCGTGCTTGCTCGAGACCGAAGCGCCGCCGACCGCCGCACCCTTCAGACCGCTCGCCTCGATCAGACGCGCGGCGTGATCGCCCGGGGGGTTGGTGAACACCGAGCCGCAGCTCCACTCGCCGATCGGCTGGGTTGCGCGGCGCCGCTCGAGCAGCTCCCGCACCGCCGACTCGCTCCCCGCCGGCGCGGTCTCGAAGCGCAACGTCGCGGCGAGGAACCCTTCCTCGGGCGCCGGAGGATCGACCTGCCGATAGCCGACGCGATACTCGGCGGCGGGCCGCCGGTGCTCGCGGCCGCGGCGATCGATGGTCTCGACCTCGGTCACGTGAGGCCAGGTCTCCTCACCGAACGCCCCGGCATTCATGGCCAGGGCACCGCCGAGGGTGCCCGGAATGCCCGCGAAGAACGCCGCCGGACCGAGGCCCCACTTGATGCACTGGCGCGCGATGCGCGCGCAGGCCACGCCGGACTCGCCGTACACCGAGGTCTCGCTGCGCCGCTCGAGCCGATCGAGCGTCCCCCGGGTGCTGATGACCACGCCGCGAATGCCGCCGTCGCGCACCAGAAGGTTACTGCCGAGGCCGAGCCAGACCAGCGGCACCTCCGCCGGCAGGCCGCGCAGAAACTCCGCCAGATCGGCCCGGTCCTCGGGCGTGAAGAACACCTCGGCCGGGCCGCCGACATGCCACGAGGTATGGCGGCTCATCGGCTCCTCGCGCCGGATCCGCGCGAGGAATTTCTCGGGCACCGCGCAGCTCATGCGTCACTCCGGGACGCGAACAAAGCCGGCAGCGTCTTGACCAGCCCATGTGCGACCGCGCTGATGTTGCCCGCGCCCATGGTCACGACCAGATCGCCGTCGCGGATCACGTCGCGCAGCGCATCGGCCAACTCCTCCACGCGCTCGACGAACAGCGGCTCGACCTGGCCGCGGCTGCGCACCGCGCGGCAGATGGCGCGCCCGTCCGCACCGGCGATCGGCTCCTCGCCGGCCGCATAGACCTCCGTGACCAGCAACACCTCCACACTCGAGAGCACCTTGCCGAAATCATCGATCAGATCGCGCGTGCGGGTGTAGCGGTGCGGCTGGAAGGCGAGCACGATGCGCCGGCGCGGATACCCCTGGCGCAGCGCCTCGAGCGTCGCGGCCACCTCGGTCGGGTGATGGCCGTAATCGTCGACGAGGACGATCGTCCCGGCGCCGGTGACGATGTCGGCCACGTGCTGCAGCCTGCGGTCGATGCCCTGGAATTGCGCCAGCGCCGCGCAGATCGCCGCATCCTCGACGCCCAGATCCGTGGCCACCGCGATCGCCGCCAGCGCATTGAGCACGTTGTGGGTGCCGGGCAGGTTGACCAGCACCTCCAGCGGCGCCCCCGAGGGCCGGCGCACCGCGAAGCGGGTCTGCAAGCCCAGACGGCGCACATCGACGGCGCGCACGTCGGCATCGGCGCTCAGTCCGTAGGTGAGCACGTGGCGGGCGACCCGCGGCAGAATCTCGCGCACGTGCGCGCAGTCCAGGCACAACACGGCCAGGCCGTAGAACGGCAGGTTGTGCAGAAAATCAACGAAGCTCTGCTCGAGCCGGGCGAAGTCCCCGCCGTGGGTGGCCAGATGATCGTTGTCGATGTTGGTGACGACCGCCACCAGCGGCTGCAGATGCATGAACGACGCGTCGCTCTCGTCGGCCTCGGCCACGAGGTAGCGTCCCGAGCCGAGCCGCGCGTGGCTGCCGGCGCTCTTCAGCCGCCCGCCGATCACGAAGGTCGGATCCTCGCCGGCTTCGGCGAGGATGCTGGCGATGAGGCTGGTGGTGGTCGTCTTGCCGTGCGTGCCGGCGACCGCGATCGCATCGCGGAAGCGCATCAGCTCCCCGAGCATCTCGGCGCGCGAGACCACCGGAATGCGCTGCGCCAGCGCGGCGGCGACCTCCGGGTTGCCCTTGGGGATCGCTCCCGAGACCACCAGCACGTCGGCCCCGGTGATGTGGTGGGCGGCGTGCCCGATGGCAACATGCGCGCCAAGGGCCGCGAGGCGCTCGATCACAGCGCTGTTGCGCATATCCGAGCCCTGCACGCGGTACCCGAGGTTCAGCAGGACCTCCGCGATGCCGCTCATGCCGCTGCCACCGATGCCGACCAGGTGGATCGTCTCGATGCGCCGCATGCGGTCGAAGCCGCTCGGGAGGCCGGTCCGGCTCATGCGGCTCTCTCCAACAGTTGCACACAGCGCTCGGCGAACGCTTCGGCGGCCTCGGGACGGGCGAGCGAGCGGGCCCGCACGGCCATCTCGATCAGCCGGCCCCGATCGGCGCACAGGCGCTCGAGTTCCCGGGCCAGCCGCTCGGCCGTCAGTTCCCGCTCGACAATCAGCACCGCCGCGCCCTGGCGCACCAGCAGCCGCGCGTTGCATGTCTGGTGATCGTCCACCGCGGCCGGAAACGGCACCAGCACCGCGCCGATCCCGGCGGCCGCCAGCTCCGAGACCGTGAGCGCACCGGCCCGGCAGATCACCAGATCCGCCCAACCGTACGCCTCGGCCATGTCGGCGATGAACGGCTGCACGTCGGCGGCGACGCCCGCCTGCGCGTAACTCTCGCGGCACGCATCGCTCCAGCGCTCGCCGGCCTGGTGGCGCACCTCGAAGCGCGCGCCCGCGCGCGCCAGCGCGTACGGCACCACGGTATTGAGCCGCACCGCGCCCTGACTGCCGCCGATCACCAGCAGGCGCACCGCGGCGGCGCGCCGGGCGAGCCGCACGCCGGGCTCGGGCAGTGCGCTGATCTCGTGCCGCACCGGATTGCCGATGGCGCGCGCGTGCACGTGGGCGGGGAAGGTGCCGGGGAACGCCTCGAGCACTTCGCGGGCGAGCGGTGCAAGCGCCCGGTTGGTGAAACCGGCGACGGCATTCTGCTCGTGGATCAGCAGCGGCCGCCGGGTGAGCCACGCCGCGATCCCGCCCGGTCCGGCGGCGAAGCCGCCAAGTCCCACGACCACGCGCGGGCGGCGCCGCCGCATCACCCCGAGGGCCTGCCACAGCGCCACGGCGAGCCGCCATGGCGCGGCGAGGCGCGTGCGCCAGCCCTTGCCGCGCAGTCCGCCAACCGAGAGCCACTCGATCGCGATGCCCTCGGCCGGCACCAGCTGCGCCTCGATGCCGCGCCGGGTACCGAGCCAGATGACCTCCACGGAGCGCTCGCGCAGGCGGCGCGCCAGCGCCAACCCCGGGAACACGTGCCCGCCGGTGCCGCCCGCCATGATGAGTACCGGTCCGTTCATGCCGCGCTCTCGCTGTTGGCCGGGGTCGCGCCGCGGGTCTCGATCAGCGTCTCGTGGTGGATGCGCAGCACGATCCCGACCCACACCAGCGTCGTGATCATGTTCGATCGCCCGTAGCTCATCATCGGCAGCGGCAATCCCTTGGTCGGCAGCACCCCCATGTTCACCCCGATGTTGATGAACGCCTGCATGCCGAGCCACAGGCCGAACCCGGCGGCCAGCAGCTGATGAAAGACGAGGCCGGCGCGTCCGGCGCGCGCGGCGATCTGGAACGACCGCCAGATGAGCGCGACGAACAGCGCGATCGTGAGCAACGCGCCGGCGAGGCCGAGCTCCTCGCACAGCACCGCGAACAGGAAGTCGGTGTACGCCTCCGGCAGATAAAAAAGCTTCTGCACGCTGTTGCCGAGTCCGACACCGAACAATTTGCCGCGGCCGATCGCGATCAGCGACTGGGTCAGCTGGAAGCCGCTGCCGTAGGGCTGGGCCCACGGGTCGAGAAAGCCGGTCAGGCGCCGCAGGCGGTATGGGGAGGTGATCGCGAGCACGCTGAAGGCGAGCGTGGCGAGCAGCGTGATCGCCGCGACGTGGCGCGGGCGTGCGCCGGCGAGAAACAGCATGCCGAAACCGGTGGCGAACAGCACGAGCGCGCCCCCGAAGTTCGGCTCCCCGAGCATCAGGGCCGCGAACAGCGCCAGCATCCCGAGCGGCTTGGCGAGACCGCCGAACGAATCGGCCAGCTCGTCCTGGCGCCGCGCGGCATAGCTCGCCACGTAGATCAGCACCAGGATGCGCGCCAGGTCGGAGATCTGAAAGCTGAAACCGGCCAGGTGCAGCCAGCGCCGCCCGCCGTTGACCCGCTCGCCGAGTCCCGGAACCAACACCGCCAGCAGCAGCAGCGTCGCCATCACCAGCAGCGCGGGCGAGAGCCGCTCGAGCCGCTCGCATTTGAGGCAGAACGCGGCGATGCCGCCGGCCACGCCGATCAGCACGGCGATCAGCTGCCGCTCGATGAAGTAGAACGGGTTGCCGGTGTCGCGCCCGGCGATGGAAATCGACGCCGAGGTGAGCATGATCAGCCCGAACAGCAGGATCGCCAGCACCAGCGCGAGGGTCACCGGATCGACGAACACGGCGCGGCCCCGCACGCTCGAGCGCGCGAACGACATTGCGGTCCGCTGCGCGCTCATGCCGGCAGCTCCCGCACCGCTTGCGCGAACGACTCGCCGCGGTGCGCATAGTCGCGGAACATGTCGAGACTGGCGCACGCCGGGGAGAGCAGCACGGTGTCTCCGGGCGCGGCGGCGCGCGCGGCCGCCGCCACCGCCGCGGGCATCGAGGCGCAGACCTCGCTCGTGCAGACACCCTCGAGCGCCCGCGCGATAGGCTCGGCGTCGCGGCCGATCAGCACCACGTGCCGCGCCTTGCCGCGCAGCGCCGCCGCAAGCGGCGCGAAGTCCTGATTCTTGCCCTCGCCGCCGGCGATCAACACCAGCGTGCCGTCCATGCCGCGGATCGCCGCGAGCGTCGCGCCGACGTTCGTGCCCTTGGAATCATCGATGTAGGTGACGCCCCGCACCTCGGCCACCCACTGGGTCCGATGGGGCAGGCCGGTGAACTCCCGCAGCTCGGCCAGCATCGCCGCCCGCGGCAGCTCGAGCGCCTCACCGAGGGCGAGCGCTGCGAGCGCGTTGGCCGCATTGTGCAGGCCGCGCAGGCGCATCTGCGCCACGGGCAACAGCGGCTCGCCGTGCCGCGCCAGCCACGCACCCTCGCGCTGCAGCACGGTGTAGGCGGCCCCCGCGGCGCCCTCGACCGAGAACCCGAGCACGCGCTGTCCGCGGCGGGTCATGCGCGCCACGAGCGCATCGTCGAGGTTGACCACCGCCGTATCGCAGCGCGCGAACACCCGCGCCTTGGACAGCGCGTAGTCCTCCACCGACGCGTAGCGATCGAGGTGATCGGCGCTGACGTTCAGCACTGCCGCGGCCTTCAGATCGAGCGACTCGGTGGTATCGAGCTGGAAGCTCGACAGCTCGAGCACATACAGATCGGTCGGACGCGCGCAGCGCTCGGCGGCGGCCAGCAGATCGAGCGCCGGCTCGCCGAGATTGCCGCCGACGCGCACCAGCAGGCCGGCGCGCGCCGCCATGCGTCCGAGCAGGGTGGTCACGGTGCTCTTGCCGTTGGTGCCGGTGATCGCCGCCACCGGGGCACTCGCGGCCCGCGCGAACAGCTCGATGTCGCCGAAGATCTCCAGGCCGCGGCGGCGGGCTTCGGCGAAGAACGGCA
>JAJZMI010000226.1 GCA_021798335.1 Pseudomonadota bacterium | reverse complement strand
TTCGAGCCGATGCCGCGGGAGTACCTTTCGGGCCCGGAATGTCCGGCGAGGCTGACCTCCTTCCGGGAGCGCTGGCGGGTGCTCGAGCACCTGGGGGTCGATGTCCTGTGGGTGCTGCGGTTTGCCGAGCCGCTGCGCCGGCTCTCGGGCGAGGCCTTCACGACGCTGCTCGCGAACGCGCTGCGCGCCCCCGCGGTGGTGATCGGGCACGACTTTCGCTTCGGGCGCAATGGTGAGGCGACCGGCGAGACGCTGCGGGCGGCAGGGGAACGACTCGGCTTTGCCACCGAGGTGATCGAGCCGGTGCAGCTCGACGGCGAGCGGGTGAGCAGCAGCGCGGTGCGCGCGGCGCTCGCCAGCGGAAATCTCGAGCGCGCCCATCGCCTGCTCGGACGGCCGTACAGCATGATCGGGCGCGTCATCCGCGGTGAGCGGCTCGGCCGGCAGCTGGGTTTCCCGACCGCCAATCTGCGCCTCGAGCGGCGCCGCTCGCCTCTGGCGGGTATCTTCGCCGTGCGCGTGCACGGCATCGACGCGGCGCCCCTGCCGGCGGTGGCCAGTCTCGGGCGCCGGCCGACCGTGGGCGGCGGCGAGGAACTGCTCGAGGTGCACGTATTTGATTTTTCCGGCGACCTGTACGGCCGACGGATCGAAGTGGAGTTCGTGGCCAAGCTGCGCGAAGAGGCGCATTTCGAGGGCGTCGAGTCGCTCGTTCGCCAGATGCACCAGGATGCGCAGCAGGCCCGGGCGATCTTGAAGGTTTGACCCGGCCTGGGGCCGGTAACGGCGAGTTCATGTCCGATTACAAACACACGATCAACCTGCCGGCGACGCGCTTCCCGATGAAAGCCGATCTGGCGCGGCGCGAGCCGGATTGGGTGAGGGCCTGGGAAGCGAACGGCCTGTACGCGAAGCTGCGCGAGCGCGGGCGCGGCCGGCCGCGGTTCGTGCTGCACGACGGGCCGCCCTATGCCAACGGCGTGATCCACATCGGTCACGCGGTCAACAAGATCCTGAAGGACGTCATCGTCAAGGCTCGTACGCTCGAAGGTTTCGATGCGCCCTACATCCCGGGCTGGGATTGTCATGGCCTGCCGATCGAGCTGCAGGTGGAGAAAAAGCACGGTCGGGCGGGCGGCACGCTCGATGCCGCGGCATTCCGGGCCGCGTGCCGCGCCTTCGCCGCCGAGCAGATCGACCTGCAGCGGCGCGACTTCAAGCGGCTCGGCGTGCTTGGGGACTGGGATCGGCCGTATCTCACCATGGCGCCGCACTACGAGGCGCAACAGATCCGCGCGCTCGGCCGCATCATCGGCAACGGCCACGTCTACAAGGGCGTCAAGCCCGTGCATTGGTGCCTCGATTGCCGCTCGGCGCTGGCCGAGGCGGAGGTCGAGTACGCGGAGCGGACTTCGCCGGCCATCGATGTCGCCTTCGGGGTGGCGGACCTCGAGGCGCTGAGCCGCAGGCTGGCGATCCCGCTCGATGACACTCCAGTCGCACTGGCCATCTGGACCACGACGCCATGGACGCTGCCGGCGAATCAGGCGGTGGCGCTGCGCGATTCGCTGCGTTACGCGCTCGTGCAGGCCGAGATCGGCGGCGTCGAGCGCCGCTTGATCCTCGCGACCGAGCTGCTCGAGCCGTGCCTGCAGCGCTACGGGGCGGGCAGCCATCGAGTGCTCGCGCAAGCCGAGGGCCGCGTGCTGGAAGGGCTCGAGCTCGAACATCCCTTGGACCATCGCCGGGTGCCGGTGATTCTCGGCGAGCACGTCACGCTCGATGCCGGAACGGGAGCGGTGCACACCGCGCCCGGTCACGGGCACGAGGATTTCGTGGTGGGCCGCCGCTACGGGCTCGCAGTGATCAACCCTGTCGGCAACGACGGGCGCTTCCTGCCGGACACGGCGCTCGTGGCCGGGCTGCGGGTCGATGAGGCCAACCCGGTGCTCATCGAAGCGCTGCGCGCGCGCGGGGCGCTCTTGGCGCACCAGCCGATGAGGCACAGCTATCCGCATTGCTGGCGGCACAAGACGCCGGTGATCTTCCGCGCCACGCCGCAGTGGTTCATCAGCATGGACAACAAGGGACTGCGCGAGCATGCGCTGCGCGACATCAGGCGAGTCAGCTGGACGCCGCAGTGGGGCGAGCAGCGCATCAGCGGCATGATCGAAGACCGGCCGGACTGGTGCATCTCCCGCCAGCGGCTCTGGGGCGTGCCGATCGCGCTGTTCGTGCGCGCCGGGAGCGGTGAGCTGCACCCGCGCACGCCGGAGCTGATCGAGCAGATCGCCGCGCGTGTCGAGCGCGAGGGGATCGAGGCCTGGTTCGCGCTCGATCCGGCGGAGCTGCTCGGGCCCGAGGCCGGCCAGTACGAGAAGGTGACCGACGTGATGGACGTGTGGGCCGACTCGGGCCTGTCCTTCGAGTGTGTGGGGAGCGAGCGGCCCGAGATGAGCGCCCCGGCCGATCTGTACCTGGAGGGCTCGGATCAACATCGCGGCTGGTTCCACAGCTCGCTGCTGATGTCCGAGGCGCTCTACGAGCGCGCCCCGTACCGGGCCGTGCTGACCCACGGGTTCGCGGTGGATGAGCAGGGGCGCAAGCAGTCGAAGTCGCTCGGCAACGTGGTGGCGCCACAGAAGGTCGCGAACAGTCTCGGGGCGGACGTGCTGCGGCTGTGGGTCACGGCCACCGATTACGCCAACGAGATGAGCGTCTCCGACGAGATTCTCAAGCGCACGGCGGATTCCTACCGCCGGATCCGCAACACGATGCGCTACCTGCTCGGCAATCTCGATGGATTCGATCCGGCCCGCCACATGCTCGCCCCGCAGGACATGCTGGCTCTGGACCGCTGGGCGCTCGGGCGCGCCGCCGCGCTGCAGGGGGAGGTCCGCGACGCCTACCTGCGCTACGCCTTCCATCTGATTTATCAGAAAGTGCACAACTTCTGCAGCGTCGAGCTCGGGTCGTTCTACCTCGATGTGCTGAAGGACCGCATGTACACGCTGCCCGCCGGCTCGCGCGCGCGGCGCTCGGCGCAGACGGCGATGTACCACCTTGCCGAGTGCATGGTGCGCTGGCTCGCTCCGATCCTCTCGTTCACGGCCGAGGAGATCTGGACATTCCTGCCGGGGGAGCGCGCGGAGTCGGTGTTCCTGAGCACTTGGCACGTTCCGCCGCAGGTGCCGGCCGGCGAGATCGACTGGCCGGCTCTGTTGCTGCTGCGCGCCGACGTCACGCGCGAGCTGGAGCGGCTGCGCGATGCCGGCACGATCGGCGCGCCGCTCGATGCCGAGGTGGACGTATACTGCCGACCCGAGCAGTACCAGCGCCTGGGTGCACTCGGGGAAGAGTTGCGCTTCTTTTTCATCACCTCCCAGGCGCGCGTGCATCGGCTCGACGGCCCGCCGCCGGCCGGTGCCGCACCGGCCCTCAACACCGGCACCGGGGCGGTATGGGTGGCGGTGGCTCCCTCGCGCGACGCAAAGTGCGTACGCTGCTGGCAGCATCGGCCCGATGTCGGGGCCCACAGCGGACACCCGCAGCTTTGCGGCCGCTGCATCAGCAATGTGGACGGGCCGGGTGAAAGGCGAGTATTCGTATGAGCAGCGGCACTGGAGTGAACACGCGGGAGCTCGGCGGGCGCATCTGGCTGCTGCTCTCCCTGGCGGTCATTGCGCTCGATCAGTGGAGCAAGGCCTGGATCGTGCGGCACATGGCCTTCCACGTCGCGCATCCGCTGCTGCCGGTGCTCGATCTGACGCTGGCCTACAACACCGGGGCGGCATTCAGCTTCCTGGCGACCCAGTCCGGCTGGCAGCGCTGGTTGCTTACCGGGCTCGCGCTGGCGGTGGCGGTGCTGATCGTCTTTTATCTCGGCCGGCTGAAGGCGCGCCGCCAGGGGCTGCTCTGCGCGGCCCTGGCGCTGATTCTCGGCGGAGCGGTCGGCAACGTGATCGACCGGATCCGGCTCGGCTATGTCGTCGATTTCATCAGCTTTCACTGGCGTGGCCACTACTTCCCGGCGTTTAATGTCGCGGATTCCTCGATTACGATCGGGGCCGGGCTGCTGCTGCTCGATTTGTGGCGCGAGGGCCGCGGATCGCGCCCGCCGCGATCCGCACAGGAGGACAACTGATGCAAGTGCTGCTGGCCAATCCACGCGGGTTTTGCGCCGGTGTCGACCGGGCCATCGACATCGTCGAGCGGGCCATCGACCTGTTCGGCGCGCCGATCTACGTTCGGCACGAGGTGGTGCACAACCGCCACGTCGTCGAGCGTTTGCGTGAGCGCGGCGCGGTGTTCGTGGAGGAATTGCGTGAAGTGCCCCAAGGCGCGACCGTGATCTTCTCCGCGCACGGGGTCGCGCACGCGGTCGAGAACGAGGCGCAAGAGCGGGGCCTGAAGGTGTTCGACGCCACCTGCCCGCTGGTGACCAAGGTGCACATGGAGGTCCAGCGCTATGCCCGCGAGGGCCGCGAGGTCGTCCTCATCGGCCATGCCGGCCATCCGGAGGTGGAAGGCACGATGGGCCGGTTCGATACTTCCTACGGCGGGAGGATGTATCTGGTCGGCAGCGCCGAGGAGGCCGAGCGGCTCGAGGTGCGTGACCCGCGGAAACTCGCCTTCGTGACGCAGACGACGCTCTCGGTGGACGACACCGCGGAGATCGTCGCGACGCTGCGCCGCCGCTTCGCCGCGCTCGCCACGCCGCGCAAGGAGGACATCTGCTATGCCACCCAGAACCGCCAGGACTCGGTCAAGAAGCTGCTTGCCGAATGCGACATCCTGATCGTGGTCGGCTCGCGGGCCAGCTCCAACTCCAACCGGCTGCGCGAGCTGGCCGAGCGGGCGGGCGTCCCGGGATATCTGGTCGACGGACCGCAGGACCTGCAGCGCGAGTGGTTCGAGGGCAAGCGCTGTGTGGGGCTCACTGCCGGCGCCTCGGCGCCCGAGGTGCTGGTGCGCGCGGTGTTGGATCAGCTGCGCGCATGGGGCGCCGAAGTGCCGCGCGAGGTGAGCGGGCGGGAGGAAAAAGTCATCTTCGGCCTGCCGCGCGAGCTCAGGCGCGCGTAGCGCCGCCCGGCGCGTACAGGGATTTCTTCAGCTTCCAGCGCTTGTGCGACCACGGCCAGTCGCACGGTGCCGCGATGATCTGCCGCTCGACTTCGCGCACGTAGCGTTCGGTGAGCGCGCCGCCCGCGAGCCGCTCGCCCGGCGTCGAGAGCGGCACGAACGCCATTTCGTAAAATCCGCGCCGCACGCGCCGCATGGTGATGAAGAACACCGGAAAGCGCGTGACTCGCGCGATCTCCTCCGGCCCCATGTAGAAGGACGTGTCGCGGTTGAGGAAGCGCGTCCAGTGCTTGCGCTCGCTGTTCGTCGGTTCCTGATCGGCCACCATCGCGATCGCGCGGCTCACTTTGCCGCGTTGGATGATGTCCGCCAGCAGTTGCTTGGCCGGGATCAGGCGGCAGCCGAAGCGGCTGCGCAGTTTCTTCATCTCACGCTCGGCCCACGGGTCGACCAGGGGCTTGTAGGCCGCATCGATCGGGTAGCCGAGCTCGAGCGACAGCGCGAGCAGCATCCACTCCCAGTTGCACTGATGGGCGGCCGCCAGGAGCACCGATTGCCCCTGGGCAAGATAGGCCCGTGGTGCCTCGAGATTCACGATGCGCACCCGGCGGCGGATCTCATCGGCCGGCAGGGTGGCCGATTTGATCACCTCGACCAGCATCTGCGCGAAACCCTGATAGTAGCGGCGGCGTACCGCGCGCATGCGCTCGGCATCCCACTCGGGAAACGCGCGCGCGAGATTGTCTCGCACCACCGCATCGCGATACGGAAAGACCCGAAACGCAAGCCAGCCGAGCAGGTCCGCCAGGCGGTACAGCAGTGCCAGCGGCACCCGGGAGAGCAAGCGGACCCACCAGACGGGGGGAGCCTGGGGGCGGGGGACGGCCGGGGACGTCGCGGCGGCGGAGGGCTCGGGAGTGGGCAGTTCCTGGTTCACGGATCTTAGATGAAGTGGCGCGCCGTTCTCGCGGTGGCGGTTGCTGCGAGGCCGGCGCATGGTACCGGCACACGCCGCGCATGCAAGCGCAAGGGCCCCCGAATATACTGGGCATCACATGGCCAATGCACATGTCGCGGCGGATGATCGCTACCGCCGATGAGCTGAAGCGGTTGCTGGAGGCGCTGCAGTGTCTCAGGACGGGCAGTGGAAACCGCCTGCCGGGCTTCGCCGAGCCGATCCTGGTTTTTCTCGGGACTCGGCCCGACGCTCCGGTACGGATGGGTGAGCTGCGCGAGCGGCTGGGTCTCGGTCAATCGCGTGCGAGCCGGCTGTGCGCCGCGCTCAAGCGTGCCGGCCTGGTGGCAATCACCACCGCCACCGAGGACCGCCGGGCATCCTGGGTTCAGTTGACTCCGGCGGGCCGGACGCTCATCGAGGATTGTGCCGGTGCACTGCGCACGGAAACGTCCTCTGATGCATAAATCCGCCTTCGGATTGATCTGTTTCAGGGTGTAAATCCCGCGGCAGGTGCCGGGCCCGGAGGCGCGCCTTGACCCCGGACCCCACTCCAGGGCTTAGCATGTCGTCCTTCCGGTCTGCGTCCGCACCGGAGGGATTGTAAGGAGTCCGCCGCGTGGCCGTCCCCGCCGCCCAGATCGCGTCCAACCGCCTGAGCCTGCCCATCCAGGGCATGACGTGCGCTTCGTGCGTGGCCCGAGTCGAGCGCGCACTGAATGCGCTGCCGGGCGTGCAGGCCGAGGTGAATCTCGCCACGGAGCGGGCCGAGGTGCATTTCGATGCTGCGCGGGTCAGTGCGAAGGATCTGGCTGAGGCGGTGCGCAGGGCCGGCTACGACGTTGCGCAGGAAACGCGCGAGCTGTCGATCTCGGGGATGACGTGCGCCACGTGCGCGCAGCGGGTCGAGCGGGCGCTGCGCGCGGTGCCCGGAGTAACGGGCGTTGCGGTCAACCTCGCCAGCGAGCGAGCCTTGGTCGAAGGGGCCGCGGCGCTGCACGCCGCGGCGCTGCTCGAGGCGGTGCAACGCGCCGGGTACGACGCCACGATCATCGGCACCGCCGCCGACGAAGCGCGGCTCGAGGCCGAGCAGGCGCGGCGCTTCAGGCGCGAGACGACACGGCTGGCGGTGGCGGCCGTCCTGGGCGCTGCGCTGATGTTGCCTACCGCCGGCGTGGCGCTGCCCCACCTGTTGGAGCTGGCGCTGGCAAGCATCGTACAGTTCGTGATCGGTGCGCGCTTCTACCGCGGCGCCTGGCGGGCGCTGCGCGCGGGCGTCGGCAACATGGACCTGCTGGTGGCGCTCGGCACATCCGCCGCGTATTGCTACAGCGTCTGGCTGATGTTTGCGCGGCCCGGCGCGCCGCTGTATCTCGACTCCGCTGCGGTCGTGATCGCGCTGGTCACGGCGGGTAAATGGCTCGAGACGCGCGCCAAGCGCGCCACCACGGCGGCAATCCGCCGGCTGATGTCGCTGCGCCCGCAGCGCGCGTGCGTCGTGCGCGACGGGGTGGAGGTTCAAGTGCCGCTCGAGGCGGTCGCGGTTGGCGACATCGTGGTGGTGCGCCCGGGCGAGCGCGTGCCGGTCGACGGCATCGTGCGCAGCGGGGCGAGCGAACTCGACGAGAGTCTGCTCACGGGCGAGAGCCTCCCGGTGGATCGGTCGGTGGGCGAGACGGTGACCGGCGGCTCCATCAACGGCAGCGGGCTGCTGCGCATCGAGACTACGGCAGCCGCCGAACAGTCCGTGCTGGCGCGCATCATTGCGCTCATCGAGGGTGCGCAGGCCCGCAAGCCCCCCGTGCAGCGCCTCGTCGATCGCGTCGCGGCGGTGTTCGTGCCCGCGGTGCTTGCGGTGGGGGTGGCCGCGTGGCTCTCGTGGTGGCTGCTGGCCGGCCAGTTCGGCGCCGGGGTCATCGCTGCGGTCTCCGTGCTGGTCATTGCCTGTCCGTGTGCGCTCGGCCTGGCCACCCCCACTGCGCTGATGGTCGGTACCGGCGCGGCCGCGCGCGCCGGGATCCTGATCCGGGATGCCGAAGCGCTCGAGCAGGCGCACCGGCTCGATACCGTGGTGTTCGACAAAACCGGCACCCTCACCGAGGGGCGTCCTGTCGTCACCGAGATCCTCGCCGAGGGCATCGGCGAGCGTGAGCTGCTGGCGTTGACCGCCGCGGCACAGACCGGGAGCGAGCATCCGCTGGCCCGAGCGGTTCTGGCGCGGGCCCGGGCGGATCAGGTCGCGCTGCCGCCGCTCGCGGCGCTGCAGGCCCGGCCGGGTCAGGGGCTCATCGCGCAGGTTGCCGGGCGCCGCCTGGCGGTCGGCAACCGCTCGTTGATGCGCGAGTTCGGCGTAGTGCCCGAGGTCGGGCCGGCCGCCGCGCAGTGTCTGGAGCATGAGGGACGCTCGATCATGTGGGTGGCGGACCTGACCGATGGGCCGCGGCTGCTCGGGCTGATCGCCTGCGCCGATCCGATCAAGCCCGCTGCCGCCGAGGCGGTGCGCGCGCTGCATGCGATCGGCGTCAAGACGGTGCTGCTGACGGGCGATCATGCTGGGGCGGCCGAGCGGGTGGCCGCCGAGATAGGCATTCCGGAGGTGCTGAGCGAGGTCCGGCCGGCCGAGAAGGCCGAGCAGGTGCGGCGGCTCCAGGGCAGCGGGCGACGCGTCGCCATGATCGGCGATGGCGTCAACGATGCGCCCGCGCTGGCGGCGGCCGATGTCGGCATGGCCATGGGTGGCGGCACGGATGTGGCGCTGCAGACCGCTGCGATCACGCTGATGCGTGCCGACCCGAGGCTCGTGGTCGATGCCATCGCGGTGAGCCGCGCGACGTACCGCAAGATCCGTCAGGGATTGTTCTGGGCGTTCGTCTACAACGTCGTCGGTCTGCCGGCGGCGGCGTTTGGATTGCTCAATCCGATGATTGCCGGGGCGGCGATGGCGCTCTCATCGGTCAGCGTCGTGTCGAATGCGCTGCTGCTGAGGCGCTGGCGTCCGCTCGCCACGAGCGGCGGGCGCCTGCCTCAGCCCCGCGCGTAGGCGTCCAGCCAGCGTTGCGACGGTAACCCGACCTGAGTCATCCATCCGCCGCTGGGAGAGCGGTAAAGAATGGTCGGCGTGCCGTTGCCACCCGCGTCGCTCATGGCGTCCAGATGAATCATCAGCAACTTCGCGATCGCGGGCGGGATCCGGCGCGCCGGGGCGATGCCGCCGTGCTCGCGAGCCAGGTCGAAGCGATTCTCATCGAGGCGCAACGCCGCCGCGGGGTTGGCCGCGGTGAGGATCGCGGCTGCGCGCGCCTGGCTGGTACGCTCGAGGAAGCCGACGAGCACCCAGCGGACCTGCAGCCGACCGGCGGCGATCAACGGCTCCGCCATGTGATAGAAGTGATAGCAGAAGCTGCAGTTGGGATCGATGATGGCATAGAGGAGCGGTGCGTGCGGCCGGCCTGCCTCGATCAGGTGCCCGGCCTTTTGCAGCCGGCGGATCACCGCCGCATCGTTTACAGGCGCGTATTGCTGGCGATACACGCCATTCAGATCGACGTTCTGGGGCGAGATGAGCTCTCCGCTGAACAGATAGCCGTGCGAGCCGTAGACCACCTCGCGGTTGCCCTCGAAGCGCACCACGTAGCCGGTCAATCCCGGCACCGCGCTCGGGAAGCGGGTGAGCAGCCGGACTTTGCCGACCTGTATGAGCGCGGCCAGGGCCGGCGGCGGGGGCGGGAGCGAGGAGGCGCGCGGGGATTGCGCCGGATGTGCCGGCGCGCATCCCCCGAGCAGCGCAACGAGGACCGCAGCCAGGGGACCTGCCGCTTGGGACAGGTTTTTGGGGGATTTCAACTCGGGCTCTCCGGCGGTGGGGACGGCGGGTCAGGCAGCGGCGGATTGCCGGCTGCGCCGCCTGACAGTGTACTGTAAGGGGCCCGGGTGCGGGCATGACGCCGTTGACCCTGGACCGTGGTCCAGGGCGTAGGGTCGGCTCTGGAGAGTGGAGGCATCCATGCAATCGATCATCTTGAGCATTCAGGGCATGCACTGCGGCGGGTGCGCACAGTCGATCAAGCGGTTGCTCGAGCGCCAGCCGGGCGTCGAGTCCGCCGACGTGAGTTTCGAGGCGGGCGAGGCGC
>JAJZMI010000087.1 GCA_021798335.1 Pseudomonadota bacterium | reverse complement strand
GCGTGTAGTCGATCGGAAACCCGCCGCCGATATCGAGCGTATCGAGCGTCCCGAGCTTGCGGCGCCTGCCAGCGGCGATCAACGCGGCGCAGGCCTGGATCGCCTCGACATGCTTGGCGGAGTCGGCAGCCTGGGACCCGACGTGAAACGACAGGCCGCGCACGGTGATGCCCAGCTCGGCGGCGAGCCGCGCCAGGGCGAGCACATCCTCCGGATCACAGCCGAATTTGCGCGACAGATCGCAGACGGCCCCGGGGCTGCGGAACGAGACCCGCAGAAGCAGCTCGGCACGGTCGGCGAAGCGTTCGAACTTGCGTACCTCGTCGGGGTTATCAGCCACGAAAGTGCGCACGCCGAAATCGAGCGCATTACGAATGTCCTGAGGGCGCTTGATCGGGTGCGTATGGATGCAGCGTGCCGGATCGACCCCGAGGCGGCGCGCCAGCTGCACCTCGCCGCTGGTGGCCAGATCGAGGCAGCCACCCTCGGCAAGCACGGTCTGTACCACCGCCGCATGCGGCATCGGCTTCAACGCATAATGCAGATCCACGCGTTGCAGCGCCGCACGCAGCTTGCGCACCTGCACACGTACCCGCTCGCAATCCAAGATGAGCAGCGGGGACCCGAACTGGCGCACCAGACGGCGAATCTGCGCCGGTTGGAATGGATCGATGCAGCGGTTGCCTCTGGCGCGCATCCGTCACGGCGCCTCGGTGATGGCGGCGCCGGCTCCAGCACCGGCGGCAGCCCGGCGCAACCGGTCGCGCACGGCGGCCCAGGCCTCGCCGTCGGGGACATCCTGCACCAGGATGCACGTGCAACCGGCTCTATCGAGCGAGCGCAAATGCGCGTACAGATCGTGAGCGTATTGCTGCGCCCGCAGACCCGCATTGATCCAGCTCACCGCCGGGTGGGCACCGAGCGGAGCCCGCCACGCCAGCACCGCAACACGCCCTCCGCCCTGCGCGAGCGCTGCGCTGCGCGCATCGATCTGAGCCGCCGGCACGATGCGCAGCGGCGTCGACGGCGCATAGTGTGCCGCGGTGCTGCCGGGCACCCGGGGCGAGGACTCGTCGGCCCCGACCACCAGTTCCCCAAGCAGCGCACGTATCTGTCCGGCCGTGATGTGTCCCGGGCGCAGCAGCCGAGCCCCCCCGTCACTGAAGGCCACGATGGTCGACTCCAGGCCGATCGGGCACTCTCTGCCATCGAGCACCACCTTCACTGCATCACCGAACTCCTCGCGCACGTGCTCGGCGCAGGTCGGTGACAGCCGTCCGTAACGATTGGCCGACGGCGCGGCGATACCGCCGCCGAAGGCGGCAAGCAGCTGCTGCGCAATGGGGTGTGCGGGAACGCGCAACGCGACGGTATCCTGTCCTCCGGTAACGCCGTCATCGACGCCCGCGGAGCGCGGCAGCACCAGCGTCAGCGGACCCGGCCAGAACTGCTCCGCCAGGCGCCGCGCAGCCGGCGGAACCTCCCGGGTCCACTCGCCGAGCTGGCTCGCATCACGCAGGTGCACGATGACGGGGTGGCGCGCCGGGCGCCCCTTGACCGTGAAGATACGGCGCACCGCCACGGGGTTGCGCGCATCCGCGCCGAGACCGTAGACGGTCTCGGTCGGAAAAGCGACCAGCTCGCCCGCACGCAGCGCGCGCACCGCGACCTGCAGATCCTCCGGCGCAGCTCTCAATGTCCGCGTCCTCCCGCGCGGCGCTCGCTATTGGAGCGCTCGGCGCACCCAGCCCTTCGCCGTCCTCAGCAGCTCGTACGCCGGCCAATAGTGATTGTCCAGCGTCAGGGTGATCACCTTGGGCGCATTGTTCCAGGCGATCGCCGTCAGACGCACCGAGGCGTGGTTGGGTTGGCTCGAGACCGCGCGCAGAAAGGCATCCAGATTGAGCGTCGGCTTGCCGTCGACCGCGACGATCCGCAGCCCAGGATACAAGCCGTATCGCGCCGCGGGGGAGCCGAACGCGAAGTCATCGACATACACCCCGATGGGCGGCACGCCCCGTTGAGCCAGCAGGGACTGGAATGGCGCCTGAAGGGTTGCGCCGCCCCACTCCACGACACGGCGCAGTCGTGTTCCGGAGAGCACCACCGTGGGCACGGTGAGCGTCAGCGCCCGAGACCCCCGCCAGATCGTCAGCCGCACCCGGGGCTGATTCGCGGTGGCACGCTCGACTTGCTCGAACCTCGTCACCACGTGTCCATCGATCGCCAGCAACAGATCCCCCGGCTCGAGCAGCCGCTGCGCCGGCGAGCCGCCTGTGGCGCGCACCACGGTCAGCACCGCGCGGCGCGTGCCGCTGTGCGCGGCGATGCGCGCGGCCCATGCGCCCGAGAGGCCGATCAGGCGTGCGTTCGAGAGCCCGGTGAGGGAAAACTCCACATCGAGCGAATGCAGCGGTTGGTCGCTGCGCAGACGACTGATCATCGCCTCGACCGGCTCGATCGGCACGCCCTGAAGGTCCTGACCGACGCCGTTGGCGGTATCGAATGCGAAGCTCGACCACAGTCCGAGCACGTCCCCGCGCCCGTTGGCGAGCACGCCGTCGAAATTATCCGGCGGATTGACCAGCTGAATGCTCTCGATGTTGGTGTCCCGGAAGAGGGCCGTCCGCGACAGCGGCAGCTCCAGCGGCTCGATGCTCGAGATCCGCGTGGCACGGAAATGCAGATCATTGTTCGCGCCGATGCCGATCACGTCGACAGGCTCACCCGCCTCGAGCCGGCGCGGCGTGAGCTTCGCGCTGCGCACCGGTGTCGAGCCTATCAGCCGCGGGTCGTAGGCGACGACCGCGAGATTGTGAATGGGGCTGACGTACACGACACGGCCGGGTACCTGCAGAGTCCCGGCAAACGTCACCGTCACGTCCCCGAGGGGAACCGGCACCGTGTTGCGGTCGACCACGACCCAGCCACGCTTGGCGTCCACCACGACACCCGTGCCGTGATAGTAGTGCTCGGTCACTCCCGAGACCGAGTAAGGCATGCTGAAGGTCACCGACACCAGCGAGCGGGCCATCCGGGTCAACAGCGGATTGCGGTAAGCCGGGAAGCGCGTCGCGCTCACCGGATAGGGGGGCGGCGGCGGACCTGGCGGCAGCGCCGTACACGGCCACACGCCGAGCTTGTCGTCGCGCACGCAGTACTGCGCCGGAAACCATCGCCGGTCCATGCGGAAGTAGGCCAGATGAGTGGTATTCGGATCGGCCGCAACGGTGAAGCGCACCGTGGCGTATTGGCCGTCGGCAAGGTGGGCGAGCGCCCGCCGGAAATCCTGCAGAGTGTCGATCGGCCACGAATCGATGCGGTGGATCACCGCGCCGCGCGGTATCCCGGCCGCGCCGAACACGAAGCCCGGGCTGGCGACCCAGACCCCGCGCGGCGGCACGTTCAGCTGCAACGCCATTTCGTAGGAAAGCGTGTTCACCACGGCGTTACCGAACTGCACGTAGGACTTCGGCGTGAGGGCGTCGAGATCGCCGACCGGCAGCCTGACCCCAATCAGCCTGCCACCCCGCTCGACCTGCAATCTGATCTGCCGGCCCACCGAATGGTCGAGAATTCGTTCCAGGGGCCAAAATGTGGTGATGTAGTGACCGTTGACGCGGACCAGGATGTCCCCCGGCTGCAGAGCCCTGGCGCTCGGGGATCCGGGCAGTACGGTGCTGACCACCAGCATGCCGGTGCGCTGCGGAAAGACCTTGCGCACCGCGGTTTCGAGCGCAGCCGGCAGGCCCAACCGCTGGAGTTTATAGAACGGCGTGTAATGAAACACGGTGTAGAGCGTACCGCGCGCCACCGGCCGTCCGGCCTCGATCAGCTTCAGCGCACGCTTGACCGCCCAGAGCGGCAAATAGAAGCTCGACGCGGAGTTCTGCGCTCCGCCAGCGTTCAGCGCCACCACCCGCCCGCGTATGTCGATCACTGGCGAGCCGGACGATCCGCCGGACGTATCCGAGGCCGCTTGCAGGTAAAAAGTATTGAAATCGTTGTAGTTGCCAAAGCCGTAGAACGGGGCGGCGCGGTGCAGCCGCGCGAGCGTGCCGGCCAGGATCGAGAGCTGCTCGCCGGCATTGTTGCCGATGACGCGGATTTCCCGTCCCACCCGCGCGCCCGCCGGATCGAGCGGCAGCGACTGGGGATGGATGTAGCGCAGGAGCTTCGGGTTGTAGCGATAGAAGCCGAAATCGTGCACCGGATCGTAGTAGATCGGATAGATCGGAACCTGCTCGCGATCGAGGAAAGTGGCGGTCGCCGTCACGGGGCCGGGGGTGACGACATGCCGGTTGGTCAGGATGATCCCGCGCTTGGCGTCGACCACGAAGCCAGTCGCCTCGGCCGTCTCGTTCACGTCCGTGTCGAAGGCGCGGTCTTGACTGAAGTCGATCGACACGACGCTATTCACGACTCGGGCAAGCGTCGCGGCCCAAGTCGGATTGGACTCCAGCGCGGCAGCCCGGCGGGCCAGGTGTGCGGCCACCGCCGTCTGCCGCGGGTGCGCGGGAGGGCTCACCCCGGCCACGGCCACGAGCGAGACAGGCAAAGTCAATGCGCAGAGGCACAAGAGTCGAAGAAGTCGCATCGTCACTCCGAATGACGGCCACCCGGCGCGCGACCGGCCCGCCGCGCGGCGCAGACCGGGCGGCAAGGATGGATCGGGGCCTAGGTCACCGGTTTCCATGTGAGGTCCAACTGCTTGGCCGCCCGTACGTCGTCGAGCCGCCGTACCGGCATGGTATGCGGAGCGCTCGTGACGCGCTCGGGTTCTTGCGCCGCTTCGGTCAGGATCGCGGTCATGGCCGCCGCGAAGTCGTCCAGGGCGGCTTTGCTCTCGGTCTCCGTCGGTTCGATCAGCAGGCATTCCGGCACCAGCAGCGGAAAGTAGGTGGTCGGGGCATGCTGGCCATGATCGAGGAGCCGTTTGGCGAAATCCATGGCAGACACACCGAGCTCACGCGCCTGGCGCTTCAGCGTGATGATGAACTCGTGGCTGGCGCGCCGGCCGGGGTAAGCGGCATCGAAGCCCGAACGTGTCAGCCGCGCGAGCAGGTAGTTGGCATTGAGCGTGGCGAATTCGCCCACCCGGGCCATGCCGTCCCGACCGAGCATGCGCATGTAGATATACGCCCGCAGGAGCACCCCGATGTTGCCGCCGAACGCCGAGAGTCTCCCGATCGACTGCGGCAGGTCCCGCTCCGTCAGCCAACAGTACCGCTCGCCGCGCCGCCCCACGACCGGCACCGGCAGGAACGGCGCGAGACGCGCCGCGACCCCGACTGGACCGGAGCCCGGGCCACCCCCGCCGTGCGGCGTGGAAAACGTCTTGTGCAGGTTGACGTGGACGACGTCGAACCCCATGTCCCCGGGACGCACCTTGCCCAGAATGGCGTTGAGGTTGGCGCCGTCGTAGTAGAGCAAACCGCCGGCGCCGTGCACGATCCGCGCCACCGCCTCGATACGCCGCTCGAAGACCCCGAGGGTCGAGGGATTGGTGAGCATGATGCCGGCCGTCTTGGGACCCACGGCGGCCGTGAGCGCCGCGATGTCCACGTCGCCTTCGGCATCGACCGGCACCTCGCGCACCACACAGCCGCACATGGTTGCCGTGGCCGGGTTGGTGCCGTGCGCCGCCTGGGGCACGATGATCTCGTTTCGCTCCAGATCGCCGCGCGCACGATGATAGGCGCGAATCATCGCCACGCCCGCGAACTCCCCCTGGGCGCCCGCCATGGGGCTCAGGGACAGCGCCTGCATGCCGGTGACCGCTTTGAGCATCTCCTGCAGCTCGTAGAGACACTCGAGCACGCCCTGCCCGGCCGAGTCCGGCGCCAGCGGATGGCGGGCGAGGAATTCCGGCAGCATGGCGTACTGGTTGCACGCCTTGGGGTTGTACTTCATCGTGCACGAGCCGAGCGGATAGAAGTTCGTGTCGATGGAGAAGTTCAATTGCGAAAGACGCGTGAAATGGCGCACGGTCTCCAGTTCGCTCACCGCAGGCAGCAGCGGCGGCTGTGCCCGCCGCAGCGACTGCGGCAGATCCGCCGCGGCGTCGCCGTCGGGCAGCGCGGGCCACTGATCCTCGGCCCCCCGGCCGGGGACCGAATACTCGAATATCAATTTTTCCAGATGGTTGGCTCGTTGTGCATTCATGAGCGACTCCGGCCTCAGGCGGCTCGCGCCTCGCGCAGGCATTGATCCAGCGCGAGCCGGTAGCGTTCGATATCATCGGCAGTCTTGGTCTCGGTGGCGCACACCAGCAGCGCCGGGCCGAGCTGGGGGTAATGCTCCTGCAGATCCCAGCCTCCGAGAATGCCGCGCGCCGCCAGGCGCTCGAGCAATGGGCCGACGGGCCGCTCGAGGCTGAGCACGTCCTCGTGGAAAACGGGGCCCGAGAATCGCCGCCGCACCCCGGGCAGCGTGCTCAGCGCCGCCACCAGCTCGCGCGTGCGCGAATGCGAGGCCAGGGCGGTGCGTCGCAAACCCTCGGCGCCCATCAACGACAAATGAATGGTGGCGGCCGTGACCATCAGCCCCTGATTGGTGCAGATATTGGAAGTCGCCTTGGCGCGGCGGATGTGCTGCTCGCGCGCCTGCAGGGTCAATGTGAACCCCTGACGGCCGTCGGCATCGACGGTACGTCCGACGATGCGGCCGGGCATCTGCCGGATGTGCTCGAGCCGCGTGGTCATGAACCCGAAGTACGGTCCGCCCGAGCCGAGGGGAATGCCGAGCGGCTGACCGTCCCCGACCACGATGTCCGCGCCTTTCGCGCCCCAGTTTCCCGGCGGCTTCAGCAGCGCCAGCGAGACCGGATTTACCACGGCCACCGCCAGAGCGTGCCGAGCATGCGCCCAGTCGGTCAGGGCATCGACGTCCTCGAGCCTGCCGAAGACGTTCGGCTGCTGGATGACCAGCGCCGTGATGTCCTCATCCTCGTAACGGCTCAGCGCCTCGGTGCTCGTGCAGCCGCTGTCGGTCGCGAGCGGCAATTCCTCGAACCGCAGTCCCTGATTGCCCGCGATCGCGCGCGCGGCGCGCCGGTAGTGCGGGTGGACAGTGCTCGGCACGAGGATGCGCTGCGAGCGCGATCGCCGATTGGCTCGCACGGCCATCAGGCTCGCCTCCGCGAGCGCGCTGGCTCCATCGTAGAGCGAGGCATTCGAGACCTCCATGGCCGTCAGATTCGCCATCATCGTCTGATACTCGTAGAGCAGCTGCAGCGTGCCCTGGCTCGCCTCGGCCTGATATGGAGTGTATGCGCTGTAGAACTCCCCGCGCGTCGCCACCGCCCACACGGCCGAGGGAATGTGGTGCTCGTAGGCACCCGCGCCGATGAAACACGACTGCCGCCCGTCGCGGCGCGCCCGCTCGCTCATCAGCCGCGCAAGCTCCATCTCGTTGAGCGCCTCGGGCACCCCCTCCAGCGTCCCGGTGCGCAGCGTGGCGGGAATCTCCTCGAACAGCTGCTCGATGCTCTCGACCCCGATGGTCTCGAGCATCGCCGCAACGTCCTCGGGCGTGTGGGGAACGAAAGCCATTACTCTGCCTCCTCCGCGGTCAACTTCTCGTACTCCGCGGCCGACAGCAGCGCGCCCGGCGCCGCGGTCAATCGCAGACGCGCCAGCCACCCCCCGCCATACGGATCGGAGTTGAGGGTCTCCGGCGCGCCGGCGAGCGCGGGGTTGCCTTCGATCACCTCGCCACTCACCGGCGCATATACGTCGGAGGCGGCCTTGACGGACTCGACTACGGCGAAGGGCTCTCCGGGGCAGACCGTGCGGCCGGCCTCGGGGACTTCCACGAACACCAGGTCGCCAAGGGCATGCTGGGCATGATCGGTGATGCCGACTTCAACGGTGCCGTCAGGCAGCGTGCGCAGCCATTCGTGGGTTCGCGTGTATTTCAGATCGGTGGGAACCTTGCTCATGCGACGCTCCAGGGAATCGATTCTGATGTAGGTGTGGGAACCGGAGGATAAGCATCCTCGTGCCCGTGCGCCGCATGCGGCGCGCGGGCGGAAACTGTGGCCGGATCGCCGGGGTACTCGACGTTCCAGGAATTGCCTTGCCCATCAAGCCGCTGCTGCATGGTTGCACTGCTCGTGGCTGACTCGGGTTGAGAGGAGGCGATCGGCGTGTGGCGACGGCTCAGCCGATGAGGGATTTGCCGTGCCGCACGAACGGCGGCTTGACCACACGCGCATCGAGCAGCTTGCCGCGCACCTCGACCTGCACGGGGCCGCGCGTGGGGGTCGGCACACGCGCCAGCGCGATCGAGCGCTCGAGTGTCGGGGAATAGCTGCCGCTGGTGATCTCGCCCTCGCCGGTCCCGGCGGCGATCACGCGCTGGTGGGCGCGCAGCACCCCGCGCTCCTGCAGCACCAGTCCAACCAGTTTGCGCTCCACGCCGCGGGCACGTTGCGCCTCGAGAGCCTCGCGACCGATGAACGCCCTGTCCGGACTCATCGCCACCGTCCAGGCAAGTCCCGACTCGAGCGGACTGGTGTGCTCGTCCATGTCTTGGCCATAGAGGTTCATGCCCGCTTCCAGGCGCAGCGTGTCGCGCGCCCCGAGGCCGCACGGCGCGACCCCGGCCGCGGTCAGGGCCCGCCACAGAGACTGTGCCTGTTCCCCGGGCAGCATGACCTCGAAACCCTCCTCGCCGGTATAGCCGGTGCGCGCGACGAACCAGCCGTCGATCTCGGCGCCGCAGAATGCCTCGAGCGCGAGCGCCCGCGCCGCCCCGGCGCCGCTCAACAGGGCCGCGACCCGCTCGCGCGCCTCGGGTCCTTGGACCGCGAGCATGGCCAGATCGGCGCGCTCGGTCACCTTGACGCCGAAGCCTGCCGCGTGCTGCCGGATCCACTGCAGATCCTTGGCGCGCGTTGCGGCATTGACCACCGCTCGAAACCACCGCTCGCCGAGGTAGTACACGATGAGGTCATCGATCACCCCGCCGCGCTCGTTGAGCAGGCAACCATAAAGCGCCTTGCCGGGGATTGTGAGCTTGCCGACGTCATTGGCAAAGAGCATCCGCAACAGGGCCCGCGTCTCGGCGCCCTCCAGATCGATGATGCACATGTGCGAGACGTCGAACACACCGGCGCTGCGCCGCACGGCATGATGTTCGGCAAGCAGGGAGCCGTAATGCAGCGGCATGTCCCAGCCGCCGAACTCGACGATGCGCGCGCCGGCGCTCGCGTGAACGGTGAATAACGGGGTGCGTCGTCCCACAGATCCTCCTCAGAAACAAAAAAACGGCAGGCCCAGCCTGCCGCCCCTCTGTCCGGTGACCTGAGAGATCGGGCGCAAGTGCGCCTCTCCCCTTCGGTGGGCCGGCGCCGCGAGGCGTCCGCCGCTCTCCAGAGATCCCGCGCAGGCGCAGCGATCGCCTGCATCATCTGCCGTTCGTGTGCCTGAGCGTTTCCGGGCGGAAATTGCGCCTTCGGCGTCCCGGCGGCACGCCGGGCCCTCTCCGTGCAGACGGATTGACGAGACCCGGCAATGATACCAGTCTTAGGGCTGGATTGGAGTCTGCGCCGCGCATGCCCGGGGCGAGGGACGCCCGGCCCGCGGCGGTGGTCGCGGCCGGCGGCCCGGCCCGGTAAAATCGCCTGGCTCCACGGCCCACCCCGTCACTGGCAGGTTCCCATGTCCTCGATCCCCCGCCGCTCGTCCGTCCCCGTCCAGATTGGCGCCATCCGTGTCGGTGGCGACGCACCCGTCGTCGTCCAGTCGATGACGAACACCGACACCGCCGACGCCGAGGGTACGGCTCAGCAGGTCAAAGCGCTGGCCCGCGCCGGCTCCGAGCTGGTACGCGTCACCGTAAACACGGCCGAGGCTGCCGAGGCGGTGCCGCGCATCCGCGAGCGGCTGGATCAGATGGGTGTCGGCGTGCCGCTGATCGGCGATTTTCATTTCAATGGCCACAAGCTGCTGCGCGAGCATCCGGCTTGCGCCGAAGCGCTCGCCAAGTACCGCATCAATCCGGGCAACGTCGGGCGCGGCAGCAAGCGTGACCCGCAGTTCGCCGAGATGATCGAGACCGCCTGCCGCTACGGCAAGCCGGTACGCATCGGCGTCAACTGGGGCAGCCTGGATCAGGATCTGCTCACGCGCCTGATGGACGAGAACTCGGCCAGCGACCAGCCCCTGAGCGCGCAACAGATCATGCGCAACGCGGTAGTGCTCTCGGCACTCGACAGCGCGCGCCGGGCCGAAACACTCGGCATGCCTCACGATCGCATCATTCTTTCGGCCAAAGTGAGCGGCGTGCAGGACCTGATCGCGATCTACGGCGAACTCGCCGGCCGCTGCGACTATCCGCTGCATCTGGGCCTGACCGAAGCGGGGATGGGCTCCAAGGGAATCGTGGCCTCCACCGCCGGCATGGCCGTGCTCCTGCAGCGGGGAATCGGCGACACGATTCGTGTATCGCTCACGCCCGAACCGGGCGGCGACCGCACACAGGAGGTGATCGTGGCCCAGGAAATTCTGCAGACGATGGGCCTGCGCTCGTTCCTGCCGCTCGTGACGGCCTGCCCCGGTTGCGGGCGCACGACCAGCACCGTCTTCCAGGAACTCGCCCAACGCATCCAGACGCACATCCGCCACCGGATGCCGGCGTGGCGGCGCGAGTACCAGGGGGTCGAGGACATGACCGTCGCGGTCATGGGCTGCGTGGTCAACGGCCCCGGCGAGAGCAAGCATGCCAATATCGGCATCAGTCTGCCGGGCACGGGCGAGCGGCCCGTTGCGCCGGTCTACGAGGACGGGCAGAAGACCGTGACGCTCAAGGGAGATCACATCGCGGAGGAATTCCAGGATCTGCTCGAGCAATACGTGGCGCGCAAGTTCAGCAAGAGGCAGGCCGCGTCCGAGACCGCGGTCGCCTGAGGGCACGGCGATGAGCGAGCTGACCGACAAGAAGTGCAAGCCCTGCGAGGGTGGCGTGCCGCCACTCACCCGCGCGCAGGCCGAGGCGCTGGCCCGGCACCTCTCGCCTCAGTGGGTCGTTTCCCACGAGGGACCGTTCCTCAGACGGGAGTTCAAGTTCCTGGACTTCTACCGGACCATGAGCTTCGTAAACGCGCTCGCCCACATCGCCAACATCGAGGACCATCATCCGGATCTCGAGGTCGGCTACAACTATTGCCGCGTGCAGTACACCACGCACGCGATCAACGGGCTGTCGGAGAACGACTTCATCTGCGCCGCGAAGATCGATCGGATCCCGCTCAGCTGAGCCAGGCATCGCCCCGGCGCGCAGCCTCGGGCAGCTCCCCCGCCAACCCGAGCGCGCGGGTGATGAAGAAGCGCTTGACCTCCTCGCTGCGATTCACCCAGGACAGCCCCCGCTGCGCGAGCCTCGAGAGCGGACCGGCGCCATGGGCGAGGAAGCGGTTGAATGCGTCGATCGCCAGCGCCAGCGGCACCAGCTCGCTCTTGCGCCAGCGCTCGTACCGGCGCAACGGGCTCATCGCCCCCGGGTCCTCCCCCGCCCGATGGGCCCGCAGCACGCACTCGACGAGCGCCGCCGCATCGAGCAAGCCCAGATTCACGCCCTGACCGGCCAGCGGATGCACCACATGCGCGGCATCACCGATCAGCGCGCAGCGAGCCGCGGTGAAGCGCTCGGCCTGCAGGCGGCGCAAGGGGAGCGCGGCACGCTCGGTACACAACCGCACGGCGCCGAGCACGCCATCAGACGCAGTGAGCAGCGCCTGCTCGAAGCTCGATCCATCCATCGCGAGCAGCTCGCCCGCAACCGCCTCGTCGACAGACCAGACGATGGAGCTCGACGCGTCGGCCAACGGCAGGAATGCCAGCGTCCCGGTGCGCAGGAAGCGCTGCCAAGCGGTGTGCTCGTGAGGGCGCTCAGTGCGAACGTTCGCAACAATCGCCTTCTGCCCGTAGCTGTGTACATGGGCGAGCAGGCCGACCGCCTCGCGCACTCTGGAATCGGCCCCGTCGGCACCGATCAGCAATCGGCATCGCTCGATGCCCGAACCGGTACGCACCTGCACCGCCTGCTCGCCGACGGTCACCGCCGACAGTGTCTGAGGGATGATCGTCCCACCGCAGGCCACGAACGCCTCGAGCGCCGCGCACTGCGCCAGCCGATTCTCCGCGATGACCCCGAGATTGGCCTCACCCGCGCACGCGGCATCGAAGACCAGCGCCTGCGGACTGCGGACCGACAGCGCCTCTGGCCAGACGCACATGCGCTCGTAGGGCGCCATGCGCTGCGGCGCCATGCGCTCCCAGGCGCCGGCGGCGCGCAGAATGCGCTCGCTGGCGCGTGACCAGGCCGATACCCGCGCGTCGAGTGGCGAGTCCGGCGCCACAGGCGTGGGGCGCGCCGGCTCGAGCAAGCCGACCGTCAGCGGCTGGCGCGCCTTGGCGGTTGCGCGCTGCAGCAACGCCGCCGCGCACGCGCCGACCGGCCCGCCGCCGATGACCAGCACGTCCCAATCCGTTCGGACACCGCTCATGTCAGGGTCAAGCCCCGCGCCAGCCGCGGCATCGGGCCGCCGAACCCCAGGCTCACCCGCGCCAGAGCCCGCTTGGCCGGCGGGGAAAGATCGAACAGCACCAGGCCCAAGTCGCGCAGCACGCTCACGCCGGGCAGGCGGCTGGCGAACAGCCTGACCAGGGAATCGGTGAACCGCACGACGCCGCTGCGGTCCGCGGCACGCGCACGACAGTAGCCGTCCAGCAGCTCGGGCGAACCCGGATCACCGCCGGCGGCGACAATGTGCTCGGCTAACAGTGCCGCATCGCGCAGCCCGAGGTTGAAGCCCTGGCCCGCGACCGGATGCAGCCCCTGCGCCGCATTGCCGACCAGCACGGTCCGTGTGCCCACGCTCGCGGCGGCCCGCGAGAGCTTCAGAGGATACGAGGCCCGCCGTCCGGCGCGCAGCAGCCGCCCGATGCGCCATCCGAAGCGCCCCTGGAGCGCGGCCAAGTACGCCGCATCGCTCAGCTGCAGCAGTTGCGCCGCATGTGCCGCAGGACAGGCCCAGACCGTGCCGTAACCGCCATCGCGCAACGGCAGCACGGCCACCGGCCCGGAGGCTGTGAAACGCTCGTACGCGGTTCCGTCACTCGGCCGATCGGTGGTCACCGCCGCGGTGATCGCCACCTGCTCGTAATCCGCGACCGCCGCGGCAATACCCGCCGCGGCGCGCACCACGGACTGAGCCCCGTCCGCGGCGACCAACAGCCGCGCAGTGACACTCTCCTCCGTCCCGTCGCTGTCGGTCACGGTCAGGGCCGCCCCGTCCGCGGCGATCTCGATCGCCGTAACGCGCGCCGGAACGCGCAGCGTGACGCCCTCGGCTTGCTGCAAAGCGCGCCACAGGGCGGCACCGATCACACGATTGGGGATTACGTAGCCGAACGCCTCGACCCCCTGCTCCTCGGCGCGCAAGCGTGCGCCCCCGAAATGACCCGCATCCGATATATGAATGACGCGGATGGGAGCGGCCGCGCGCGCAAGATGATCCCACACGCCCAACCCCTCGAAGATGCGTCGGCTGGCATTACCCAGCGCCGTGGTACGCTCGTCGAAGCTCGGCTGCAGGCTCGAGTCCGGCGCCACACCCTCGATCAGCAGGACGCGCCGGGCCGCGCCGGCCAGTGCGAGCGCAAGACTCGCCCCCACCAGGCCGCCTCCGACGATCACGATGTCGTACGCGCGCGGGCGACTCGCATTGCGCCGGGGCGTGCGCTCAGTGGCGCTCACGCGTCCCCCGCCGCGCACCGCGGGCTGGCCGCCTGCGCGGCGTCTTCGGCGCCTCGCCGTGGACCTCGGCCATCAGCATCTCGATCTGATCGGGATCCTTCGGTGCGCCGTCGCTGAGGACCTCGGCACCGTTGCGGGTCACCACAACATCGTCCTCGATCCGCACCCCGATGCCTTGCAGGCGCTTCGGCACGCCGCGCGCGCCGCGGGGGATATAGATGCCCGGCTCGACGGTGAGGACCATGCCCGGCTCGAGCACGCGCCAGGCCTCGCCCGTCTTGTAATCACCCACATCGTGCACATCCATGCCGAGCCAATGCCCGGTGCGGTGCATGAAGAACCGCCGGTAAGCGCCATCGCGCTCGAGCTTCGCCGGGCGGCCCTTGAGCAATCCAAGCCGCACCAGCCCCTGCGTCACGACGCGCACGGCCGCCTCATGCGGCTCGTTCCAGTGATTGCCCGGACGCACTTTGGCAATCGCCGCAAGATTCGCCTCGAGCACCACGTCATACACGGCCCGCTGCTCGGGCGTGAAGCGCCCTGCGACCGGGAAGGTGCGCGTGATATCCGACGCGTAATAGTTGTACTCACAGCCGGCATCGATCAGCACGACATCGTCCGCGCGCAGGACCGCGTCGTTCTCGATGTAATGCAGGATGCAGCTATTGGCGCCCCCGCCGACGATCGGCTGATACGCCGTGTCGGCGCCGTGGCGGCGGAACTCGTGCACGATCTCGGCCATCAGCTCGTATTCCATGAGGCCGGGGCGGCAGGCGCGCATCGCGCGCACGTGGGCGAGCGCACCGATGCGTGCCGCGGAGCGCATCAGCTCGAGCTCGGCACGCGACTTGATCAACCGCAGCTCGTGCAGCACCTGGTCGAGCGCCACGAATTCCTGGGGGGGATGGCGGCCATTGCGCGCCTGCGTGCGCAAACCGTTCACCCAGCCGACCACGCGCTGATCGAATTGCGGATACATCCCCATGGCGTAGAAGACCTTGGCGCGGTTCTCCATCAGCCCCGGCAGGATCTCGTCGATGTCGGCGATCGGGAAGGCATCGTCCGCGCCATGGATGCGCCGCGCGCCGGCCGGGCCGGCGCGCCGTCCATCCCAGATCTCGCGGGCCGGGTCGCGCTCGCGCACGAACAGAATGTATTCGGCCTGCTCGCGCCCCGGGACGAGCACCGCCACGGACTCCGGCTCGCCGAAACCCGTCAGGTAGTGAAAGTCGCTGTCCTGGCGATACGGATAGTCGACGTCATTGTTGCGCGCCCGCACCGGCGCGCAGGGCACGATGGCGATGGCCTCTCGCCCCATCAGGCGCATCAGCGCGCTGCGGCGGCGGGCGAACTCTTCTGCGGCCGTAACGGTTCTCAATGGAAGGATGCTCCGGGTAAGAGGGGTGCAGCCGAGGTCTCGCGCAGCGGCGCCAGCTCCTCAAACACCACTTGGACGCTGACGCGCAGGAACTCCACGAGTTCCGCATACGCCGCTTCGTTCGACTCTTCGCTCTGGTCCGTATCGACCGCGGCACGACCGATTTCGGTAATGTCCGCGACGATCTCGCTCAGCTCGTCGGGCATGCGCGCCGTATCACGCAACACACCCAGACCCAGGCCGTACAGGAACCCCTGACACCACAGGCCGAGCGCGGCGGCGCGCTCGACGATCGACTGGTCATCCTGCGGCAGCAGTAGCTCGAAGCCCATGTCCGGGGCGAACAGCGCGTCCGCGGTGCTCCGATACAGCTCGCGCAGGAGCGCGGCGTTGGGCGGGCGGGCCTTGCCCTCCGGCAGGATGTCGCACAACCAGTCCTCGAATCGGTACTCGGACACCGAGCACAGAGAGCCGCTGAGCGTGCCGTGCGCCTCGGCCGCGTCGGCGAGCGAGTGCTCCTCGGTGAGGGCACTTTGAATGTCCGCATAGTTTTCTGGGAGCATTGCCGGGCATTATGCAGCATGTGCACGCCGAGGGATGCGCCGGGTCGCCGGGCAAGGGCCTTCGCCCGCAGATTGACCTCGCCAAGAGCTCGGCACTATAGTCGCGCCAGCATGACCGCCCCCGCACCCTCGCCGCTCGACGCCGAACTCGCCCACCTGACGCGGCGGGTAGAGGAGCTGCTCGGCGTCGTGGAAGGCCTGCGTGATGAAAACCGCGCGCTCAAGCAGCGTCACGAGTCGCTCGCCAACGAGCGCGCCTCGCTGCTGCAGAAGAACGAGCAGGTGCGCGCACGCGTCGAAGCCATGATCGGACGATTGAAGGCCCTGGAGCACAGCGCATGAGCCAGGACCCCGCTCGCGTCAACGTGCGCATTCTCGACCGCGATTACATGGTCGCTTGCCCCCACGATGAGCGGCCGGCGCTGCTCGATGCGGCCGAATACCTCAATGCGCGCATGCGCGAGGTGCGCGACAGCGGCAAGGTGGTTGGACTCGATCGCGTTGCGGTCATGGTCGCGCTCAATATGGCCAACGAGCTGCTGCAGCTGCGCACGCGCGGCAGCCGGGTCACGGTCGAGGCCAGCGACAAGGTGCGCGCGCTGCGCGAGCGCCTCGATAGTGCGCTCGGTCACACCCAGCCGCTCGAGCTGTGAGCCGCACCGAGCCTGCGACCGGACCGGGTTTGGTGTAGAGTGACCCGAGCGTCGCCTGCGGTGCTCGACACGTGGGTCGGGTTACCTCGGACCCTAATTGAAACACCCATGGGACTTCTGGGCTTGTCGGCAGAATTGTGCAGGTCCGCCCCGGGCGGAAAGCCTTACCTGCCGCAGCTCGTCCCACCTGTTGCTCCGGTTCGAGAGCAACGGCCCGCACCGGCACAGGCGGGTGACGCTCCCTGATTGCACCCCCGAGCACGGCCGCGAGTCCTTGCGGACCGTGCTGCGCCAGGCGCGCCGCAGCATTCCCGATCTGCAACGCGCGCGCGCCGCACGCAGCGTCGCGCTCCGTGCCGTGCGCGTGCTGCGGTTGCGGCGGGGATGGCGCATCGGGCTGTACGCCGCCCTGCCCGAAGAACTCGATACCTCCGAGTTGATCGCGATGGCGCGCCGACGGGGCTGTCGCGTCTACCTGCCACGCATCGGTGCGCGTGGTTCGGCACGATCCATGCAGTTCGCGCCGATCGGCACGCGCGTGCGCCGCAACCGATTCGGCATCGCCGAGCCGCAAGGGTCGGCACTGCCTGATGCGCGCCCGTTGCACATCATTTTTCTGCCCCTCGTCGGCTTCGACCGCCGTGGCACCCGGCTCGGCATGGGCGGCGGCTACTACGATCGCGCACTGGCGTTTTGCCGCACGCGCGCCCCGGAGCACAGACCCCTGCTCGTCGGACTCGCTTATGCCGTGCAGCAGCGCGACTACATCGCGCGCGCCGCGCACGACGTACCGCTCGACATGGTGCTAACCGAGCGGGGGGTCATCCATTGCGCCCGCATCCGCGGCGTGCCGTGACAATGCGAGCACGGCACCGCATCCGTCACGAGTAGGCGCCGGCGCGAGTCGCCTTGCAGCGAGCGACGGACAGGATGAGCGCACCGGACCCGCCGATGCATGAACGGCGCAGCGATCGACCGCTTCTGTGCGCCGTTACCACATCCTCTGAAGACTTGCTTGTATTTTTGCCTCGCATGTATATACTCGGCCCTCGGACTAACCCGACAATTGGAGAGCCAACATGGCGAAGGCAAAGAAGAAGGCCGCGAAGAAGAAAGCTGCAAAGAAGAAGTGAGGCCTTTCGCTCGGCGGCCGCTTCGGCGGCCGCCGGGTGAAGCAACGTTCGATGCCCTCGTGCCCGCGCAAGCGGGCACATTCGTTTCCAGCCCCGGGAAAGTCCGTGACACAGCCCACAACCGGTCCGACACAGGACGAGGTCCGCGCCAAGAAGCGCCGCTGCGCGCAGACCGCGCTGCACTACGTCGAGTCGGGCAGCGTGCTCGGCGTGGGAACCGGCTCGACCGTGGCGTATTTCATCGAGGCGCTGGCCGGGCAACCGGGGTTGATCCAGGCGGCCGTGTCGAGTTCCGAAGCGACCAGCGCCCTGCTGCGCGCCGCCGGCATCGAGGTGCTCGACCTCAACGAGGTCGGCACGGTACATCTGTACATCGACGGAGCCGACCAGGCCACCCGTGCCCGGCACTTGATCAAGGGTGGGGGCGGCGCGCTCACGCGCGAGAAGATCGTGGCAGCGGCTGCCGAGCGCTTCGTGTGCATCATCGATGACGGCAAGCTCGCCGAGGCTCTGGGAGCGTTTCCCCTGCCGATCGAGGTCATTCCGATGGCGCGCGCGCTGGTGACACGCGCGATCGAGGCGCGGGGCGGCCGCGCGGTGTGGCGTCGGGGCTTCGTGACCGACAACGGCAACCAGATCATCGACGTGCATGGACTGCCGATCGGCGATCCCCCGGCGCTCGAGCGCGAGCTCGATGCCATCACGGGCGTGGTCACCGTGGGATTGTTTGCGCTGCGGCCGGCGGACCTGCTGCTGGTCGGCACGGAAACCGGCACGGAGACGATCTAGGCGGCGCGCCTCACGGACCGTTGCCGGAGGCCAACACCAGGGTCGCCCGGGGCGGCTCCTGAACCAGGTCGCGCAGCGTAAGATCACCGCAGCGGCCGCGACGCGCCTCGTCGATCGCCCCGAGCAGGCGGTCCACCGGGGCAATCGGCAGCACGCGCGGATTGAAATCGCCCGTTTGCCGGTTGCGCGCGACCTCCAATATTTCCGCAACCGTGATGCGCCCCAGATCGCGCGCGGGCACCAGCTCGTCCTCCTCGGTCACCAGCAGGATCCCGGCGCGCTCCAGGGGCAAAACCGTTTCCGCCACGGCAACGGAGGGCAGGCCGAGTTCGGCCGCGAGACTGCTCAGACGCCAACGCCGCTCGCCCGTGAGATACGCGCGCCCCACCAGATACATCACCCGCAGCGAGAGCTGCTCGACCTCGGCGCCCGAGAGCTCCAGCGCCTGCAGCCCGAGGCGCAGGTAGGCCGGGTTCTGAACGTAGAAGGACAGCAGCGCCCCCGCGAGCAGGATGAGCCATCCGGAGTACGTCCACAGCAGGGCCGCCACGATGAATGCGAATCCGGCGTAGACGATCGCCAGGCGCGGCGAGTGCACCACGAAGGCCGTGAACATGTGCCCGACCGCCGCCCACAGGATCCCCGCCACCACCGCGCCGATCAGCGCCGGACGCAGTCGCACCCGGGTGTTCGGCACCAGAATATAGAGACCGGTGAAGAACACGATGCCCATGACGTAGGGCGCGAGCTTGATCCCCGCCGCCGTCAGGATATCGAGCAGTGGCAGGTGCCTCAGATCGCGAAACGGCGCGCTGTCGATCGCGCGGTGCGACAGCCCGATGAACATCACCAGAAGAATCGGGCCGACGACCAGCAGCGTCAGATATTCGGTGACGCGGCGGGCCAGACTGCGCGGTTTCTGCACGCGCCAGAGGAAATTGAAGCTGTCCTCGACCTTCTTGATCGTGATGATCAGCGTCACGGCGAGCAGCGCCAGGCCGACCGAGCCGAGCAACCCGCCGCCGATCCGATTGGCGAACAGCACCACGCGCGATGTCAGCTTGGGAGCCTCCTGCGGGCCGAGCGCGCTGAAGAATTGATAGACCACCGGCGCAAGGTCGCCGCCGGCGCCGAGGAGCTTGAGGATCGCGAAACTGAAGGCCGCCAAGG
Organism: Pseudomonadota bacterium; assembly: GCA_021798335.1. Taxonomy (GTDB): domain Bacteria; phylum Pseudomonadota; class Gammaproteobacteria; order Steroidobacterales; family Steroidobacteraceae; genus 13-2-20CM-66-19. The sequence goes on along the minus strand of JAJZMI010000087.1, from coordinate 26,740 downwards.
GAATCAGCGTGAGCAGGGTCGTATACACCAGGCTCATAGCCCGCAGGTTGATCTCCCCGCGAGTCAGCAGATCGCGCACTACGGCGTAGACGTAGCTCAGCCCATGGATGAACGGACCGCGCTCCACCGGGCTGCGCCCGGCGCCGCCGAAGAACCAGTCATCGAGAAATGACCAGAATTTTGCCCACATGACGCAGGAAGATTACGCCTGGGCGCGTTCGCTTGCCCAGTGCGCTGCACGGCTCAAGTCCTCATCCCCCGCCGAGCCCGAATCAGCTCGAAGGCCTCGATGACTTGCTGCGTCCGTTGCTTGGCATGCTCGAGCATCGAATCCGGCAGGCCGTTGGCCTTGAGCTTGTCGGGATGGTTGCGGCTGAGCTGCCTGCGGTAGGCCTTCACGATGTCGCGATCGCTGTCCCCCGGGCTCACCCCGAGAACGCTGTAGGCGCGCTCGAGGTCCTGTGCCGTATCACGACCGGGCGGCTGCCCGAAGGCGTGAGCCTGAATGCGCAGCGCCGCCTCGATCTGCGCGAACTCGAGCCCCGACAGACCGAGCCGCGCGGCGATGCTCGCGAGCATTCGCCGCACGGGTCCCTCGAGGTCATTACCGGCAAGCGCGGCGCGCACCTGCAATTCGACGAACACACGCTTCAGGTGCGGCCGGCCGAGGCAGGCGCGATTGAGTTCGGCAAGCTCCGCTTGCAGATCGAACTGCGGCTGCTTGCCTTCCGTGAAATATTCGATAGCCGAGCGCACCTGCGCAGCGGACAACCGCAGCTGCGTCATCACCCCACGCGCGGCGGCGATTTCCTGTTCGGAGACCCGCCCGTCCGCCTTGGCAAGGCAGCCCATGACGCGGAACGTCGCGCGGAAGAATCGTTCGCCGATCGCCGCCGAGTGCGTCGTGCGGCCCGAACGCTGCTCGGCGTAGACGTCGAACTGATGTCCGATCAGAACCCCGAGCACGGCCCCGATGGGGCCGAAGCCGAGTACCAAGCCGAGCAGACCGCCGGCGACCTTGCCGGTGTACTTCATGGACGAGGGTGGACGTGCGGGCCGTGCATGCACTGCTATAGTAGCAAGCATGGCTGCCACAACCGTTTACCGGACCTCGCTGCGCGCTCTGGAGAAGGTCCACGCAGGCAAGGTTCGGGACATTTACGCAGTGGGGGCGGATGCGCTGCTGATCGTCACCACCGATCGCCTGTCGGCCTTCGACGTGGTGCTGCCCGACCCCATCCCCGGCAAGGGGCAGGTTCTGAACCGCATCTCGCAATTCTGGTTCGAGCGTACGGCCCATATCGTGCCGAATCACCTCACCGGGCGGGCGATCGAGACGGTGGTCACCAACCCCGAGGAGCGCGCGCTGCTCGCCGAGCGCGCCGCGATCGTCAAGCGGCTGCGGCCGCTGCCGATCGAGGCCGTGGTGCGGGGCTACCTCATCGGATCGGGATGGAAGGATTACCAGAAGACCGGGCAGGTATGCGGCACCGCCCTGCCCGCGGGCCTGCCTCTTGCGGGGGCACTGCCGGAGCCGATCTTCACGCCGGCGACCAAAGCGGCCGCGGGCGAGCACGACCAGAACATCTCGTTCACCGAAACCGAGAAACTGATCGGCGCTGCGCTTGCCGCCAAGGTGCGCGATACCGCCATCGCGCTATACACGTTCGCCGCCGCGCATGCACGGCGGCGCGGCATCATCATCGCCGATACCAAGTTCGAATTCGGTCTCGACGAGCACGGCACGCTGACGCTGATCGACGAGGCGCTGACGCCCGATTCCTCGAGATTCTGGCCGGCGGATTCGTACCGGCCCGGCACCAGCCCGCCGAGTTTCGACAAGCAGTTCGTGCGCGATTACCTTGAGACACTCGACTGGAACAAACAGGCTCCGGGTCCGAAACTCCCGCCTGAAATCATTGCGCGCACCAGCGAGAAGTACCATGAGGCGCTGCGCCGTTTGAGCGGACCGGCCGCATGAACACCCCGTGGATCGCCCCATCCATACTCTCGGCCGACTTCGCGCGGCTCGCAGAGGAGGTCGATGCCGTCGTGGACGCCGGCGCCGATCTGATCCACTTCGACGTGATGGACAATCACTATGTGCCGAATCTGACGATCGGACCGCTCGTGTGCGAGGCACTGCACCGACACGGAACGAAAGTACCGATCGACGTCCACTTGATGATTCGTCCGGTCGAGCGGATCGTGCCGGACTTCGCGCGCGCCGGTGCCGGCTTCATCACGTTTCATCCCGAGGCGGTCGATCACGTGGATCGCACCATCGATCTGATCCGCGAGCACGGCTGCCGCCCCGGACTGGCGATCAACCCCGGCACGCCGCTCGACTGGCTCGATTACACGCTCGAGAAGCTCGACCTGGTGCTGATCATGTCCGTCAACCCGGGGTTTGCGGGGCAGCGATTCATCCCCACGGCGCTGCGCAAGCTCGACGCGGTGCGCCAGCGAATCGAGTCCAGCGGCCGGGCCATACGTCTGGAAGTCGACGGCGGGATCAAGGTCGAGAATATCCAGGCCTGCGCGCGAGCCGGCGCGGATACCTTCGTGGCCGGATCGGCCATCTTCGGCAGCGACGACTACGCGGCGACGCTGCGGGCCATGCGCGCACAGATCGCCAGCGCCTGAGACAGGCGCGCGCGGCGCGCCTCAATCTTCCTGTTGCGGTCCGGAGCCCGCGGGGCGGGCCGGCTTGCCCGATTGCTTGACCGGGACGACCACCGGACGTGTCCGCATCTTCGGCCGGGCATTGAAGACCACGATCGTCTTGCCGGTGGCGCGCAGCAGCCCCTGATCCTCAAGCACCTTCAGGACCCGGCCCGCCATCTCGCGCGAGCAGCCGACCAGGCGGGACAGCTCTTGCCGGCTGACCTTGATCTGCATGCCCTCCGGGTGCGTCATGGCATCCGGTTCTTCACAAAGATTATTGATGGCGTGCGCGACGCGCCCGGTCACATCCACGAACGCGAGGTCGCCGAGCTTTCGATTGGTACGATCGAGACGCGTCGCGAGCTGTGTCGCAAGCTCGAACACCAACCCCGGGCTCTCGGCGGCAATCTGGCGGAAGCGCGAGTAGGTCATCTCCGCCAGCTCACAGGCGTTACGCGTGCGCACCCACGCGCTGCGGGTTGCCTCGTCCTGGAAAAACAGGCCCATCTCGCCGAAGAACTGGCCCCGATTGAGGTAGGCAAGAACCATTTCATTGCCTTCCTCGTCCTCGATCATCACTTCGACCGAGCCGCTGATGATGTAGTAGAGAACGTCGGGCAGATCACCGGCATGAATCACGACGGTCTTCGAAGGAACGGTACGGATGCGGCAATAACTGAGGAACCGATTGATCGCCGGAATGTCACTCAGCGGCTTGACGATGTTTTCTTCCATTGCCGGCTCCCCCCCGTGTGGACGGGCTTCAGGAGAAGATTACTTAATTTACCTCGTCAGGTAAAAGGCTACCGCACCGGAAGCTGCGAAAACCAGAGGTATCACGGCCGCCGCCGTGATCAGATCCAGTGCGCGGTCGTGGTCATGACTCTCGCCGTCGCACCCATCAGCGCTCGAACCGGCGACGGCAGGTCGATGCCGCCGGCGGCCTTGGCATGCGCGCCGTGCATGATCTCGTCGGCCCGCATCTGTTCCACGATGGCGCGGCTGCGATAATCATGCGGCGGCAGCGCCCCTAGGTGCCCGTCGAGGTGCCCCTCGACTTGCCGCTCAGTCTCGACGACGAATCCCAGGCTCACGCGATCACCCAGCAAGCCGGCCAGGGCCCCGATCGCGAACGAGCCGGCATACCACAACGGATCGAGCACGCTGGGGCGGGAGGTGAGCTCGGTGAGGCGGGTCGAACACCAGGCGAGGTGGTCGGTCTCTTCCCGGGCCGCCTTCAGCAGCATCTCCCGCGTGGCATCATCGCGTGCCACGAGCGCCTGCCCATGATAGAGGGCTTGCGCGGCGATTTCGCCGGCATGGTTCACTCGCATCAGCGATGCGGCTTGCCGCCGTTCGCCTGCCGTCAGCTCGGACTTTGCTGCGTCAGGTCCGCCCGGAACGGGTCGTGCCGGATGTGCGGGTGCCCACAAGGCCCGCAGCGCCCGGTCGGCGGCGGCCACCCAGGAATCGAAGGAGCGGCAAGCTTCCATGGAACGTATTATAGAAGCTTCGGGCGCCGGCGGGGGCCGAACTGACTGCGTGGACACGGGCCGCCGGCATGGGCTTTTTGCAATGCGCGCGCGCCTTCAGTAGACTTGCCGGCCCTTTGAATCGGGTCCTCTTTGGATCGAAGCCCCCCTGCTGAGGCTCATATGAAGACGGTTTTCGCCAAATCCGGCAGTGTCCGGGGCGATTGGTTCGTAGTCGATGCGACCGGCAAGACGCTCGGGCGCCTCGCGACGCAAATCGCCCATCGCCTAAAAGGCAAGCATAAGGCTGATTACAGCCCCCACGTCGACATGGGCGACCACATCGTGGTGCTCAATGCCGGCAAGGTGCGTGTCACCGGCCGCAAGCTCACCGACAAGATCTACTATCACCACACCGGGCACATCGGCGGCATCAAGTCGATTGCGCTCGAGAAGCTGCTCGCCGAGCACCCCGAGCGGGCGATCGAATTCGCGGTCAAGGGGATGCTGCCGAAGAACCCGCTGGGTCGGCGCATGTTCAGAAAGCTGCATGTGTTTGCCGGCGGAGAGCATCCGCACCAGGCTCAGCAGCCGCGTCCGCTTGCGATCTGAAGGCTCGGGGACACTGACCCGACGAGCACCCGCTCGAGTTTGAGTGGGCAGACGTCACGCTCCCGGGATGGAATCTTTTGAGGTTTATCGAATGGCAGTCCAGCAAAATTACGGCACGGGTCGGCGCAAAACCGCTACGGCGCGCGTTTACCTGCGCTCCGGCACGGGCCAGATCACCGTCAACGATCGGCCGCTCGATGAATTCTTCGGCCGCGAGACCGGACGAATGATCGTGCGCCAGCCGCTCGAGGCCCTGGAACTCACCGGTCGATTCGACATCAGTGTCACGGTCGACGGTGGTGGCATCACGGGCCAGGCAGGCGCCATCCGCCACGGCATCACCCGCGCGCTGATCCAGTACGACGAGACTTACCGCAAACCGCTGCGTGACGCGGGCTTCGTCACCCGCGACGCGCGCGAGGTGGAGCGCAAGAAAGTCGGCCGGCGCAAAGCACGCCGCGGCACCCAGTACTCCAAGCGCTGACCGGGTCTTGAAGCTCTCGCCGAGGCAGGTTTCAATGGCTGCCCCGGCGCGATCCGCTCGATACGCGTGCTGCCCGGATGTGCGGCTGGGCCGGAGGGCAAGACAACGGACTGCGACTCCGCTTGCCCGGGTTCGATCCGGTCGCCGGCAACGATTTTCGGCCGCGCGCGGCGCCGGGCCCGAAGGGCCGAGGCTCAGGATGAGCCCCGCAATCCTGATTCCCCGGCGGTGGCTTGCGATCGAAAGCGGATCTGGCTTCAATACGAGGTAAAGCTGCACGAGTGCCGCATGGAATTTTGGGGGATCGTCTAGTGGTAGGACAACGGACTCTGACTCCGTTTACCTAGGTTCGAATCCTAGTCCCCCAGCCAAAACGAGAGAGGCCCGCCCACCGGCGGGCCTCGACGTTTTGGCGGGGACAGGATGAGAACCGTAGGTTCGACAAACTTGCCGGGAGCAAATTTGGACGGCAATGAGCTCACAAGAACACTCGGCCGCGGCGGCTACCGCATCGTACGCCACAGCGGCAGTCATCTTCGATTGACGGCTGATTCAGCCCCCGTTCATCACGCAACGATTCCGGCGCATGGCCCCTCGAGGTCGGCACGCTCGCTGCGATTCTTGGCGACGTCGCAGCCCATCTGAAAACGGACCGGGACGAGTTGCTGAAGCGGTTGTGGCTGATCGATCGAGCGCCGTCAGCCGATGTCCGCCGGCGGCGGCCGCCATGCCGCTCGGGTGGGGCGCGGCCGCCCCCATCCGAGGCTGCGGAAATCTGCCGCGAAACAGCGACGCACATCCCAAAGCCGGGCTGCACGCACGGCGCGCGAACTGTCAAAATACGGTCGTGAGCCGCGCACCTCTGAAGGTCGCGGCTAAAGGTTTTTTTTTATTTTTTTGGGTCGCAAATTCGCAGCGGCAGTAGACTGTCGCCGCCGCAGCGCCCGCCCCCGTGAGCGGGACTGTTGCGGCCGGGATTCTCACCCCTGCAGCGGTCTCGAGTAGAGGAAAGTTCAGATACACCCCGGCACTCGGATGGCAAACGTCACCATCAACGACAGGACTGGCCGGCCGGATGACAGCTTCATCCGCAAAACAGAGCTCATCATCAGTGGTGTGTTGCGCGGCGGCGTACTCCTGAGCGTAGCAGTAATACTCGGCGGCATCCTCTACTACTACGCGCTGCGCCTGCTGGGCCGGCTGCCCCACACGACATTTCCCGACACCCTGGGGCAAGTCGGCGCGGGCCTGAAGACCATCGAGCCGGTGGCAATCGTCACCGCCGGCCTGCTCGTGCTGCTCGCCACGCCGGTCCTGCGCGTCGCGGTGTCGATTGCCGCCTTTGCGATCGAGAAAGATCGCACCTACGTCATCATCACCGCGATCGTTCTGGCCATCCTGCTGTTCAGCATCTTCGGGATCGGCCCCTACCTGGGCAAGCCCGGCCTCACGGACGTGCCGAACACCACGTTCGCCTCCCTGGTCTTCATCGCGTTGAGCAGCGTGTTCGCGGGCTTCGTCGGCGCGCTGGCCGGGCTCGGTGGCGGCGTATTCATCGTGCCGATCCTGACGCTCGTCTTCCACGTATCGTTCGCCACTGCGATCGGCGCCTCCATCGTGTCCGTGATCGCCACCTCCTCGGGTGCGGCAGCGGCCTATGTGCGCGATCGAATGACCAACCTCAGGGTCGGCATGTTCCTGGAGATCGCGACGACCACAGGAGCAGTCTGCGGCGCCCTGATCTCATCCATGCTGAACGATACGGTGCTGTTCGTCGTGTTCGGCATCGTCCTGCTGATCTCGGCGATACCGCTCGTGGCACGCCTCGGGGAAGAACTGCCGCGGGACGTGCAGAACCACAAGTGGGCCGCGGGACTGAAACTTCCCGGCACTTACTCGGACCGCCGCACGCACCAGGACATTCCCTACCACGTCGCGCACGTGCGCATCGGCTTCGGCATGATGTACGTGGCGGGACTGATTTCCGGTCTGCTCGGCATCGGTAGTGGCACTTTCAAGGTGCTCGCGATGGACACCGCGATGCGGTTGCCGATGAAGGTCTCAACCACCACCAGCAATTTCATGATCGGTGTGACGGCGGCCGCGTCCGCCGGAATCTTCTTTCAACGTGGGGACATCGACCCGCTGATCGCCGCGCCGGTGGCACTCGGGGTACTCGGCGGTTCGATGCTCGGCGCAAAGACGCTCAATCGGATGTCGAATGTACACCTGAAGAAGGTGTTCGTGCCGATGATCCTCCTGGTGGCAATCAGCATGCTGGCCCGCGGTCTGGGCTGGCTGTAGCGGCGCGGCCCGCGCGTGCAGGGCTGCACGCGCGCCTCAGGGATGCATCAGCAGCGGCACTGAACTCGATTGGACCAGCCGGCTCGAAGTGCCCGGCACCAACCAGTTCAGGATCTCGCCGCGGCGGAAGGCCCCCATGAGGAGCCCGTCCGCCTGGAACGCCGTGGCCGCATCGAGCAGCACGGTCGCGGTCCGCCGCCCCTCGGACACCACACTGCGATAGCGAGTACCGGCGGCGATGGGGCCGAGGGCGGCGCGGGCACTCTCGAGCACACTGTCCTCCTGATCGACCGCCAACACCTCAACCTGCTCGGCGGCGGTGAGAAACGGCCGGAACGCGTCGAGCGCGCGGCGCAGCGGGGGCACATCCCGCCAGCCCACCAGCAGCCGCCGGGCGAATCCGCCTTCCCAGGTGTGTGGGACCATTACGACCGGATGACGCGTGCGCAACAGCGCCGCGCGCAGCGCCTCGCGGTGCCCGATGGGTTGCGAATTCGGCGCGGCCAACACGACCATGCTGGCCGTCTTGCGGTAATGCCGCATGACCCGCCATTCATCGCCCTTGTAGAGATCGAACTCGGCGGAAATGCCCTTGGCCTGGGTCCACTGCGCGACGATGCCGCTCAGCTTCTCGGTCTCCGCACGCTCGCGATCGACCAGGTGCTCAACCTCGTACTCCGAGAGCTGCTCCTGCGAGGGCAGCAGGATCGAGCGCGGCCCGATCTCGACGTGTGCAAACCGCAGCTTCTGGCCGAGCCGTTCGCCCACCACCGAGGCGATGCGCAGGCATTGCGTTGCGCCGGTGGTGGACGCCAGGAGCACGAGAATGAATTTCGATTCCATGGTCGGCACCTCGGAAACTGACCACAATCTCGGCAGGCTCTCCAGGCCCGATATTATCGCGAGGAACGCTCCGATGCGCGCGCTCCACCGGGCACCGCGAGGCCCCTCCGGCGCCCGCCAGCCCGAGCCGCCACAGGCGTGCAGCAGTCAGCAGCCACGTCCCCGGCCAAGCTCTCGCACGGGCGCCCCCAACCCCGCCGCGGGGGCCTCGGGCCGCCAGCCACACCGTCCGATGGTCTAACGGCGCGCCCGCGCGCGTTTGAGGCGCCGCCACAATAGACTCAGTCCCAACCAGCCGCAGAGCGTCGCCAGCGGCCACGCCAGCAGTTGCGGCAACCAGAACCCCAGCGCGGCGAGCACGATCAGCGCGGCACCGGCGACCGTCAACACCCCACGCTCGGAATTCCCGAGCACACGGCGGTTCGCAATGGCGGCGCCCACCGTATTGGCCAGACGCAAGGCGCTGGCGGCCGCGCGCGAGGAGCTTCCACCGCGCAAATTGCGCGCGACGCTCCCGCGGGGCCGCGGCCGGCGACCTTGCAGCACCAGCTCGGTAGAGCGCTCGAGGTCGCTCAAATACTGTGCCTGCATCTGCGTGGCGAACCCGGCATCCTCGACGGCGGCATCGATCTCGCAGTTGGCCAGCCAGCTCGAGAGATTGAGATTGGACGAGCCCACGCGCGCCCAGCGGCCATCGGCGACCGCGGTCTTGGCGTGCATCATGCTGCCGTTCCATTCGAATACCCGGATGCCCGCCTCGAGCAGCGGGCGGTAGCCGGCACGCGAGAGCGCGGCAACCGCCGGCAGATTGTTGCTGCCCGGCACGAGCAGACGCACGTCCACGCCGTCGGTCACCGCGGCGGCCAGGGCCTGTACGTAAGTTGGGATTCCGACGAAATACGCGTCGCTGATCCACAGGCTCTCGGTAGCCATGCCCGCGATCAGGCTGTCGAGCCGGAACATCGCGCCATGGGCAGGCTGCGTGGCGATGATGCGCAGCGCCACGTCCCCGCACGCGGCTGGTTCCGGCGCCGGATCGAACGGCAACGGATCGCCGAGTCCGCCCCAGCTGTCACGAAACGCCGCTTCGATGCTCCGCACCGCGGGTCCCTCGATCAGCAATCCACTGTCGCGCCACGGGGCCACGCCGTGTGCCGCATCGCCCAGCCACTTGGCCGAGACGCACACCCCGGAGACCGATCCGACTCGCCCGTCCACGGCGAGCAGTTTGCGGTGGTCGCGACCCACCCACCCGAGCGGGCTTTCCAGGCGCGGCCGGTTGAACGCGCGCACCGCAACACCCGCGGCGCGCAGCGGGGAAAAGAACCGATGGCCAGCGTTGCCGAACGTCCCGAACCAGTCATGAATCACCGCCACGTGCACCCCGGCACGGGCCCGCTCGATCAGCAGATCGCGAAAGTGCCGCCCGACGGCATCGTCGGCGATGATGTAGTTCTCGAGCAGCACGTCGTGGCGCGCCGCTGCGATCATCGAGCCCCAGGCCTCGAAGTGCGCACTACCGTCGATCAGCAGCTGCACGCGATTGCCGGCCACCAGGGGGGCCCCGGCTGCGCGGCTGAGCGCCTGGCCGGCAAGCAGGCGCAGAGAGGCCCGATTCGGGTGGGGCGGAGGATTCTGCAGAGTCTGCACGGGTGCTCTAGCGCGGCAGGGCACGGGTACCGCGGCGAGGCAGCCGATGGCGGGGCGCGCAGCGGGTTCCGGTCAACGTCGTTCCCCAAGCCTGCCGGCGGCTCAATCCCCGGCGATCGTCATCTCTTCGACCAGCACCGAGCCTGTGCGGATCGTACTGCGAACATCGACATCGTTGCCGATCGCCACGATGCCGCCGTACATCTGGCGTAGATTCCCCGCGATGGTCACTTCGTGCACCGGATGCACGATCGCGCCATCCTCGACCCAGAATCCGCTTGCGCCGCGCGAATAATCGCCCGTCACGCCGTTGACGCCCTGGCCCATCAGTTCCGTGACCCACAGACCCCGGCCCATCTGCCGCAGCAACGCCTCGCGCGAATGTGCGCCCCCTGCGCCATGCGCCGCCACCAGCAGATTGTGGATGCCGCCGGCGTTACCCGTGGTCTTAAGACCCAGACGCCGTGCCGAGTAGCTGCCGAGCACATAGCCACTCAGAACGCCCTGCTCGACGAGCTCCCGATCGAGCGTGGCGGCGCCCTCGGCATCGAACGGGGCGCTGCCGAGGCCCTTGGGAATGTGCGGCCGCTCGCTCATGCGCACGAAATCGGGAAAGACCCGCTGTCCGGCCGCGCCGAGCAGGAACGAGGCTTTGCGATACTGGCTCGGGCCGCTGATCGCGCCGACGAAGTGTTGCAACAGCCCACGAGCCATCTCGGGGGCGAACAGGACCGGCGCACGCCGGGTGCTCAGCTTGCGCGCCCCGAGCCGCGCGCACGCGCGCCGGCCGGCCTGCACGCCGACCGCCTCGGGCGTCTCCAGATCGAGCGCGTCGCGGGCGGCCGTGTACCAGTAGTCCCGCTGCATCTCAGTGCCGTGCCGGGCGATGAGCGAGCAGCTGATCGAGTGGCTGGTCGCGGAAAACCCGGCCAGAAACCCGTGCGAATTGCCGTACACGCCCGTGTGGCGCTGACTGCCGACAGAGGCGCCCTCGGAGTTGGTGATGCGCGCATCGACGTCCATGCCGGCTCGCTCGCAGCGCCGGGCGATGCCGATCGCCTCCTCGGCCGCGAGCGCCCAGGGATAGTCGAGGTCGAGCTCGGGAATCTCGCGCGCCAGCGCCTCGGGCTCGATCAGACCCGCGTAAGGATCTTCGGCGGTGAAACGCGCGATGGCGCACGCCTTGGCGACGATCGAGCAGACGGCCTCGCGGCTCAGATCCGCGGTGCTTGCCGCGCCCTTGCGCTTGCCGAAATACACCGTCACCGCCAGTCCGCGATCGCGCTGATATTCGATCGTCTCGACCTCACCGAGGCGAACCGTCACACCGAGTCCCTGCCCGATGCTGGCATCGGCCTCGGCCTGGGAAGCCCCGAGTCGGGCGGCTTGCGCCAATGCACAGCGCACGGCATCGTGAAGCGTGCTCGCGGAAGCGTTGGGCTCGAGCCCCTGTTGCATGAAGAGTCCTCGTTGCGCGGTCGGCCGCCGCCGGGCGTGTGCCGGCGGGCACGCCCGCCGCGGTGCTCACGCGAACCGGCGGAATGCGCTAGTGTAGCAGCCATGGCCAGCCGACCAGCGGATCTTCCCATGCCCGCACCTGAACGCTCGGCGCCCGAGCCGGGCGCCGAGCCGCCGAGCAAGAGCGAGAAAAAACGCCGCGCGCATGCCGCACAAGACCTCGGCGAGGCGCTGATCGCGCTGCGCGAAGCCGATCTGGCCGCGCTGCAGCTGCCTGCGGCGCTGCTCGAGGCCGTGCGCGAGGCGCGCCGGATCCGCAGCCGCGCGGCCGCCGTGCGGCAGCGCCAGTACATCGGCAAGCTGATGCGCCAGATCGACCCGGAGCCCATCCGCCGCAGGCTGGCCGCCCGCAGCGAGCAGGATGCCCAGGAGACGCAGCGCTTCAAACGGGCCGAGCACTGGCGGGCGCGGTTGGTCGGCGAAGGGGATGCGGCGCTCGAGGCGCTCGCCGCGCTGCACCCCGACCTCGATCGATCGCATTGGGCGGCGCTCGCGGCCGCGGCGCGGACCGAGCAGCCCGCGGGAGCCGCTCGGCAGGGCCCGGCGGGCCGGGCGCTGTTTCGCGCGTTACGCGGCCTGCTTGGGTAGAATCCGCCCCATGCAAGCGCTGATCGGCATCATCATGGGTTCGAGATCCGATTGGGAGACGCTGCGCGCGGCCGCTGCGATGTTGGACAAGTTGGGGGTCGCCTACGAAGTCCGGGTGATCTCGGCGCACCGCACGCCGGACCTGCTGTTCGAATATGCCGCCACCGCCCGTGAGCGCGGGCTGGAGGCGATCATCGCCGGCGCCGGCGGCGCGGCGCACCTGCCCGGCATGACCGCCGCAAAGACCACTTTGCCGGTGCTCGGGGTGCCCGTGCAGTCGAAGGCCTTGAGCGGACTCGATTCGCTGCTGTCGATCGTGCAGATGCCCGCCGGTGTGCCGGTGGCGACCTTCGCGATCGGCGAGGCGGGCGCGGCCAACGCGGCGCTGTGCGCCGCGGCGATCCTCGCCAACAGACATCCGGAGATCGACTCGGCGCTCGCGGCGTTCCGCCGTGATCAGACCGCGGCGGTGCTCGCCCAACCCGACCCGCGCACGGCCCGCACATGACCATCGGCATCATCGGAGGCGGCCAGCTCGGCCGCATGTTGGCATTGGCCGGCTATCCGCTCGGGCTCGACTTTCTCTTCCTCGACCCGGCGCGCGAAGCGCCCGCGGGCCAGGTTGCGACCGTGGTGCACGGGGAGTTCACCGACCCGCAGATCCTGAAGTGGCTGTCGCGCCAATCCCAGGTGCTGACTTTCGACTGGGAGAACGTATCGGTCGAGGCGCTGCGCAAGCATGCCGGCGGCGCGCGCCGCGCGCGCATCTGCCCGCCCGCCACGGCGCTCGCCGTCGCGCAGGACCGCGTCGCGGAGAAACGCCTGTTCGAGCGGCTTCGCATCCCCACCACGCGCTGGCGCGCGGTCGGCTCACAGGCGGCGCTCGAGCGCGCGTTGCGCGAGATCGGCGTGCCCGGGGTACTCAAGACCCGCCGCATGGGCTACGACGGCAAGGGTCAGATGCGCATCCGCACCCGCGAGGACGCGCAGCGCGCCTGGGAGGCGCTCGGCAGCGTTCCGCTCCTGTACGAAGAATGGGTGTCGTACGAGTGCGAAGTATCCATCATCGGCGCGCGCAGTACGCGCGGGCAAACGGCCGTCTACCCGCTGAACGGCAACGTACACGCTGACGGTATCCTGCGGGTCACCCGCGCGCCGTTCGGCCCGCCCCGCTGGCATCGCACGGCCACACAGTATCTGGCGCGCTGCCTGAAGCACTTCCACTACACAGGCGTGCTGACTATCGAGTTCTTCGTGCGCAACGGCCGGTTGCTCGCCAACGAGATGGCCCCGCGCGTGCACAACTCCGGCCACTGGACCATCGAAGGCTGCGCCACCAGCCAGTTCGAGAATCATCTGCGCGCAATTCTCGGCTTGCCGCTCGGCTCGACCCGTCCGTTGGGACACAGCGCCATGGTCAATCTGATCGGCACGATCCCCGCGCGCGAGAAGCTGCTTGCGCTCGCGGGGCTGCATCTGCACGATTACGGTAAACGGCCCCGCCCCGGCCGCAAGCTCGGTCACTGCACCCTCGTCGAGTCCTCGCCCGGCCGGCGTGACCGGCTCGCGCGCACGGTCCTGGGGCTGGTGGCCTCGCACGTGCGCCTGCCGTAGCATACCCCCCCGCCATGTACATCGAGCCTTTTCACCTGAAAGAGCTGCCGTTTCGGCTCAGCCCCGATCCGCAGTTCCTGTATCTGTCCAAACAGCACGCCCGCGCCAAGGCGTACATGGAATCGACCATCTGGTTCGCCGACGGCTTCGTGGTGATCACCGGGGAAATCGGGGCGGGCAAGACGACCCTGATCGAATCGTTCCTGCGGGAGATCCCCCAGGACGTGGTGGTCGCGCAGATCAATCAGACCCAGGTCTCGGCGGTCGACTTCCTGCAATCGCTGCTGGCGCAATTCGGCTTCTCGCCGTTCAAGATGAAGAAGAGCGAGCTGCTGGCGACACTCAACAACTTTCTGATCGAGCAGTACGCGGCCGGCCGGCGGGTGCTGCTGGTGGTCGACGAGGCGCAAAACCTCTCGCAGCGCGTGCTGGAGGAGGTGCGGCTGCTCTCGGGCGTCGAGACCACCAAGGAAAAGGTGTTGCGCATCATCCTTGCCGGACAGCCCGAACTCAACGCCAAGCTCGACGCTCCGGAGCTCGTGCAGCTGAATCAGCGCGTCCGGCTGCGCTTTCATCTGACCGCGCTCTCGTCGGAGGAAACCGCCGAGTACATCCGGCACCGCCTGGAAGTGGCCGGCGCCAGCGCCCGGGAAATCTTCGCGCCGGACACCTTCGGGGAAATCTATCGTTACACGGGCGGCGTCCCGCGTCTGATCAATACCCTGTGCGACACCGCCTTGATGTCGGCGTTCACGTCCGACCGGGACCAAGTCAGCGCCGCGGACGTGGCCAACGCGGTCGCCGAGCTGCAATGGGTCGAGTATGCCGCGCGCCCCCAGCCCCTGGGCACGCCGGCCGCCGCGCGCATGCGAGGCGGACGCGAACCGGCGGTACCGCCGCTTGCGCGTGTGCTGGTCGCCGAGAATGGCCGCACGCTCCAGGAGCTGCCGCTGCTGCCCGGACGGATCATCGTCGGGCGTACGCCCGACAACGACCTGCAGATCGAGAGCCGCTTCATCAGCCGCCATCACTGTCAGATCACAACCACCGGCCAGGCCAGCATCATCGAGGATCTGAACAGCACCAACGGGCTGTACGTACGCTCGCAGCGTGTGCATCGGCATTATCTGCGCAACGGCGATGTGATACTGATCGGCAAGCACGAGCTGTTGTACCTCGATGAGCGCGCATCGCGCGGGCACGGGAATATGACCGACACTCTGCCCGGCATTCCGGCGCTGGGTCACGACGAGGCGACCCTCGCCGGCGAGGACCTGCCGTTCGAGATTCCGACGATCTCGCCCCGCTCTCAATCCTGATCCGCGCCGGGCCCGGGGCGCCCCTTGCGATCCGGCTCGGCCGCATCGCCCCCGGCGTAGCGTCTGCCGAGTTCGCGAAAATCACGCCGCCGCAACAAGATCACCGTGCCGGCCAGCACCGCCACGAAGCCCGCTATGCCGGTGAACGCAGCCAGCGCCCGGGACTCGGCCACGAAATAACTGACGGCGATCCCGGCGACACCGAGTGCGATGTACAGCCACGGCAATCCCTCGTACAGCGGTCGGGAGAAATGCATGGAAGCCTCACACGTGGGTGACCTGAAGAATGCTGTGGCGGATCTGCTCGCTGAGGACGAATTGCGCATCGTCCGCGACCTGCATCAACACCGTGTCGAACTCGAGCGTTCCGGTACCGTTGCCGCGGATCACGCCACGCCGGCGCAGCAGATCGATGAAATTGGCGAACAGGGATCGGTCGAAGAATTCCGGGGAGTTCAGCCCGTACAGCACGGCGATGCGCTGCGCGGCGAGCTGGCAGCGCTCCTCGAGCGTCGCCTGATTGATGGTCCCCGAGCCCGCCTGCAGCAGCAGTGCAATCGCAAGATAGTACCGCTCGATGGTCTGCAGGGTCGCCTGCGCGAGAATGGACAGCTGCATCGCCTGCGCGCTCGAGGGCGGCGGCCGCCGCCACACGCCGCGTGCAGCGTGCCGCTCGATCAGGCCGTGGCGGGCCAGCTCGGCAAGAACGCGCGCCACCACGTCCGGCACCTCCGCCTCGTTCCAGCGCAGGAACAGTTCCGCGGCGATATACGGATAGATGCGCCCCCCGAGGCGCTGCATCTCCTCGTGCGTCACTTCGGCGTTGCTCAGGAACACGCACGCCAGCAGGGAGGGCATCGCGAACAGATGCAGCACGTTGTTGCGGAAGTACGCGGCCAGGACCGCGCTCTCATCGCTCATGTGCAGCACATCGCCCGAGGGATGGTCCTGCCGCTGCAGCACCTTCATCGCCTCGCCGTAGGCGATGATCTTTTGACCCGACAGCTCGGTCACGGTGACCCGCTCGCTGTAGGGCACTCCGCCGAGCAGCGCCCGATATAAATCGATCTGGCGGATCAGATCGATCTCGGGCAGCGCTTGGCGTGGCATGGCCAGCAGCACCATCGCCAGCAGGTTGACCGGCGTCACCGCGGCGGCCGAGTTGATGTTGCGCATGATCCGGGCGGCGAGCTCCTCCACGGCCGCACCGACACGCGCGGCGCGCGCCTCCGCCTCGGGGGTCCGTTCCGGCCAAGGCCCGGATTGCGCCAGAACCTGTGCGAGCGCGATCGGCTCGCCCAGATTGACGTGCACACGCCCGAAGCGCTCGCGCAGCTTGCCGAGCGAGCGCACCAGGCCGCGGACGCTCTCCTTTTCCTTGGGCTTGCCGGAGAGCTCGCCGACGTAGGTGCTGCCCTCCATGATGCGCTCGTAGCCGAAATACACCGGCACGAACACCACCGGGCGCAGCGGCTCGCGCAGGTAGCTGCGTACGGTCATCGACAGCATGCCGGTCTTGGGTTGCAGCAGCCGACCGGTGCGGCTGCGTCCCCCCTCGATGAAGTACTCGAGCGAATGCCCGCGCGCCATGATGGCCGCCAGATACGTCATGAACACGACGGTGTACAGGGCGTTACCGCGAAAGCGCCGGCGGATGAAGAAGGCTCCGCCCATGCGCAGGAACCGCCCGACCACCGGCAGATTCAGATTCACGCCGGCCGCGATGTGCGGCACCGCATAGCCGTTGACGTAGATGACGTACGAGAGCAGCAGATAATCCATGTGGCTGCGGTGGCAGGGCACGTAGATGATCTCGTTCCCCTGCGCGACCCGCTCGAGCGTCTCGAGATGCCCCACGGTCACACCGTCGTACAGCCGGTTCCACAGCCAGGTGAGCACCCGCTCGAGGAAACGCACGAACGCGTGCGAGTAATTCGCGGCGATCTCGTTGGCGTAGCCGGCCGCCTCGCGCAGCGCGGCACGACGCGTGATCTTTTTTTCCCGCATCAACTGAACGACGGCGGCACGCACGGCGCTGGTCCGCAATACCCGGGTGACCACCGTGCGCCGGTGGGACAGATCCGGACCGATACGGGCCGCGCGCCGCTGCACGAACTGCGCGCGCAGCGCGCGGGTGATGCGCCGGCTGCGCACCGCGAGCCCGCTGTCTTGTCCGATGAGGCTGCGCAGTGAGACCGGCTCGCTGAATTCGACCAGCGTGTCGCGGCCGTTGATCAGCACCTGCAGGAATTTGCGCACGCGGCTGGAGAGTGCCCAGTTCTCCACAAGCAGCAGGCGCAGCCACGATTTCTCGCGCAGTGGCGCGCGGCCCCAATAGACCGACACCGGCACCAGGTCGAAGTCCGCATCGGGATCGGCCTCGAGCAGGCGCAACAGCTGCTCGATCTGTGGCGGCGGTCGCCGATCGATACGCTCGTTCCAGAAGCCGCGCACGCGGCTGAGATACAGATACGAGGGCCGCTCGCCCCGACGGCGCAAGCGCCGCCTGCGCGGCCTGGGCAAATGCACTCGCTCGCAGACGTTCTGCAGCACCGCCAGATCGACCGCGCTGCGCTGCTCGAGCACGTAACAGACCGGACGCCGCCGCTCGCGCAGGCGAGCCTCACCGTCCTCCGGGAGGATCTTGTAGCGCACCCAAAGTGCCAGTACTCGATGCAACAGCCAGCTCATGCGATCGTCAGCGCCAGGACCCGGCGCCGGTTACCCCGATCCCTTGCGGGTCTTATTCGCGGCCCGGCGCGGGCAGATCGAGCGCAATGAGGAAGTACTCGAATAGATTCTGGAGGTAGCGAATCTGGTTGTGCAGATTGTGATCGCTGTCGAGCAGGTGCAGCGCGGCGCGCGAGCCCTGAGCGAATCGCACGCTGTGCTCGTAAGGCACGACTTGGTCGCCCCAGCCGTGCACCACCGCCGCGGGACAATCGACGATGCCGGAGCGCAGCGGCGGCAGATCCGAGAAATACAGCGCCGGCGCCATCAGAAAGACGCCACGCGCGTGCAGGACCGAGGCGCTGGCTACGGTCACGTAGCCGCCGAGACTCGAGCCGGCCAGCACCAGCTCCCCGCTCAGTTCCTTGCAGTACTCGGCAAGCCGGGCGATGCGCTCCCGGGGCGCATCCAGCCCGCGGTAATCGACCGAATGGACCTCGTATCCTTCGCCGCGGGCCACTTCGGCGAGCGCGGTGATCTTGCGCCCCCACGGTCCGCTCGCCTGGCCATGCGAAAACACGACGTGCCGCTGCGGGACACTCGCGACCGGCGCGCCGCGGTGCTCCTCGGCCGAAGGCACTGCATCACTCATCGCACAATGATGCCGGCAAAACGCGGTCTAAGCCATAGTCCTCGGCAAGCCGCTAGTGACCCATCACCGCCTCGGCGGGCTGCTCGCGCGACGGGCGGGTCGCCAGGCGGTTGACCGAGACCGGCCGGGCACGGCTGGCGGCCGGCTGGTGGCTGACCAGCCAGGTGTCGAACTCCCCGGCACGCCGCGCGGCGATGCCGAACAGAAGGTTGACTCGGCCCAAGGCAACCGAATCGGGCTGGTTGACGCGCTCGTCGCATACGACGAAGTAGCGCTCCTGCGCCGAGGCGCCGGCAAACGCGCCCTCGGCCGCGAATCGCGCCAGATAGGCATCCACGAGCGAGCGGCCGCGTGCCCAGGTGACGGGCGCATTCTGCTCGAACAGCATCCAACGCGTCCCGCGCTCGACACTGGCCGCGATGCGCAGCGCCAGACGCCGGGCGGAGAGGAATCTCCAGTCGGGCGAGCCGCTGCCGCCCGTGGCGAGCGTACGCGCGCTCACCGGCGGAATATCGGGGGAACGGACCGCCACCAGAGTGTTGATACCCGCCTGGGCGAGCCGCACGCGCTGCGCCGGCGAGACTTCGACCGCCGGCAGCAGCCCGGCGCGCAGCACCGCCTCGTCATCGCGGCTCCCGAGCGGCCGGTACGCCTCGGCGCGCGCGAGCAAGCCCGCGGCTGCACCGCAGCAGGCGAAGGTCTCGTGCCGGCCGCGCAGCCGGTCGAAGGCGCGCAACCTGGGGTAGTACAGGACGGCGTGGTCACTGCGGAATGGCCAGTTGCGCATCGCCTCGATCGCCTCCTGCGGGCAGGTCCAGTCGCTCGGCGGATCGACGATCAGCAACGCATGACACTCGCGGCACAGACGCGCCGCGACCAGCAGGGTACCGAGACCGACGTCTTGCTCGCGGGAGAGCGGCGGAATACAGAGGAAATCGAAAACCTCGGTGCGCAGCGCGAACAATCCCGTGCCATCGGCCGCCGATCCGATCACGTCGTAGTCCGTGAGGGGCCCGCCGTCATCGCCATCGGAATTCGACGCGACGTAGCCGACCGAGAATCCGCCTGCCCCCGGCCCCGTGCGGTCCGGGCGGCGTTGCGGCAGCGGAGCAACCGCTCGCGCCAGCTGCGAGCGCTGCAGCACAGTGACGATGAACCGCTCGCAGTCCGGCTGCAGCGAGACCCGGCGGAATATCTCCTGGTCCTCCACCCGCTCGGAGCCGGCTGCACGCACCCGCTGCAGCACAAGATTGAACAGCCCTTCGCTCTCGGCGATCCCATCGTAATCCACGGACGCCCGCAGGTACTCCCGCGAGCCCGGCTGCAGGCCCATCAGCCGCAACACCTCGGCGCCCGCCGGCAGAGTCACGGTCGGCGCATGCCCACCGTTGGCGACGCGCACCACCAGAGCCTGGCCGCCACCGCTGGCGAAGAACTGCTCGATGGCGTACGACAGGCTCGAGGGCTGCCACAAGCCGCCGAAGATCTGCTGAAACTCGGTGAAGCTCGCCACCGGCACCGCTCGGTTGAGCGGCCCCTTGAGGGTGCGGCCGACGAAGGCGGTCACCGGCGGGCGATACGCGGCCGCCGGCTCAGTCTCGTCGTACTCGAGGGAGAAGCTCGGACCGCCCTCAGCCACGATGTGTCGCCCCAATGTTGTTCTTTTCGATACCCCGCGACTGTAACACAAGAGCCGCCGTGCGGAGCCTCACAGCGCCCGGTGTGACCGGAGCCTCTGGACGGCGCGCCGCGCGGACACCTTGCCGGTGAGCGCGGCTCCGGGAGGATCGGCGGCCGCGGGGTCCTTCGGCGTCGCCCTCGAACGGATCTGGTTCAGAACCTTGTCGAATTGGGCGGTCGTGAGCGGCAGATGCGTCCGGCCATTCCACGCCGACCCCAGGGGCAGACGGTTTTGCACCAGGGTCGCCACCATTCCCCCGGGCACCGGGCCCCGGCCCGAAACCGGCAGCGGCACGACCCTGGGATCGTCCACCAGGCGCCGCACCCGCGTCCAATCGATCTTCTCGTCCGAGCGCGTGAGGTCGGTGACCCACCGGCGGGGCAACATGCGCCTCAGCAGCGTGGGGTCCGTCTTCCACGGCCGCTTGTCATCCTGCAACGCACCGTAGGCCTGCATGTACAGGCGCCCGTTCTGCCAGGCGAACAGGAACGGCTGATTGACGACACGCACCGGCGTGCCGTTCGGCACCATCTTGAAGAGCTGTCGGATGTCCTCCGGGTACAGGTGAATGCAGCCGTGGCTGACGCGCCGTCCGACTCCGGCCGGTCTGTCGGTACCGTGAATGAGGATCTCCGGATAACTCAGGTGCAGTGCGTAGTTGCCGAGCGGGTTGTCCGGACCGGCCGCGACCACCCGCGGGAGCGGCGTGCCGCGGCGGGCATGCGAGGCGAGGATCGAGCGCGGCACGATCCACGCGGGATGCGCCTGGTGCCAGGTGACGCGTGTCACCATCGTCGGCGTGGGGTGGCCGAGCCTGCCGATCCCGACCGGATGCGTGATGACGACTTGCGGCCGCCCCGGCGCGTGCGGCGGGTAGTAGAACAGCCGCATCGCGGCGATATCGACCACGATACCCACGTGTGGCGCATCCGGGAGGATGAACTGCGTCGGCACGATCACGCGCGTGCCCACCGGAGCGAGCCACGGGTTGACCTTGGGATTGGCGCGCTTGATCGAGTCGTAGCCGACATCGAACAGGCGGGCGATGTCGGCGAGGACCTGGTGCGGTTTGATCCGCACGATCTGCACGCGGCCGATCATCTCCTGTCCCGGCGCGAGCACGAACCGCTCGGTCTGGACCGGTACCGGCAAAGCGGCGGGGGCGGCGGCGGCCCGCGGGCACGGAGCGCCCGCAAGCCCGGCGACGGACAGACAGACCGCGAAGATGACTCTGATGTTGGCGCGCTTCATGAATCACATTATGACAGGTCGCCGGGGCACGGGGTCGGGGCGGACATAAAAATGCCCCGATCCTGCACGGACCGGGGCTATAAAGCGGACTTTCCGCGAGGGGGCAGTCCGCCCACAGGGGGACTCAGTGAAGGCGCGCCCAATGAAGAATCCGTATGTCCTCCGAGTCCAGATTGAAATTGACCGCCAGCAACACGCGCAATTCGCCGAGCTCGCGCCGGTCCCGCAGCGGCTCACGCAGCTCGACCACCCCGCTCCATTCATGCGCGGCCACCGGCTCGGCTCCCGCGCCGCCGGTCAAGAAATGCGTGTAGTACTTGGCCGCCACGGGGTCAGTGTAGGTCGATGGCGACAGTCCCCACCGTGAAGCGGTACGCAGAATGTCCGCCCTCTGGCACTATGTGGCCCGGGCGCGCGCTCAGGCGGCCCCGTGACCCGTCCCCAGCGCATGAGCCGATACCGCCCGCCGCAACCGCCCTCATCCCCCTACATCACCCCCGAGGGCGCCGCCCGGCTGCGCGAGGAGCTGGAGAGGCTCTGGCGCAGCGAGCGCCCGCAGGTGACCCGGGCGGTGGCCGAGGCGGCCGCCCAGGGCGATCGCTCCGAAAACGCGGAATACACCTATGGCAAGCGCCGCTTGCGCGAGATCGACCGCCGGGTGCGCGACCTGCGCAAGCGCCTGGAGATCCTCGTGGTGGTCAATCAGCCGCCTGCCGACCCGCAGCGGGTCTACTTCGGCGCCTGGGTCACGCTCGAGACGCTCGAGGATGGACACGACGCGCGCTACCGTATCGTCGGGCCTGACGAAATCGACCGTGAGCCCGGCTACATCAGCATGGATTCCCCGCTCGGTCGCGCGCTGCTCGGCAGGCGGCTCGAGGAGCAGGTGAGCGTGCAGCTGCCAGGCGGCCTGCGCCGCTTCGTCATCGTCGAGATCGAATACGCCGCTGACCCGTCTCATTGAGGGAACGCGGCCACCGCGCGGCTCTCTCCCGCCGACACCGCAGCCGCAAACCGGCGATCGAGCCTGCCCGGGGCTTCCCGGCCGGCGTTCCGGGAGGGATGCGCGGCCGCACCGCGTGCCTGCGGCATCCCGGACGCCCGCGGCGCGGTATTGGCCCTACCAGGTCACCCGCACGTTCTTGAACTGCCACGGATCAGCGACATCGATGTCCTCGGGAAAGAGCCGGCCGCGCTCATGCAGGGGCGTCCAGTCACTGTAGCGGCCGACCAGGGGCCCCAGATAGGGCCGGCAGATCTCCAGGTTGCGCCGGAAATCCATCTCGTCGGGCTCGACGATGCCGCGGTTGGGGTTTTCGATCGCCCACACCACGCCCGAGAGCACTGCCGCGGTGACCTGCAGACTGGTGGCGTTGTTCCACGGCGCCAGCCTTCGCGCCTCCTCGATCGAGAGCTGCGAGCCATACCAGTACGCGTTCTTGCCGTGTCCGGCGAGCAGCACGCCGAGCTCGTCGATCCCGGTGGTGATCTCCTCGCGCAGCAGGCGCTGGCGCTCCTGCTGCAGATAGTTGCGGCCGGCGAATTCGTGAATGGACATCACTGCCGCGTCGCACGGGTGATACGCATAGTGCACGGTCGGGCGGTAGAGCACCTGCGAGCCCTCGCGCACCGTGAGGTAGTCCGCGATCGAGATCGACTCGGCGTGCGTGATGCAGAATCCGTGGAAGGATCCGGCCAGCGGCGTCCAGGTGCGCACGCGAGTGCCGGCTCCCGGCTGCAGCAGATAAATCGCGGCCTGGGAGCCGGATTCGTGCCGCTTGCCATCGCGCGGGAAGTTGCGCTCGTGGGTGCCCCAGCCGATCTCGCTCGGCTGCGAGCCCTCGCTCACGAACCCGTCGACGGACCAGGTATTGACGAACTCCCCCGGCTGCTTCGGTGTGTTGGCGGCCTGCGTGTCGCGCTCGGCGATGTGGATGGTGCGCACACCGAGCTCGCGCGCAAGCGCGGCCCACTCGGCGCGCGAGGCGGGCGAGCCGGCCTCGACCCCGGTGTCGGCGGCGATATCGAGCAGCGCCTGCTTGACGAAGTGCGACACGAGACCCGGGTTGGCGCCGTGCGTCAGCACCGCGGTAGGGGCGCGCTCGTTCCCCTGGCGCAGCGCGAGGGCTTCCTCGCGCAGCGCATAGTTGGTACGGCGCCCGGCCGGCAGCGTCGGATCCGTGTAACCCCCGGGCCAGGGCTCGATACACGTATCGAGGTACATCGAGCCCTTCTCCCAGCACAACTTCACCAGCGCCAGGCTCGAGACGTTCACCGAAACGTTCACCAGGAAGTCGCCGCGGCCGAGCAGCGGGCCGAGAACCCGCCGGTAGCTCTCGCGCGTGAGCGCCTCGTGAATGACGCGTACGCCGAGCTGCGCCGCCTCCGCGCCGCCGGTGTCCTCGGCTGTCACGATGGTCATGCGCTCGGCGCGCACACCGAGGTGGCGCAGCAGTAGCGGCAGAACGCCCTGTCCGATGCTGCCGAAGCCAACCAGGATGATTCGACCGGGAAATTCGACGTGGATCTTGTGTTCGCTCATCTCGCTCACGAATCTCGGAAGTGATCGCCCGGTGCCGCAGCCCACGGCGCCGACCTGCCCGCCGCGCGGGCGCGAGCCAGAGTATCAAAGCCCGCCGGCAGGTGAAACGCCGCGCCTAGCTCGCGCGCCAGTGCGGCGGATAGGTGCGCTCGTAGCCGGGCAGAGCCTCTATGCGCGCCAGCCAGCGCCCGAGCGCCGGATAGTTGACCTCCACGGGCAGGAAGCGCGAGGCGAGTTCGCGCGCCGCCGGGCGCTCGAGCGCGCGCCTCAACAGCTGAATGCCCGGGAAAATGACCATGTCGAGCGCGGAGCAACGCTCGCCGACGACCCAATCGGACTTCGAGAGCCGCCCTTCGATGGTGCGCGCCTCACTGGCCACCACGTGCATCGCCCGGGTGATCTCATCGGCGCGCAGATCGACGCCGCCGGAAAACACCGCGTGGGTGATCGTGCGCAGGTGCGGCTCGATGTAGCATTGGTACTCGCTGATCACCCGCATGATCGTGCCGCCTTCCTCGGGCGTCGTCCCGAAGATCGGCGGATGGGGATATTTCCGGTCGAGGTAGTAGAGGATGGCGAGCGACTCGAAGCACACGTACTCGCCGTCCTTGAGCACCGGCACGCGGCCGCGGGGGTTCATCTGCAGCAGGTGCGGGGATTTGTGCTCCTGCTTGGAAAACTGCAACAGATGCGCGGTGTACGGTAGCCCCTTGTGCTCGAGCGCCAGCAGCACCCGCCATGCATACGGACTCCCGCTGCCCCAGTAGACCTCGATCGCCATGAGCCCCTCTAGGTGATTTTGCGCCAGGAATTGTACCGGGTTCGCCCCCGGAGCGATTATTACTGATTGTGCGCCGATCCCATGCGGCGCTCGCGGCATAGAATGGTGGCAGGCACATGTTCGACACTCTCATCAGCGCGCCGCAGCTCGCGCAACGGCTGGGCGAGCCCGACCTCGCGGTCCTCGACTGCCGCTTCGATCTGACCCGGCCGCAGTGGGGCGAGCAGGCGTACGCCGAGGCGCGCATCCCCGGGGCGCTTTATGCGCACCTCGAGCGCGATTTGTCGAGTCCGCCCTCGAGCGCCACCGGCCGCCATCCGCTGCCCTTGCCGGCCGCGCTCGCCGAATCCTTCGGGCGCTGGGGTATCGGGGCGCACACGCAGGTGGTGGCCTATGACCAGGGGCCCGGCGCGTATGCCGCGCGCTTGTGGTGGCTGTTGCGCTGGATGGGGCACGAGCGGGCGGCGGTGCTCGACGGAGGACTCGTGGCCTGGGAGGCCCAGGGTCTGCCGCTCGAGCGCGGCGCACCCGCCCCCGCCGCGCCCTGCCGCTTCCACGGGCAGCCCGACCCGCACATGCTGGCGCGGACCGAGGAGATCGAGCAGGCGGTGGCGTCCGGCCGGCTCGAGCGGCGCGAGATCCTGTTGATCGATGCCCGCGGCGCCGATCGGTTCGCGGGTGAAAATGAGACGCTCGATCCGCTCGCCGGCCACATCCCCGGGGCAGTGAACCTGCCGTTCGCCGACAACCTCGACGGCGGGAGCTTTCTGCCGCCGGCCAGGCTGCGGCGGCGCTTTCTTGCGGCGCTGGCGGACCGTGCGCCCGCGTCGGTCATCTGCATGTGCGGCTCCGGTGTGACCGCCTGCCACAACCTGCTTGCCCTGAGCGTGGCGGGACTGCCCGGCGCGCGCCTCTACGCCGGCTCCTGGAGCGAGTGGATCCGCGATCCGCGCCATCCGGTGACGCGGTGAGGCCGGCTCGGTACGCCGAAAAAATTTCGGCGCGGGACTATCGCTGCCGCCCCGTTTTGATATCGTGCGGGCGCAACGCACTCCCGCTCGTCGCACGGAAAACACCGCCGTGGCCGTAGACCCCCAGCGCATCGGCAATCGCCAGTACAACCCGACCGCCCCCTGGTGCATCGAGGACTCCCTCGATCTGTATCACGTCAACGAGTGGGGCAAGGGTTACTTCGGCATCAACGCGGCCGGACACGTAGTGGTGCGGCCCGATACGCAACCCGGCAGCGACATCGACCTCTACGAGGTGATCGAGGGGCTGAAGCTGCGCGAGCTCGCCACGCCCGTCGTGGTGCGCTTCTCGGACATCCTCGCGCATCGGCTGAAGCACCTGCACGATGCGTTCGCCCAGGCGATCGCCGAGAACGATTATCGCAACCGCTATGCGGCGGTGTTTCCGATCAAAGTCAATCAACAGCGCCTGGTGGTTGAAGAGGTGTACCGCTACGGCGCGGCATTCGGGTTCGGGCTGGAGGTGGGCTCCAAGCCGGAGCTGCTCGCGGTGATGGCGATGACCGAAAACGCTCCGGACCGCTTGATCGTGTGCAACGGGTTCAAGGACGACAGTTACATCGAGGCAGTAACGCTCGCGACCAAGCTCGGCCGGACCATCATCCCGGTCGTCGAGAACTACGACGAGCTACCGCTGATTCTCAAGCACGCCGAGAGGTACCGGATCCGCCCGCGCATCGGCGTGCGGGTGAAACTGGTAACCGAGGGCTCGGGCAAGTGGCGCGACTCGACGGGAGAGAAATCGAAGTTCGGCCTGTTCATCACCGAGATCCTCGAGCTGGTGCGCGAGCTGAAGGCACGCGACATGCTCGACTGCCTGCAGCTCGTGCACTGCCATCCGGGCAGCCAGCTGCAGGACATTCGCCGGCTCAAGGATGCCATCAACGAGCTCGCGCACGTGTACGCGGAGCTGAAGCTCCTGGGCGCGGGACTACAGTACATCGACGTCGGGGGCGGGCTCGGCGTCGACTACGACGGCAGCGGCACCAATTACTCCTCGTCGATCAACTACACGCTGAACGAGTATGCCAGCGACGTCGTCTATCGGATTGCGAGCGTCT